>NZ_JBBOZQ010000001.1:2717768-3035536 GCF_038008685.1 Lysinibacillus sp. FSL W8-0992
TTTTAGAACCACTTGATTAAAGGAGAGAGCACAATGGAAAATTATCGTATCGATCAATCACAAGGTTTAGAATTTGGACTTTATTCACTGGGAGATCATATTCCAAACCCATTAACAGGTGAACGGATATCTGCCCAACAGCGGATACAGGAGCTAATTGAAATGAGCCAATTAGCAGAGCAAGCTGGCATCAATGTATTTGGAGTAGGCGAAAGTCATCAATCGTATTTTACAACACAGGCACATACGGTCGTTTTAGGCGCGATTGCACAAGCAACGAAAAAAATTAAAATAGCAAGTTCTGCCACCGTGTTGAGTGTATCAGACCCAGTAAGAGTGTATGAGGACTTTGCAACAATTGATTTAATTTCAGATGGGCGTGCTGAAATTGTAGCAGGGCGAGGTTCGCGCGTTGGCGCTTATCATTTACTTGGCGTCGATTTACAGGACTATGAAGAAATTTTTGAGGAAAAATTAGAACTGCTAAAAAAAATTAATGAAGAAGAGCTTGTTACGTGGGAAGGGCAGTATAGAGCACCTCTACACAATGCGCAAATTTTACCACAGCCTAAAAATGGCTCACTACCAATCTGGCGCGCAGTTGGAGGTCCGCCGGCAAGTGCTATAAAAGCAGGGTATATGGGCATTCCAATGATGTTAACAACATTAGGTGGCCCAGCAATCAACTTTAAACCTTCAGTCGATGCATATCGTGAGGCAGCTGATAGAAGCGGTTTTGATGCAGAGCAGTTACCAATTGCCACTACAAGTTTATTTTATGTAGCAGATACATCAAAAGAAGCTTTGCAAAATATGTATCCTCATCTAAATGGGGGCTTCCAAGCAATTCGTGGAGGTGGTTATCCAAAACAACAATTTGCCCAAGCAGTTGATACACGTGATGCCTTAATGGTCGGAAGTAAGGAACAAATTATTGAAAAGTTGCTATATCAATATGAACTTTATGGCATGCAACGTTTTATGGCACAAATTGATTTTGGTGGGGTGCCTTTCGATAAATTGATGAAGAATATCGAAATAATTGGCAATGACATCTTACCAGCAATTAAAAAATATACAGCGAAATAAGGAGCGAGCAGCATGAAAATTGTAGCACTAGCAGGTTCAATCGTCGGCTCTAAAACCAAAATAGCCATTCATAAAATTGTTGAAGTACTAAATGAAAAATACCCAGAGCATGATGTAACAATACTTGACCTAGCTCAGTATAATATTGCATTTAGTGATGGCCGTAATTACGTAGATTACGAGGGTGATACGAAGTATGTGGCAGAAACTATTATGGCTGCTGATGCATTGGTGATTGGTACACCAACATTTCAAGCTTCGATTCCGGCAACATTAAAAAATATTTTCGATTTACTTCCTGTTAATGCTTTTCGTGATAAAACGGTCAGCGCAATTGTAACAGCGGGGACATCTAAACATTATTTAATGGTAGAGCAACAATTAAAGCCAATTCTTGCTTATATGAAAGCTCATATTGTACCGACTTAGGTTTTTATAGAAGAAAAGGATTTCTTACGCAAAGAAATTGTCAATGACGATGTTCTTTTCCGCTTAGAGCGTTTAGCAGAAGATACAGTTATGGTAGCAGATGCCTTCGCTGAAATCCGTGCTAAAAAAGATGCGGAATATGATTTTTAACACAATTTTTGAGGGGAAAACTACTAATTTAAGAGGATAATAGGAACACTGCATGGTAATCATGCAGTGTTTTTTTAAATATAGATAACTTTTGCCGTTGATTTCCGTTGCGGGCGGACGCTTTCCGCGGGCACAGTGTAAGCCGCAACCCTCGCTAACGCGCGGCTTGTTGCGTCTTACGTTCTGTGCTGTTCCCGCAGGAGTCGCCACCCTTCACTCCAATCAACAAGTGTCAACACTCTCTTTCGGAGGGAAGTTAAAAAACAGTACAATTATCGCCCTTATGAATAAATAGGATAGTCGTCTGCGTCCATCATTAAATAAATTTAGAAGTCTACTGCCTGTTGATTTCCGTTACGGGCGAACGCTTTCCGCGAGCACAGCGTAAGCCACAACCCTCGCTAACGCGCGACTTGTTGCGTCTTACGTTCTGTGCTGTTCCCGCAGGAGTCGCCGCCCTTCACTCCAATCAACAAGTGTAATTGTTTGAGTGCCTGACACCCTGCAGTGGAAATCAACGGCAATAGTCAACTTATTCATTTGCCCATTTAAACCATCTTGCATGGCCATCTGGTTGATCGATTGTTCGAATGGATTTGATTTCTCCATGTTGTAGAAAGTCCTGATGTAACTGCAAATCAAATAAATTATTATAACAATGATAAAGTGGCCTTTCCAAACTAATTTCCTTTAAACGTTCGATTAAGGCATGCTTTAACTTAAGAGGAATTTGATTGGCTACATGCGTATGATAGACGACTAAAATCGTATTTTGATCGATTTGTCTACTAATATCTGTTAGAAATTCTATTGCATCACCTTTAATCAGCTGTACATCGAGCTGTTTTAAAATTGGGATTGCCTTATTTAATAGTGTGCGTCGTTCATGATGTTCTGGCCAAATTAGCGCTTGAAGCCATGCAACGTCTTTTTCATTCATAACGTCCATTGGATTTAAATCAATACCAATGCGTTGTAATACAACAAATTGCTGGGTAACGGAAGGTGGTAATGCATCACCTATGTTCTCCGATGCTAAAACTAGTTTAGTAAGGGAATTGCGAACTGACAACGTTTGGTTGTAGCAGTAATTATATTGATCCATTGCAAGTTGTAGTCCTGCACTTGCCCCAATCTCAATAAAAGCTAATGGCATCCGATGCTTTTGATAAATTTCAGTCATCATCGGATAAAGATAAGCACAACGAAGGATTTCGTTTGTTTGTACGAGCCTTTTTTGAAGAATTGTCTTTACTTCATGAGCATGGGACAAAACAAACTTTTTAAAAAACGGATATACACGGTCTTGCGGCTTCGGTGTAGTCGTGAACGAAGGATAAAAATCCGCTAAGTCGTCATCCGTATACGTCAATAACAAATAGTGTACAGCAGCAAATAATAAATTAGGCATAGGCTGTCCGTTAGCAGCATCCTTTGCAATCAGCAATAATTCTTCATCATCAGCAATTTGATAGGCTAAATGTTCATAAAGTGGGCTTGAGTTATTACATTCATTTTTTGCGAAAGAGCGGAACTGATTGCCGAATTGATCTAACATTATGTTTCTCCCCTTTGTTTTAAAATGAACTATCTAGCCTTGAGTTTAGTATTGTTATACAATTTAGTAAATTAAATATATTTAATGAAATTAATTAAAAATTTTAATTGAAGTAGGTGGCGGTGTGGATTATAAATGGATAAAAACGTTTATTGTAGCAGCCAAGTCCTGTAATTTTCGAATGGCTGCTGAAGAATTACATGTATCACAACCGAGTATTACAGTACATATTCATCAGCTAGAAGAGTTTCTGAATGTCTCGTTATTTCATCGAGAAAAGAATCGCGTGCAATTAACGGAGGCAGGGCAGTTATTTTTAACGGAAGCGTTGCAAATCATGCAACAGTGGGAAAAAAGTATCGAGCGCTTTCAATTAGTGACGAAAGGCATTAAAGAAAAAATCATCATTGCGATGACACCGTTAATGGTGGAAACGATTTTACCACATATAATTTACCAGTTTATAAATGAACATCCGACAATTGAAATTTCAATTCTTGTAGAGGAATCATCCAAAATAGAGGAATTAATTCATAATGGCAAAGCACATATCGGTATTTCTTTATTTCCAACCCGCTATCGACATTGGTGTCAAGAACTGCTAGTAGACAGTCCGTTAGAATTAGTCATTCCGTTAGATGCATTTGATGACGAAACTGGCGCTTATATTGATTATGAAGAATTATTCCAAACATATACACTATTTACTCATCACCATCCAACTATTTGGGAGGATTTATTACACCAAATTAATCATAAATATGTCTATACAAAACAAGTGTCGATTTCACAATCGTATGTTGTAAAACGATTAATCAAGGATGGTTTAGGTATGTCATTTTTACCTCGAATGATTGTTAGAAGAGAGCGAATGGAGGGGCGCTTTAATATTGTACCTTTTACAGAGTTTGTATTACCTAGCGTCCCTGTCTACCTTTTTTACAAAGATTCCGTCCAAGTTCCACAAAAATTATTACAATTATTTATGACTAGGGACTATTTATAGAAAGGAGTGACTTTATAATGAAAATGGCAGTTATTGCGGATATTCACGGTAATAAGGACGCATTACAAGCTGTCCTTACGGATATTCACAGAAGGGGAATTGAAACAATCTATAATTTAGGGGATAGTTTGTATGGTCCATTATATCCGATAGAAACATACGACTTGCTAGTAGAGTCGAAGGTCAAAAGTATAATGGGAAATTGCGATAGAATGTTACTAGAAAATGCACAAAATGCAACAGTACGTTATGTACAAAATTTATTAGGGAACATGCATCGTCAATGGATAACGAATTTACCTGCAGTGATTGAAACAGATGATGTTTATTTTTGTCATGGGACACCTTCAAGTGATGAAACATATATGTTAGAAAACATCGGAGCTAATGGTGCTACGTTGAAAAAAACTGAAGAAATTATGGAATATGTGCAGGATATTAAACAAGAAATTATCTGTTGTGCACATACCCATATTCCAAGAGTAGTCTACCTTCCAAATAATAAAATAATTATTAACCCTGGCAGCGTTGGACTCTCAGCTTATGAAGAGGAGTTACCAATCTATCACAAAATGGAGTCGGGTTCGCCATTCGCTAATTACACAATCGTTAGTAAAGAACAAAAGCATTGGCTAATTGAGCAAGTACTTATTGGCTATGATCGGCAAGGGGTCATCAACAAAAGTAAAGAAAATGGACGTTTGGATTGGACCTGTGCATTAGAAACTGGGAGAATGTAGTTAAAAGGAGTGGAGATTTAATGGCATTTTCATTGTTTAAGAAAAATAAAAAGCCTCAGCAAATGACCAATAGAGTTGAGTTTTGCATAACAAATTTATCGCTCGGTGCAGCTGATGCCTACGATGTTTTAGCAGAGCGATCAGATATAGAAATAGAAGAATCAGGTTGTACTTCCCACTGTGAAATTTGCGAGCAGGGCATTTTTGCAATTGTTAATGGCGAGATTATTACGGCATCTGACGCACCTTCACTAGTACAAGCGGTTGATGAAGAAATCAAGCAAAATCCGCTTTTTTAAAGGTGATAACCCGTGAGCAATCGCCGATAACTCGAGGGAAATCGCCGATAGAACGCCTTAAATCGCCGATAACCTGTGAAAAATCGCCGATAAAAGCAAAAAATCGCTGATAGCTCAAAAGTTACTAAGCTATCAGCGTGTGTAAAAGTGCTTATAGGAGAAGTGAGTTACCAACCACGAACATATTGCACAGGTGGTTCGATTTTTTCGCCAAGTTCCTTTGCAGCATGGAGTGGCCAATAAGGATCACGTAATAAAACACGACCTAAGAAAATTAAATCAGCGCGATTATTTTGCAATATTTCTTCTGCATGCTGCGCTGTTGTAATTAAACCAACTGCACCAGTAGGAATATTTGCCCCAAGTTTTATCGTTTCAGCATGTGGCACTTGATAGCCAGGGAACGGATGAATATGTGCCTGTACGACACCGCCAGTTGAGACATCGACTAAATCTACGCCCTGCGTTTTCATCCAACGACTAAAGACGATAAAGTCCTCCATCGTTGTGCCATCTTGTGCGTAGTCTTCCGCAGAAACACGAACGAGTAAAGGGCCTTCCCAAACGCTTCGAATTGCATCAATTACTTGACGTAGCAAGCGATAGCGATTTTCCTGAGAACCACCGTATAGATCACTTCGTTTATTCGTAGCCGGTGACAAAAATTCACTAATTAAATAGCCGTGTGCACCGTGAATCTCAAGCACATCAAAACCTGCTTGACGGGCGCGAACGGCAGCTTTTTTAAAGGCTTCAATGACATATTCAATATCATTAAGTGTCATTTCAGACGGTGTTTTATAATCATCACTAAAAGCAATGGCTGAAGGACCAAAAATTTCACCATCTACAGTCGCTTTCCGTCCTGCATGGGCAAGCTGAATGCCTGTTTTAGCTCCGTAAGCTTGCATATTTGTTACTAATTGTTGTAAACCTTCGATATGCGCGTCATCCCAAATACCAAGGTCGTTGCTAGAGATTCGCCCCTCGGGTACTACAGCAGTAGCCTCCAATAGTATTAACCCAATTTGTCCAGCGGCACGTGTTGCATAATGTACAAGGTGGAAAGGTGTAACAAACCCGTCATCCTTAGCAGAATACATACACATTGGGGCCATGACAATGCGGTTTTTTAACGAAATCGTTTGTAATTGGTATGGTTCAAATAATTTAGTCAATGCAAAGACCCTCCTAATTCCTAGTGAATACCTCTATTTTGCATGGATTACTTACTTTTTGCAAGTGCGCGAGATCGAGCTTCAGCTTCTTTTATGCATGCTTCAATCGCTTCATTAAATTGATATTGTTCCAGCGCTTTAATACCAGCTTCTGTTGTACCACCTGGACTAGTAACTTTTTTCCGAAGCACATCAGGCTCATCAACGGATTGCTTTAACATTTCTGCTGTACCTGCGAGGGTTTGCGTCATCAGTAATCTTACAGTATCTTTTGAAAGCCCTACCTCAATTCCTACTCGTTCAAATGCTTCCATTAAATAATAAATATATGCAGGGCCACTGCCAGATAGCGCTGTAACCGCATGCAACTGGTCTTCCTCAACTTCAATCACAGAACCAACAGCTTCTAATAATTGTAAAAACATGGTACGTTGTGTAGCTGATACATGCCCATTAAATGCTATACCACTTGCGGACATACCGATCGTTGCAGATGTATTTGGCATTACTCGAGCTACAGGGCGCAATCCTAACTGTTCTGTTATAGTGCTAATCGCAATACCAGCTAAAATGGATAGAATCGAAGTATGCTCTGTTATTTTCGATTTTAGTTCTAGCATTGCTTTAATGGCATCCTTTGGTTTCATTGCTAAAATGATGAGATCTGCTTGCTGATAAATAGTCTCTTCAACGTTACAATTAATGCCGTACGTGTCGTGTAAAAATTGTAACCGTTGCTTATCTGAGCGATTGGTGACATAAATTTCTTGTGGCTTAAATACATTCTGCTTAATCCAGCCTTGCATCAATGCTTCTGCCATCGAGCCTGCACCAATAAAAAGTATTTTTTTCATAGAAAAAACCTCCGATTCAAAATAAAAAAGCGCTCTCGTCCTTAAATAGAAGGACGAAAACGCTATCGTTTCCGCGGTACCACCTTTGTTTGCCAATTGGCACAACTCTTAGCCCTTTTATCGCAAGGGGGACGGTTATGTTGTCATAACTGCTCAGAAGTAGGTTCTGTAATGGGAGTGGGTGATGTTACTTGCAGCAAATGTAACACTCTCTAGACACCTTCACCAACTACATACTTGGCTTCCTCAACGCACATAAATAATTTGATTATTCAAAATTATATTGATAATATGTCTAGCTGTCAACAGGAGGGGTGACTTAAGAAAGAAAAACTTGTAGAATAGATGAATCGGTATTCATTAGTTGCGCAAAAAAGGGGGAGACAGCTTTGTCGATACATAAAATAGAAATTCCAACGCCCTATGAAGTAGGAGACGTCAATGCATTTGTTGTCAAAGGTGATGCATTAACAATATTTGATGTTGGTCCAAAAACAATGGAAGCTTATGATGCACTCAAATGGGGTATTCGAGCAGCTGGCTTTGATTTACGAGATATTGAACAGGTTGTTTTAACCCATCACCATCCTGATCATGCGGGATGGGTTGATGCTTTTCCACATGCAGAAATTTTAGGTCATGCCTATAACGATAAATGGCTACGTCATGACGAAGAGTTTTTACGTTATCATGAGCAGTTTTACAGTGAGCGTTTGTTCGAGCATGGCGTCCCACTAGAATATATTCAACAGAGTGTCCATGTTCGTCGAGAATTAGAGCTTGTTGGAGAGCTACCATTGACACAAATTTTACATGATGGGGATGAAGTACCCGGTCATCCGGGTTTAAAGGCAATTGAAACATTAGGACATGCACAAAGTCATTTCATTTTTTGGGATGAAAAAACGCATAATGTTATTGGCGGAGATTTATTGTTAGAAAAAATTACACCTAATCCATTAATCGAACCACCTTTAGACCGCACACTAGGTCGCCCGAAATCATTGTTGCAATATAATGCATCGCTTGAAATATTACGTCAATTGCCTGTAAACATTATGTACACAGGGCATGGAGCAAATTTAGAAGACATACCATATTTAATTGATAAACGTCTTGAACGGCAACATCATCAATCTATGAAGGTGTATGAGTTATTTAGCGGTGATGAGTTAACGGTTGTACAAATGACAAAACGTTTATATCCATCGATTTTTCAGCATCAGCTTGGCTTGACATTATCAAAGACACTTGGACATTTAGACTATTTAGAGGCAAATAACCTAGTGGTTTCTGAGAAGAATAATGAAGGTGTCTATTTGTTTAAAAGAAAGTAGGTTTTATACATGAAAATGAATAAAAAGACAATCTTTGTAACAGGTGCAACGAGTGGAGTTGGCTTGAAAATTACCGAATTGTTAGTTGCACAAGGCCATATCGTATATGCCACAGGGCGTAATGAAGTAGCTTTAAAAACATTACAACGTTTAGGGGCCAATGTAATACAAGCTGATTTAACTTCACTAACAGCAATCGATGACGTATGTGCGCAGCTACCTATGCTTGATGTAGCCATTTTTTCTGCTGGTGTAGGGAAGTTCGCTATTGCACCGATGTTATCAGATGACGATATTACCGAAATGGTGGAGCTTAATATTCGTGTTCCGATGTATTTAGCAAAGCGTCTAGCGACTCGAATGATTGCGCGTGAACAAGGACAACTAATATTTATCGGTTCACAGGCCGGTAAGGTAGCAACGCCTAAAGCAAGTGTATATGCTGCGACAAAACACGCCATTGTCGGCTTTACAAATGGCCTGCGTATGGAGCTAGCCCCATACAATATTAAAGTAACGGCGATACATCCTGGACCAATTGATACACCATTTTTAGATAAAGTAAATGATGAAAGTGGTTATCGAGAGTCCTTAGGTAGATTGTTATTAACACCAGAAGAGGTGGCACAAGCGACGGTAAAAACAATTGAACGTCCAGTCCGAGAAGTCAACTTGCCACGAATGATGGGGTTGACGAGTAAACTGTATGCATTAGCGCCAGCTACCATCGAATTTTTAGCAAAACCATTATTCAATAAAAAATAATTTGAGAATTTGAGTGCCAGTCACCCAAACAATTTATAAATATTCAAGCTAACACCTACAGAGACTCCTACAGAAACGTATATTTGCTAAGTGCCAGTCACCCAAACAATTTATAAATATCCATGTGAAAACCCACTAAGGCTCCTGCGGCTTACGATGTAACCGCAGAAAGCGAAGTGGTTTTTTTCGTTTAAGAGCCAGCACCTTTTAATATCGTATACATTCATCTAAATAGGAATAAGTCGTACTTTCGAGTGAAAATATTCACTGTTCGAATAATAGCAATAATTATTGCTATTGCAGACTTTTAACATTCTTCACAAAAGTATATTATTTTATAAAAATGCACTTGTATTTATTTTTATAACATGTTACTATTCGTGTATAAACTTTTAAGTGAGTGTATAAACATACATATCATATAGAGCAATTGGAGGCGCATTTCGTATGGCAAACAAAAAAGTAGTATTAGCATACTCAGGCGGTCTTGATACTTCTGTAGCAATTCCGTGGTTAAAAGAACAAGGTTGGGACGTAATTGCAGTTTGTCTAGACGTTGGTGAAGGTAAAGATCTTGAATTTGTAAAAAATAAAGCACTTCAAGTTGGTGCAATTGAATCTTATATGGTAGATGCGAAGGATGAATTTGCTGAACAATATGCACTTATTTCGTTACAGGCGCATACTTGGTACGAACAAAAATACCCATTAGTATCAGCACTATCTCGTCCTTTAATTTCTAAAAAATTAGTGGAAATCGCTAACGAAGTGGGTGCGGACGCAGTAGCTCACGGTTGCACAGGTAAAGGAAATGACCAAGTTCGTTTCGAAGTTTCAATTAAAGCATTAAATCCAGACTTAGAAGTTTTAGCACCTGTACGTGAGTGGGGCTGGAGCCGTGATGAAGAAATCGAATATGCAATGCAACATAATGTTCCGATTCCTGCAACATTAGATTCACCATTCTCGATTGACCAAAACTTATGGGGTCGTGCAAATGAAGCGGGCGTAATGGAAGATCCTTGGGTATCACCACCAGAAGAAGCTTATGGCTTAACAATTTCTGTAGAAAACGCACCAAATGAAGCTGAATATGTAGAAATCGAATTCATTGCTGGTAAACCAGTGTCATTAAACGGTAAAGAAATGAAGCTTGCTGATTTAATTCAAGAACTGAATGCAATAGCAGGTGCGCACGGTGTTGGTCGTATCGATCATGTTGAAAACCGTTTAGTTGGGATTAAATCTCGTGAAGTGTACGAAATTCCAGGTGCAAAAGTACTTTTAACTGCGCATAAGGAGCTTGAAGACTTAACGCTTGTGAAAGAATTAGCACACTTTAAACCAGTTATTGAGAAAAAATTATCAGAACTAATTTATGATGGTTTATGGTTCTCTCCTTTACGTGATGCATTACAAGCATTCCTTGCAGAATCACAACAATATGTAAATGGAACTGTACGTGTGAAACTTTATAAAGGTCATGCGATTGTAGAAGGACGTAAATCACCAAATTCACTATACAATGAAAAATTAGCAACATACTCTAAAGAAGACCAATTCAATCACGCATCAGCTGTAGGCTTCATCGAATTATGGGGTCTGCCAACAGTGGTTAACTCTTCAGTTAATAAAAAATAATTATTACATTAGGGTGTAGTGTAGCATGGACGCTGTACTGCACCTTTTCGATAAGAAATGTAGAAAAAGGTGAGCTGTTATGACAAAACTTTGGGGCGGACGTTTCCAAAAATCAGCAGAAGCATGGGTTGATGAGTTTGGCGCATCGATTGGCTTTGACCAACAACTTGTTTTGGAAGACCTAGAAGGTAGTGTCGCACATGTCACGATGCTTGGTGCTACAGGAATTTTACCAGCAGCTGATGTAGAAGCGATTCTTGGCGGTCTTGCACAATTACAAGAAAAAGCAATCGCAGGGGAGCTAGAATTTACTGTTGCGAATGAAGATATTCACTTAAACCTTGAAAAAATGCTAATTGATTGCATCGGACCAGTTGGAGGTAAACTTCATACAGGTCGTAGCCGTAATGACCAAGTAGCAACAGATATGCATATTTTCTTGAAAAAACGTGTAAAGGAAGCAATCGATTTAATCGAGACATTCCAAAAAACGTTAATAGAAAAAGCTGAGGAGCATGTTGAAACAATTGCGCCAGGCTATACGCATTTACAACGTGCGCAACCGATTTCTTTTGCACATCATTTAATGGCCTATTTTTGGATGCTTGAGCGCGATAAACAACGTTTTACAGAATCCATGAAACGCATTGATATATTACCACTAGGTGCTGGTGCGATGGCAGGGACAACCTTCCCGATTGACCGTCTAAAATCAGCAGAGCTACTTGGCTTTAGTGACGTATATGCAAATTCCATGGATGCGGTAAGTGACCGTGATTTTATCGTCGAGTTTTTAAGTAATTCATCATTGTTAATGGCGCATTTATCTCGTTTTGCCGAAGAAATTATTTTATGGTCAACAGATGAATTTAAATTTATCGAATTGGATGATGCCTTCTCAACAGGGTCTTCCATTATGCCACAAAAGAAAAATCCCGATATGGCAGAGCTAATTCGCGGAAAAACGGGTCGTGTCTACGGTAACCTTATGGGCTTACTAACTGTACTAAAAGGAACACCGTTAACTTACAACAAGGATATGCAAGAAGACAAAGAAGGTATGTTCGATACAGTGCATACGATTCTTGGATCTTTAAAAATCTTTGAAGGTATGGTGCGCACGATGACAGTAAATACAGAGCGTTTGCACAAGGCAGTACACTCTGACTTCTCAAATGCGACGGAATTGGCAGACTACCTTGCGACGAAAGGGATGCCATTCCGTGAAGCACATGAAGTAACAGGTAAATTAGTCTTTACATGTATTCAAAAGGGCATTTATTTATTAGATTTACCAATTGAAGACATGAAAAAAGAAAGTGAGCTTATCGAAACAGATATTTATGATGTATTGGCACCTGAAGCAGCTGTACGTCGTAGACATTCACTAGGTGGTACAGGTTTCGATCAAGTCACTATTCAAATCGAGAAAGCAAAAGCTTGTCTTTCTTAACTATTTTGCGTGCACGTCCTAAGTGACATTTGCATAGATATTCATTAAAGCTGTCCAGTGAGGCACTATGAAACCTTATTATTCCTTTTTCTGTGGAGCCAGAGGGTGAAACTAAAAAGAGTACCTGACATAAGTGAAGGACAATCCCCAATTTTCGGAGACGCGAAATTGGGGTTTTTGTATAAGAAATATATACTATTCTAAATGGGAGGAATGTTCGTTGACGGATCGTTTTACAAAGGGGTTAGAAACGATAAAGCAATATGTCACGGAAGAAGAGGCAGCTGGCATGGTCAACGCCGATGCACTAGCTGATATAGCACCTGATTTGCGCAAAATGATTATCGAGTTCGCCTATGGAGATGTTTATTCACGGCCAGGTCTTGATGCTAAAAGCCGTGCACTTGTCGTAATAACAGCGGTTGTTACACAAGGTGCCGTGCCTCAAACGAAAACACATATTACACGTGGTTTGCATGCAGGGTTAACACCTACAGAAATTGTAGAAGCCCTTTTACAATTAGTGCCCTATATTGGTTTTCCACGTGTGCAAAACGCGTTAACGGTTGCCCAGCAAGTATTTCAGGACAAGCAATTAAGTGTCGAATAGTACAATCTAATATGAGGCTTAGTATGACCGATTGCTTCGAAATTAGACTTTTGTTTAAATTGCATTATAGTCGAACATAAATGAAAAAAAGTTTTGAATAACATGTATAGATTTTTGCAAAGTGTCCCATACTGTTAAAGGATACACTTAATCATCGAAATTGATGAGGAGGATGCATAATGAGTAGTTCAAGTTCAACACCAGTAGACAATGAATCTCAGGAAAGTCCGCCACAGCTGAATAAGGTTGATACTTCACATATCTTAAGGGTTAGGTAATGAGAGAATTCTCTGTGTTACTGTATCTTAGGATGAAGTAGAAACCACAACTGTACAATCAAATAGAAGGTATAAGTGTCCATGGCCCAGAATTTTTCTGGGTCTTTTTTGTTTTTAGTTGATTTTGCAAAGACAACTGTTATACTCTGAATATGACAGTTGGAGGACTACAAATCCTTATTTGGAAAATCTTTAACGCTTTGAGCATTTACATACATATGAAACAGTAGCGACGAACGGTCCTGAATATTCAGGATAATACTTATGCAATCGCTATTTTTTATAAGGAGGGACTTTTATGAAAAAACTAGTTGTATTATGCTGTATCGCATTATTATTAGTTGCCTGTTCACAAAAAGAAAAGGCAACAAAGGTGGACACGAAAAAGGAGGGGCAAGTTATGAATGAACAACTAATCGGAAAATGGGCAGGCGATATTGAAATTCCAAATGGCTCGCTACCAATTATTGTAGATTTACAAAAAGAAGGTGGTTCTTTATCTGTTCCTTCGCAAGGCTTAAGTAATTATCCTTTTAAAAGCGTAACGTATGATGAGAATGAAGTACAAATTAGCATTAACTTAAATGGTTCTCTTATTGAGGTGATTGGAACGTTAAAAGGAGAGCAAATCGAAGCAACGTTTAATCAAAATGGTGGAAAATTCCGTTTGCTATTAAAACCGTATGTAGAACAACCTGCAGAGCCAGTATCCTATGAAACATTCACAGTTCCTGTAAAGGATGGCGATTTAACAGTAGCACTTCAAAAGAGTAGTAAGGAGCCGTCACCAGTCGTCCTCATTATTGCTGGTTCTGGACCGACCGATAAAGATGGTAATTCAGCAATTGCTGGAAAAAATAATAGCTTGAAAATGCTTGCTGAAGGATTAGCGCAAGAAGGTGTTGCAAGTGTGCGATACGATAAACGAGGCATCGGAGATAATACGTCTTTGTTAACGAAAGAGGATGATATCTCTATCGATTTATATGTTGACGATGCAGTTCAAATACTCAAGGCACTTTCAGCAAATAAGGACTATTCAAGTGTCCATATTATTGGCCATAGTGAAGGTTCTTTAATAGGCATGCTCGCTGCACAAAAAGCCGATGTGGAATCATTTGTTTCAATAGCAGGTGCAGGTAGAGCTGCTGATACATTACTGCTAGAGCAATTAACAGGACAATTAACACCTGCCCTAACAACTGAGGCAACAACAATTCTTGCAACACTCAAAAAAGGAGAGCAAGTGAAAAATGTCTCTCCTGAGCTACAAGCATTATTTAGACCTTCTGTGCAGCCATATATGATATCTTGGCTTAAATATAATCCAGCTAATGAGCTTCAAAAAGTTAAAGGTCGCGTTTTAATTATTCAAGGAACAACAGATATCCAAGTGAAAGCTACAGACGCAGAAGCATTAAAGCAAGGCAATGAAAAAGCGGAGCTTATTTATATGGATGGCATGAACCATATTCTTAAAAACGCACCTGAGAATCGAGAGGAGAATATAGCTACCTATGCAGACCCAACATTACCATTGCATACGAACTTATTACCTGCGATTCATAAATTTATCGTAAATGACTAGCAGTATGACGCAAACTTTTAGTATGTTGTTAGTCGCGGTTGCTCTTTAAAAATTTCGTTGCGAGCCACAACATTGGAGGAAAAATTATCGTGGAAGCCATTGTATGTTTGATCATTATGATTCCATTTTTAATATTTGCAATTGTTTTATCGCAAGGCAAAGGAGCATTTTTACTTGCAGGCTTTAACACAATGGCTCAAAGTGAAAAAGAGACCTATAATGAAAAAGCACTTGCTAAATTTATGGGCAAAATCATGTATGGATACTGTTTTTGTATACTATTATGGGCACTCGATGGGGTATTCCAAACCGAATGGCTCTTTATCGTTAGTCTCCTCCTATTTATAGGGCTCACTGTATTTACACTCATATTTGTAAACACAGCAAATCGCTTTAAAAAGTAAAGGATTAAGAAACGTTCACAACATAAGTGCGACTCTCGTTACATGAGCGTCGCACTTTGTTCTATTATGCTATTCACAACAACTTTTTCTCAAAACAAAAACATTCATGAACCCTAGTATAGCGATTCTTTATCATCTCCTTTTCCTTTCCTACATAGTGCGCAAATGCTTGAACGGGGTATAATTCTTGTATTTCGGATGTTAACGTTGGCTTCATTTCCTTTTCACCTTCAATAAATACGTGTAAATAGGAATCTACAATTGAAAACTTATTGTTTATGTACCAATCGTTTACCCACTTATCATCTCTTGTCCAAGCTTCCAAACGGTTCAAATTTTTTTCTTTCGCTCTTTTTTCAGCAGCTTGCAATAGTTGATGACCGACTCCTATTTTTTGGTAGTCAGGATGAACAGCAATGTGCCAAATCATTCCTCCCAACCCATCGCCTCGAGAACAAACAGTTTGCGGTTGCACTTCGTATTCAACATCTATTAAACCAATGACTTGATGATCCTTAATTGCTACTAATTCAATGGCTGGGTTAGCATATGTTTCCTTTTTCTGAAGAACATTGTCAAAATAAGCAGTATTTAAAAATGATAACACCCTACAACGAACCCAACCTATTTCATCTTCTAATTGATACGCTCTAATTTCTATAAGTTCCTCCTAATTGAATTAATATACATATTATACTAAATATTTTGTTAGGGAATTGAAACAGAAATCCGATGAATTCTTATAATTTACCTTTCAACTATTAAATTTCTCACTGCTACAATCTATTTCTTGTGGTATTTTTGATATGAAAAATAAAAAATTTCCATTTAATTTTTGTGGAGGGAAAGGTTTTGAACATAATTAAAAAGGTTTTATGGCAAAATAAGATAAGAAATTTGCTTCGAAGAGGGCATATCGTTATTATTTTTATCATTAGTTTATGTATTTTTATTCCGACAATTTTTATCGAATATCAGCAAACAATTAACCATCAAAAAGAAGAAATGACCAATTACTTAGATGCTCAAACCTATTTTTTTGAAAGCTGGTTAAAGGAGCGTTCCGAGGATATACATACAATAACAAATTTAGCTTTTGTTAAAGGCTATCAGTATGAACAAACGCAAGCATTTTTTCAAGAATATAAAAAACAAACTGTTTTTACTGATTTAGTCTTTGTTAACAAAGAAGGAATAGTACAGTTCGATACAGTGACAGAATATCAACATAACGGGATTGGCATAGATGTAAAAAATCGTGAGTATTTCCAAGTCGCCCAAAAAACGAAGCAACAATATATTACAGATGTATTAATTAGTAAAGTCACAAAGGAGCCAATCATTGCTTTCGCATCGCCTATACTTGATGAGCAACAACAATTTAATGGTGTTGTTTTTGGCACTGTAAATTTTAATACTGTTGATTTGCTTTTAAATGAATCAAGAGTGGGTTTTAGGGGACATGCTTATATAGTCAATCAAGATGGAACTTTGTTAACAGAATTAGTTTCAAATAAGAAAGAAGTGGCTTCAGCTAGTCAAAACATATTGTCGCAAAACTATAACATTGATGAACGAATTTTGACGATTGCTCAATCTAATCAAACGCAATCACCAATAAACTCCTATAAGGACGCAAACGGTGAATGGGTTTTAGCAAAAAGTAAGCCAATTAATCAAGGCAAATGGTATTTTATTTCTGAAGTCAATTTATTGGAAGCGTATACACCTTTAATTAAAAGATTTGGTTTGTTAGCGATTTGTATTTTAGTAGGCACATTTTTAACCATAAAAGTTATGTTAATGATAACGAAAAAGATAGAAGAGCCGATTCAGCAGTTACTAAAAGGTGTTGGTAAGGTGGAGCAAGGTCATTACGATTATAAAATTAATGAAAAACAGTTAGCACCGTATGCCAAAGAGTTTCAGGAGCTTTGTTCATCTTTTAATGAGATGAGCGCGAAAGTGAAAGAAGATACGATATTACTTAAGGAGTTATCTGTTACTTGCCAACTCACGAAACTATATAATCGCCGTTATTTAATTGAGCAGGGCGAGCATGTTTTTCAAGACTGTAAAAACAATGAGCAGCATTGTTCTTGTATTGCGATTGATATCGATTTTTTTAAAAAAGTTAATGATACATATGGGCATCTGACTGGTGATGAGGTACTAAAGCATGTTGCAAAGATTATTAAAGAATCCGTACGAATAAAAGATATCACTACGAGATATGGTGGCGAGGAATTTGTAATTTTATCTCCAGCGACGACGTTGGAAAGTGCTGTGAAAATAGCAGAAAGAATAAGAAAAAATGTTGAAGAGTATCCTTTTACTATAGGTGAACAGTTTATTCCTATGACAGTGAGTGTTGGTATAGCGGAATTTTCCAATAATAAGGACATTTCAACCTTTTACGATTTGATTGATAAGGCAGATCAGGCGCTTTACATTGCTAAGGAAAGTGGTCGAAATATGCTAAGAGTATATAATGGTGCAAATAACTTTGTTATGCGGTAATGGTGTAGGCATATAAAATTTTCACAATAGCGGCTATGCACGTGTAGTATTTTAAAAAATGGTCATACTAACATGGATTCACTTATGAAGTCTATAATGATGAGGAGGATGTAAAATGAGTAGGCCTGAACAACTAGACCCGAAATCTCAAAAAATCCACCGTAACTGGACAAGGATTAAGCGTTCGAAATCTCAAGTAAATGGTGAAACGGAGATTACTCTCCATAACCGTATCTTGAGAAGTGAAGCGAAAGCCCGACAGTTTTAATCATGCTAGAAGCTATAAGTGTTATCAAGCTCAGATATTTTATATCTGGGCTTTTTTGTATTTTATTTTAAGAAAATTAGTAAATATCTAAGTAATTGATTTATAGTAAAATATAAGAAATAAGGAATTTAGAAGGAGAAATGGAAATGGACAATCAAATGAACATTCGTGTTGCACGTCTTGCTGATGCAAAAAAAATGCTTGAAATCCAACAAGAAGTTTTAGCGGAAGAACTATTTTTAATAACGACAACTGAAGAATATCAGCAAACGATCGAAGGACAACAAGCATGGATACAGTCGAAATTAGCAAATGACCATGAAACAATTTTAATTGCAGAACACAATGATGAAGTCGTTGGCTGGCTAGTATTTCAGTCGCCAAATCGAAAACGTTTAGCCCATACTTGTAGTTTTGGCATGATGGTTCGAAAAGATTATCGAGGGCAAGGAATTGGTAAACGTTTAATAGGGGAATTACTGACATGGGCGGTTGCCAATCCAGTAATTGAAAAAGTTTGCTTAGGTGTATTTTCAACAAATATAGGCGCCATTGCTCTTTATCGAAAAATGGGCTTTATAGAAGAAGGTAGAAAGATTAAGGAAATTAAAGTAAGGGATAATGAGTATGTTGATGATGTGTTAATGTACAAAATGGTTTAAATTCATAAGAGAAATTTTATAAAACGTTTGAATAGGGAGAGGGATTTTCTATGAAAATTTATCAGTTCTCAAAGGATAGTGGCAATGCAATTAACAATTACAACTCACTTTATTCATTTTATACTAAAATAATGAAAACAGTAGAGCCAACAAATATTGGTTTTATATACATAGAAGCGGGTGGTGTAGTTGGATTACATGAAGCACCAGTACCACAGCTATTCATTGTTATTCAGGGAGAAGGATGGGTCTGTGGAAAAGACAGGGAGAAATTACTTGTAAAACAAGGGGAGGGAATTCTTTGGCAAGAGGGAGAAGCACATGAGTCAGGAAGTGACAATGGGTTAACAGCCCTCGTTATTCAATCTACGCAAATTGATTTGCTTGAATAAAACGAGCAAATAACGGGGTGCAAGTGACTCCGTTATTTTTATGCTAACACAAGCGCCAACCGTAACGTTTTTAAAATATGCCCATCAAATAAATCATCGAATTCTTCAACATATTGGAAGTTTTTTGCCTTGTAGAATTGACTTCCAATTGTATTGTCCTTCTCAACACATACAGTTAGTGAAGTTATCCCGCGTAATTTTTGAATCCCACTTTCTAATAGCGCTGAGCCGATGCCTTTGTTTTGGACATCTGGAAGTAAATAAATAGCGAATAGCTCTGCTTGTCCATCGTCATTAACAGTTGAAAAATTAGCAAAGCCAACAAGTGATTCATCTAACTCGGCAACTAAAAATGGGCTCGTTTGAAGACGAGTTATTAAACGTTCTTCGCTATAGGCAGCTTCCAGAAAACGACTCTGAATATGCATCGGAATGATTCCTTCATATGTTACACCCCAACTTGTTTTGGCAATTTCTTGTACAAAAGGGATGTCTTCTTCTTTCATTTGTCGTATAATGAGTGTCAACACTTATCACCTACAATTTCAATAATTTCTATATATTGTAACATTTAATTCAACAGAAGGGGGATGAATGAATGCAAGTTTTGGAAAAAGCATTTGGGTATATTACAAGGGAATGCGAGGGGCGAATCCAAGTGCTTGTATTTGAACAAAATACAGCTGGAGCTGGTATCCAAATTCCAAAGGGGACAGTTGAAGAAGGAGAAACACCTCTTGAAGCAGTAATACGAGAGATGGCGGAGGAAACAGGTTTAACAAATTTAGAAGTAAAAGGCTTAATCGCACATGATTATGCCGAACATTATTCAGGAGCCTTACAAAAACGTTATTTTTACCATTTAATATCAAATGATCCACGTCCGACGTGGCAACACAATCCGACAGGTGTAAACGAAGGTAACTTACAATTTACATTTTATTGGATTGAAGATAAAGATGCCGTTGTATTAGCAAAAGGACATGGCGATTATTTATATCGGATTTTTGGACCCTTCGTTAGATGAAGGGATTTTTATTATAAAGACAAAGGAGTTACTAGTTGAAGATGAAAAGGAGGAAGGAATTTTGACGCTTTATTATGAAGAACATGGAGACAAAAATGCACCACTTATCGTGTTTTTACATGGGGGAGGTGTCAGTGGCTGGATGTGGGAAAAACAAATAATATATTTTGCCCAACATTATCATTGTATAGTTCCTGATTTACCTGGACATGGAAAAAATAGTGAAGATACATATTTTTCAATAAAACAAGCTGCGCAGAAAATAATTGATCTTATAGAACAGGTTTCTAATAATCGAAAAATAACGATTATCGGTTTTTCATTAGGGGCACAAATTATTGTGCAATTGCTATGTATGAGACCCAATTTAATTGATATGGCTGTCATAAATAGCGCTTTAGTGAGGCCGATGCCTGCTTTAAAAAAATGGATTGCCCCTACAATAAAACTCACTTCTCCACTTATTTCAAATCGAACATTTTCAAAAATTCAAGCTAAAACACTTTATATCCCTAAAGAAAAGTTTGCGCAATATTATGAAGAAAGCTGTCGCATATCACAACGAATGCTAACAACTGTACTTACGGAAAATTTATCATTCTCAATCCCAGAAAACTTTAAACATGTAAAAACTTCAATGCTTGTGCTCATTGGGAATAAAGAAAAATCAATCATGAAAAAATCTGCAAATGACTTGGTGAAAAGTAATGCTAATTGTAAAGGAATGGTAGTAGCCGATATTGGACATGGTATTTCATTAGCGAATCCAGCTCTTTTTAATGAAATAATAGACAATTGGCTTAGTGCCAGTCACCCAAACAATTCTGAATTTTCTTCAGGCTGTTAAATTTTGAATAACAACGTAAAAACCCACTTAACTCCCGCGGATTACATGTTGGCCGCAGGAAAGCGAAGTGGGTTTGAAGTGCCAGTCACTCAAACAATTCTGACATTTTAAGCTTTTGCAGCAATTTCTAATGCTTGGGCAAAGTCAGCAATTAGATCATCAACATGCTCCAGGCCTACTGAAAATCGTAATAGGCCATCTGTAATACCACGTTTTGAACGTTCTTCAGGCTCCATCGCAGCATGGCTCATTTTAGCTGGGTAGGAAAGAATGGATTCCACACCACCAAGAGATACAGCAAAAACAGGGATTTTCATAGCTTCCACTAATGCTTTTGCAGCAGCATAGTGAGGTAGGCGGAAGGACAATACAGCTCCTGGACTTGTACATTGGCTTTGATGAATTTCGTAACCAGGATGTGATGCAAGACCTGGATAGTATACTTGTTCAACGAGTGGGTTATCATCTAAAAACTGCGCAATCTTTTGTGCTGATGCCGCAGAACGACTAAAGCGCACATCCGTTGTTTTCATATTTTGCAGTAATGTGAAGCAATCCTGTACACCTAAAATATTCCCAAAAGAATTTTGGATAAAATAAAGGTCGTTTCCTAGTTGCTCATCGGCTGTAATTGTTAGTCCTGCAATAATATCAGAGTGACCAGATAAAAATTTCGTTGCACTATGAATTACTACATCTACACCTAAGTCAAGAGGACGTTGATGCAAAGGTGTCATAAACGTATTATCTAAAAACGTTAAACATTGATGTTGTTTAGCTATCGCAACTACGCCGCGAATATCTGTAATCCCTAATGTTGGATTTGATGGTGTCTCCATATAAAGAAGCTTTGTCGCAGGCGTAATGGCTGCTTCAATTGCCGCTAAATCTGAAAAATCAACGAATGTATGAGAGATACCAAAACGAGGTAATACTTTCGAAACAAAGCGATATGTGCCACCATAAACGTCTTCAGTAATCACGATGTGATCACCTTGAGATAATAGCATTAATGCTGCGGAAACAGCTGCAATTCCTGAAGAGAAGGCGTGCGCTCGAACGCCACCTTCAAGCTCTGCAACGGCTTTCTCTAATGCATCACGTGTTGGGTTACCAGAACGTGCATAGTCATACTCGCCGAACTCATCGATGCTCTCTTGATGAAATGTTGAAGATACATACATAGGAACGTTTACTGCCCCTTTTTTATTTTCATAGCCATCACGCACACCTGCGTGGATAAGGGCTGTTTCAATATGTTGCTTCATTTTTTATGCCTCTTTTCTCAGCGTATCAAACACTTGTTTTAAATCTGCAATTAAATCTTCAGCTTCTTCAATGCCGACAGAGAAGCGTAGTAAACGATCGCATACACCGCGTTCTACACGTTCTTCGTAAGGCATATCGGCATGTGTTTGTGTGGCAGGATATGTGATAAAGCTCTCAACGCCACCAAGGCTTTCTGCAAAAATAATTAACTTTAAGTTTCGGAGGAATGGGTCAATCCATTCAGGCTTTTGAAGTCGGAATGACAGCATACCACCTTTGCCTGTATAAAGTACGTCTGTCACAAGTTCTTCTTCTTCTAAAAAAGCAGCTATTGCCTTCGCATTTGCATCATGTTGTTTTAAGCGAAGATGCAATGTTTTTAATCCACGAATCAATAACCAAGAATCCATCGCACCTAATACCATTCCACTACCATTATGAATATAGCCAATACGTTCTGACAGCTCAACGCCTTTTGAGACAACTAGACCAGCTAAAACATCATTATGGCCACCAATATACTTTGTCGCAGAATGTAACACAATATCGGCACCTAATTCGATTGGTCGTTGGAAATATGGCGTGTAAAATGTATTATCAACGATTAACAATGCACCGTGTTTATGTGCAAGCTCAGCATACACTTTGAGATCAAATTCCTGCATAAGTGGATTTGTTGGTGTTTCGATAAAGAGGGCACGCGTATTTTCATTAATTAAAGCCTCTACTTGCTCAACAGACTCAAATTTTGAATAGATCGGTTTAATATTGTATGTTTCATTAAAAAAGTTAAAAAGTCGATATGTACCACCATACAAATCATCCGGTACGATTAATTCATCACCAGGCTTAAACAGAGACATAACAAGTTGAATCGCAGCCATACCTGAACTACAGGCAAAGCCAGCGTCGCCACCTTCTAAATCAGCAATTCCTGCCTCTAAAATGGCACGTGTTGGATTTTTTGTACGTGCATAGTCAAAACCTGTAGATTCACCAATACCTGCATGTTTATAAGCAGTCGATAAATGAATTGGAGGGCTGACAGCGCCAGTACTCGGGTCACTTAAATTTCCTAGCTGTACAAGTTTTGTTTCAATAGTTCTATTGTTTGTCATATCGTCACTCTTTTCTTCATCAATAATATAGAAAGAGCCCAATTAGGACTCTATTTCTTAATAGAATAATTTGATTAGTATCTTCAATATTCTCTATAATTGTTACCAATTTAACATGTATAGTACAGAAGGACAAGATGATTTCAGAAAATTACATAGATTATTGAAATTAAATCATGTAGGAATAGTAGGGGATTAATTGCCGAGGATGGAACTGTAAGCACATACAAAAAGGCTATAGAGTATTCGAATTTAACGAATTGCTCTATAGCCTTGTTTATTAAGCTTGTTGTTTTTTTAATAAATCGCGAATTTCTTTTAAAAGTTCCTCTTTTGCATCGAGCTCTGGTGTAGGCTCCTCTACAACCGTTTCCTCTTTTTTTCTAGTAAATTTAGTCATCAGACGCAAAGCTAAAAAAATGGCAAAAGCAATAATTAAAAAGTCAACGATGGACTGTAAAAATACGCCAAGCTTGACTTGGGCTGTACCTGAACCAAATATAAAGCTTTCTGTTAAATCAATGCCACCCGTTAAAACACCAACTAATGGCATAATAATATTTTCTACTAAAGATGTAACAATTTTACCGAAAGCACCACCAATTACAACTGCAATCGCTAAATCAATGATGTTACCTTTCATAGCAAATTCCTTAAAGTCTTTCCACATAAAAAAAATCCTCCTACTAATATCCATTAAAACAATCGAATTGTATTTTACTATATTTGCCTCATTATAACAAAGTAAAAATAAAAATAGAAAAAATCTACAACATAAAACGGTAAATTTGGTAATATGGAAGTAGACAAAGAATGATTAGGTGTGACATATGGCGAAAAAAAAACAAAAGAAACCACTGCTATCACCAACTGTAAAGATGGGGATGATAGCTTTATTAATCCCTGTAGCGATTACTGTGTATGTACTCGCCTTTTTTGCGTGGCGGGAACTTCAAACATTTCCTATCTTTGAAAAACTTGCGCAACAAAAGGCAATTGAAGAAATACAGCAAAATTTTGATATGAACATTCCAGAGCAATTTATTCCCGTATATATTGCGGCTGAAGAAAAATATGGAGTGCCTTGGACATTGTTAGCAGCCCATCATCGCATTGAAACGCGATTTTCCTCCATGAAATCTCTTGTATCACCGGCTGGTGCTGTAGGTCATATGCAATTTATGCCCTGCACATTTGTAGGCTGGAAGCATCCAACCTGCTCTGGACTGGGCAAGGGCAATATTTCAAAAGCAGAACTAATGGATCCAGCTATTATAAAAAAATATGGTGGCTATGGAGTCGATGCAAATGGTGATGGCATCGCCGATCCATATGATATTGAAGATGCAGTGTTTAGTGCAGCAAATTATTTATCAAAGTATGGTGCTGCTAAAGGTGATGTAAAACGGGCAGTTTTTAATTATAATCATAGCGAGGAATACGTTAGCAATGTGTTACATTACTATAATTTGTATAATGATTACCATGATGAATTAAAAACAGCAGTTCTTATGAATTCAAAATAACGAAAAGAGCCATTCTTATGAATGGCTCTTTTGTACATAATTAGGCTGCTTTACGCATACCCTTTAAAATAAGACTTACAATGAAGATAAGTACGATTGCACCGATTAATGCTGGGAATACATAAAAATCACTGACTCTCCAACCCCAATTTCCTAAAACCATACTACCTATCCAAGAACCGACAATCCCGGCAATAATGTTACCAATAATGCCTCCAGGAACGTCTTTTCCTAAAATGACTCCAGCTAACCAACCTAAAATTCCTCCGATAATTAAAAACCAAATGAAACTAATCAAAATTATCCATCTCCTTAAAGTTAAGATATAATGGCATTTCTATAATGGCATTACTTAGTTATATCCTTTTTGGAGATAATTAAACCTAAACAGCTTCTTTTTTTATGATTTCATTATATTATTTCACAACGTTTGCACCTAATGTATGTTCAAAATGACGTAAAGCCCAATGATGACCAGCTGCGTCAAAGCTAGCTACAGCATTTGCATAAATAACTGTAGAAATGCCCAAATTATAAGCATCTACAGCAGTATGCAAAATGCAAATATCTGTGCAAACACCCACTAAATGAATTTCCTCTATGCCACGTTCTTTTAGTAAAATGGCTAAATTTGTTCCTGCAAACGCACTATAGCGTGTTTTATCAAGCCACATTACTTTTTCTTTATGCAAGTCATAAACTTTACCAACATGTCCGTATAGATTGCGCCCAAGCGTGTCCCGAATATTATGAGGAGGAAAAAGCTTTGTTTCGGGATGAAACGAATCGTTTTCTTCATGTAAGTCATTAGCAAAGACCACTAAATTTTTCTCAGCAATAAATTGCTCTATTAATGTGGCAATGGGCGTATCTAGTAATTGTCCGGGTTCTCCACAAGATAGTTTGCCGTCCGCCGCTACAAAATCATTTGTGTAATCAATGACAAGTAATGCTTTTTTCAAAATTTTCTCCACTCCTTTAGGCATGATTTCACTCTTTATCATGCCATATTTGGTTTTGGTTGTCAGAAAAATAGTCATATTTTAATATTAAGAATAGTTTGAAAATTGAAGAATGTGAGCGTATAATGTGAAAAAAGGAGAGGTGATAGTTTATGAATATGTCTGTTATGAAACGTTTAGATCGCCAAGGATTCTTAATCGCTGCGTTACATTTAGTAGTGGTGTTAAATTTAGCTGCGGAGTTTTTATTTGCTTCGTAATTAAAAATACAATAGAAAGGTGAGTACAATGCTTGACCTATACTAAAACAACCGTGAAGGCAATTTCGTCGTAGTCCACGGTTGTTTTTTGTTGTCTCTATATATTGTAAAGCTAGAATGCAAGACCAATGACATGCTCGGTTGGTATTGTAAGGAGGAAGTAGACAAGCATTTTATTTTAAAAGGTGAATTTTTCTATCTATTGTCAAATATATAAAGCATATGGGGGGATTTGATGACTACAAGATTTCAGCAAGCATTCAATGGGCTAGAGCGACCTTTTGCATGGCTTGACCTTGACGCACTAGATGAAAATATTAAAAAAGTTCAACAAGCATGCGGGCAAAAAAAAATCCGCGTTGCCACAAAATCAATCCGTTCGGTAGAGGTGCTGCATTATGTACAGCAAAACCTTTCAAACGTAGTAGGCTTCATGACTTTTACTGCAGCAGAAACATTATTTTTACTTGAACAACATTTTGATGATGTTCTTCTTGGCTATCCAATTATGGAAGAAATAGCAGTTCGACAGCTGTTACAGTTTGTGAAAGAAGGAAGAACGATCACATTTATGGTTGATAGACTTGAACATGTAGCATTTTTAGAGAAAATAGGGTCGGAGCTTGATATTAAAGTATCTATTTGTATTGATATCAATTTATCGACAGATTTTAAAGTGCTCTATTTTGGAACGAAGCGATCCTCTCTCCATTCGTTGGAGTCGATAACACCATTCTTATTATATATAAAAGAGCAATCGCACATAGAAGTTGTAGGTGTCATGGGCTATGAAGCGCAAATAGCGGGTGTCGGTAATCGTCCTGCAAATGCTATAAAAGGTAGATTAATAGATTTAATGCAAACACAAGCAAAAAAGCAAGTTACGCAGTTTCGTAGA
This sequence comes from Lysinibacillus sp. FSL W8-0992, assembly GCF_038008685.1. Lineage (NCBI taxonomy): Bacteria > Bacillati > Bacillota > Bacilli > Caryophanales > Bacillaceae > Lysinibacillus > Lysinibacillus sp. FSL W8-0992. Next base: position 2,744,897 of record NZ_JBBOZQ010000001.1, read on the forward strand.
TTAGCAGTTGCGCATATTAAAGCATATTTTCCAAAATTACGCTTTGTCAATGGTGGTGGGACTGGAAGTATGACGTATACGGCTGAGCAGAAAGAAGTGACGGAAATCACAGTTGGCTCAGCATTTTATGCACCAGCACTTTTTGATCAGTTTTCCCATTTGCAACTTGCCAAAGCAGCAGGTTTTGCACTCCGTGTTACGCGAAAACCGGCAAATTATTTTGTTGTTTGTCATGGTGGGGGCTACCCAGCATCTGGAGCGATGGCAGTTGATCGATATCCAGCATTTTATGAGCCTGCTTATTTTTCATTTCTCGGTTTAGAAGGGGCAGGAGAGGTGCAGACACCTATTAAAGTGAAAGGTAAAACTATCGCAATTGGTGACACCATTTATTTTCGTCATGCAAAAGCCGGGGAGCTATGCGAAAGATTTCAAGCACTACATGGAATAAGGGGAGACCAATACGTAGGTAGCTTTGCAACATATAGGGGGGATGGCCAATGTTTTCTATAGAAAAGTGGAAAAGTGGAGAAAAATGGACGAATTGGGCAGGTAATATTATTTCTTATCCAAGTGAGATGTATTTGCCTCGTTCTATAGAAGAAGTCGTAAACGTAGTGAAGCATGCGCGTGATACAAAGAAAACGATTCGTGTCACAGGTGCAGCTCATTCTTTTAGTGCTGTTGCAATGCCAGAGCATATTGCACTTTCATTACATAATATGCGAGGGCTCATCTCGATTGATGCGGAAAAACAAGAGGCGACATTATGGGCAGGAACATATTTATATGAAATTGGTCCACAGCTCGCAAAACACGGTTTTGGTCTTATTAATATGGGCGATATTCAAGAACAAACAATTGCTGGTGCAGTATCCACAGGTACACATGGGACAGGTGTGACGTTAGGTTCGCTATCGTCGGCAGTGACACGCTGGTGTTTTGTCGATGGGAATGGAACATATCACGAACATGATAGAGATGCTGATGAATTATCCGAGACACTGCATGTCTCACTCGGCATGCTTGGTGTACTTGTAAAGGTAACAATTAAAGTGTTACCGCTATATAGCTTACATTATATTGGGTCTAGGGATACATTATCAAATGGGCTTGCGACGTTCGCCAAAGATATACGACAGCATCGTCATGTGGAGTGGTTTTACTTCCCAGGCAGTGAGACGATTCAAATTAAACGGATGAATGCAATGGCTCCTGTCTATCAAAGTCAATGGAGTAAGGTCGTAGAAAATATAAAACTTCAAATAGTAGAAAATGGTGCGTTTTTTGCCATTTCGGAATTATGTAAGTGGAAGCCAACCTTAAGTAGTGCGATGAGCAAATTAGCTGCGGCAAATGTGGTGGAGGCTGAGAAGATAGGTATAAGCTATGAAATTTTTCCCTCTCCTCGCAGTGTAAAATTCCAAGAAAGCGAGTACGCGATAGCTTTACCGCAATTTGAAGCATGTATGGAAGAAATTCATGCAACGTTTAAAAAAGGGCATTTGAACGTGCATTTTCCACTGGAATGCCGAACAACAGCTGGCGAATCCGGTTATTTAAGTCCAACGCAGGGACAGGAATCAGCGTTTATTGCATTTCATATGTATAAAGGAATGTCAGAGGAGCCTTATTTTAAATGGATCCATACGCTAATGCAAAAATATCAGGGACGGCCACATTGGGGAAAACAAAGTCATTTAACAGCTTCACATGTCCATGCATTGTATCCAAATATAGATAAATTTTTAGCAGTTCGTGCACAATATGATCCTGATAAAGTATTTCTCACACATTACCTAGAACAATTATTCATATTATAAAATTTCGAATTAATCGTAAATTTACTCGTCAAAAGGGATGGAAAACAATAAGTACTTTTACAATTAATTCATACTGAATATTGTTTATTATAAAAAAATTAAAATTTGAACGAAATGTCAAAATATTTATCAATTCGAGATAAAAGTGATGCTTAATCAGCATGTAAACGATTTCATATTTAGCAGAGTATTTGAATTTTTTAAACAATTCAAAAAACACTGTTGACTTAGTATAGTTATTCGTACTATGATAACAACAATTTAATACGTTCGTTACAACAATTAGCTGCCAACAAAGGCAATATGCTAAGGCAAAAACAAAATAGACAGAACATTTTGTATATATCAACGAACATAGCAATAAATGAGGGGCGTTTAATATGAGAAGTGACATGATTAAAGTAGGCGTAGATCGTGCGCCACATCGAAGTCTTTTATATGCAACAGGCAAAGTAAAAGCAAAAGATTTAGGGAAACCATTTATTGGGGTTTGTAACTCTTATATTGACATTATTCCAGGTCATGTTCATTTACGTACATTTGCTGATGTAGTGAAAGAAGCAATAATTGAAGCGGGTGGTATTCCATTCGAATTTAATACAATCGGTGTTGATGATGGTATTGCAATGGGGCATATTGGTATGCGTTACTCCTTACCTAGCCGTGAAATTATAGCAGATTCAGCAGAAACAGTTATTAATGCACACTGGTTTGATGGAGTATTTTACATTCCAAACTGTGACAAAATCACACCAGGGATGTTAATGGCAGCGGTCCGTACAAACGTACCATCGATTTTTGTATCTGGTGGCCCAATGGAGGCGGGAACATCTGCTACAGGAAAACAGCTTTCTTTAACTTCAGTTTTTGAAGGTGTAGGGGCTCATAAATCAGGCAACATGTCAGCTGAAGAGCTGTTAGATATCGAAAATAATGCATGTCCAACATGTGGATCATGTTCAGGGATGTTCACAGCGAACTCTATGAACTGTTTAATGGAAATGCTAGGTGTAGCACTTCCAGGCAACGGAACAATCGTTGCTACTTCTGAGGAACGACATAAACTTATTAAGGAAGCCGCTAAACAACTAGTGCGAATGGTTAAAGAAGACGTTAAGCCGCGTGACATTATTACAAAAGAAGCAATTGACGATGCATTTGCACTAGATATGGCAATGGGTGGTTCCACTAATACGGTTCTACATACATTAGCAATTGCCAATGAAGCTGAAATTGACTATAACATTGAAGATATTAATAAAGTTGCAGAGCGAGTACCGTATTTGGCGAAAATTATGCCAGCTTCAGATGTTTCTATGGATGATATTAATAAAGCAGGTGGTGTAAGTGCCATCATCAATGAATTAACATCTATTCCAGGTGCTATTCATCCAAATCGTCCTACTGTTGCAGGTGTAACAATGGGTGAACTAGTAAAAGATTATGAGATTACGAATGATCAAGTCATTCGTACAAAAGACAATCCTTATAGTCCAGTCGGTGGTTTATCGGTGTTATTTGGCAATATTGCACCAGATGGCTCAGTTATTAAAGTTGGTGCTGTAGATCCTTCTATTAAAGTGTTTACAGGGGAAGCTATTGTCTTCGAATCACAAGAGGCAGCACAAGAAAATATTGATAACGGTAATGTTAAGGAAGGCCATGTAGTCGTCATTCGTTATGAAGGACCAAAAGGTGGCCCAGGGATGCCTGAAATGTTAGCACCAACATCAGCGATTCAAGGTCGTGGTCTTGGTACCAAAGTGGCGTTAATTACTGATGGTCGATTTTCAGGTGCATCTCGCGGTATTTCAATAGGGCATATTTCGCCGGAAGCAGCAGAAGGTGGTCCAATCGCTTTAGTTGAAAATGGTGACATTATTACAATTGATTTACCGAATCGTACAATCAATTTAGAAGTATCCGATGAAGTATTAGCAGAACGTCGTGCTAAACTGCCGATTTTTGAACCGAAAATCAAACGTGGCTGGTTAGCAAGGTATTCAAAATTAGTGACAAGTGCATCAACTGGTGGCGTTATGAAGATTTAGTACTAAAAAATAAATAAGTTAAAACGTTGATGAGGTTAAAGGTTCTAGAGCCTTGTATCTACCAGAGAGCCGGTCGTGCTGGAAGCCGGCGATACAACTAGATCCGACATCCCCTCGGAGTGAACTATTAAACGCGTGATCGCCATTAGATAGTTCCGGGCATAATCGAAGTGCTCGTTATTAATGAATAAATGATTTATGACACCGTATTGGATGTAAGTTTACTTACATTGGTGCATAAATGCTTTCATTTATTCGCGAGGTAGCAATTTTTATTGCTATAAACAAGGGTGGTACCATGAAAAGTCTTTTTCATCCCTACGCAAGGTAGTTATTTGCGTTCGGAGAAAAGGGCTTTTTATTTTTTTTCAAAAAGAACAGTATATTCTATTTTATGTTTTCCAGCATAAATTGCTTAACCTTTTCGACGTTAAATCATTAAAGTGTTCATTAACTAGAACAGGTAGTCGTATGCTGTTGTGAATCGAAAGACAAGAAGGAGGCATATTTTGATGAGTACGAATGTTTCAATTAATGAAAAAGAACAATTGGCGACAGAAGAAGTAGCGCAAACTTTTCAAGCGAAAGACGGTGCAGACGTTTTAGTCCAAGCGCTACATGATCAAGATGTAGAGATAATTTTTGGTTATCCAGGTGGGGCAGTACTTCAAATATACGATGCAATGTACAAAAACCCAATTCGTCATATTTTAACACGTCACGAGCAAGGTGCCATTCACGCAGCTGAAGGCTATGCACGTGTATCGAATAAACCAGGAGTTGTTATCGCAACAAGTGGTCCAGGTGCAACGAATCTAGTAACAGGTATTGCGGATGCGATGATTGATTCAATTCCACTAGTTGTTTTCACTGGTCAAGTAGCAACATCTGTTATTGGAACAGATGCATTCCAAGAGGCAGATATTATGGGCATTACAACACCGATTACAAAGCATAACTATCAAGTGCAGGATGTGAATGATATTCCACGCATTGTGAAAGAAGCTTTCCATATTGCCAACACAGGCCGTAAAGGACCAGTTGTTGTGGATTTCCCAAAAAACGTCTCTCAAATGCTGTTTGATGTAGATAATCCACCAAAAGAACCAGAAGAAATCTATTTACCAGGATATCAGCCAACTTATAAGCCGAACTATTTACAAATTCAAAAGGCTATTCAAGCAATTTCATTAGCTAAAAATCCAGTAATTTTAGCAGGAGCTGGTGTACTATTTGCAGATGCACGTGAAGAATTAACGACATTCGCTGAAAAGTATCGAATTCCAGTGGCCAATACATTATTAGGTCTCGGCTCCATCCATGGTGACCATGAATTATTCATTGGTATGGCAGGGATGCATGGGACGGTAACAGCGAATATTGCGATTACGAAATCAGATTTACTTTTAAATATCGGTGCTCGCTTTGATGATCGCTTAACAGGGAATTTAGCAACGTTTGCACCGAATGCGACAATTGTCCATATCGATATCGATCCAGCTGAAATCGGTAAAAACGTACCAACCGATATCCCAATCGTTGCGGATGCGAAAGAGGCGCTAAAATCTTTATTGAAAAAAGACTTTGATGGTCCAGATACTGCACAATGGCTAGAGTTTTTAAATAATCACGCAAATGAATATCCGCTTTGGTATACAAAAGAAGCTGGTGACTCGGAAGTTTTACCGCAGGAAGCACTAGAGCTTGTGCATAAAATTACTGAAGGAGATGCCATTGTTACGACGGATGTAGGGCAGCATCAAATGTGGGCTGCGCAATATTACCGCTTAAACAATGATCATGGATGGGTAACGTCTGGTGGACTTGGTACGATGGGCTTCGGCTTCCCGGCCGCAATTGGAGCCCAGTTTGCGAAGCCAGACAAAAAAGTTGTTTCCATTGTAGGCGATGCAGGATTCCAAATGACTGCACAAGAGCTTTCATTATTACAAGAATTCAACTTACCAGTAAAAATTGTGATTTTAAATAACAGCTGTTTAGGAATGGTACGCCAATGGCAACAAACATTTTATGAAGAGCGTTATTCATCTTCACTTATGCCGATCCAGCCAGACTTTGTTAAATTAGCGGATGCATACGGCATTAAAGGCTATCGAATTGACACAATTGACGAAGCGGAAAGTATTTTCCGTGAGGCACTTCTTAATGACGAGCCAGCGTTAATCGATTGCCGCGTAAAACAGCTTGAATGTGTATACCCAATGGTTGCACCAGGTAAAGGGTTACATGAAATGATTGGGGTGAAAAAGAATTGAAACGAGTAATTACCGTAACAGTGATTAATCAAAGTGGTGTACTAAACCGTGTAACAGGTTTACTTATGAAGCGTCAATTCAATATCGAATCGATCACAGTTGGTCATACAGAACAGCCAAACTTCTCTAAAATGACTTTTGTTGTAAATGTAGAAGATGAGCGGAAAATTGAACAACTTGTGAAGCAACTATCGAAGCAAATTGATGTGTTAAAAGTCAATGACATTACAGATAAATCTATCGTGCTTCGTGAGCTAGCGCTTGTGAAGGTTATTTCACCACCAAATTTACGTCTGGAAATGAACTCAATTGTTGAACCGTTCCGCCCACAAATTATTGATACAGCGAAAAACGTTGTGACATATCAAGTGGTAGGACATCCAGAAAAAATTGATGCCTTTATTGAGCTTATTCGCCCATATGGTATTAAAGAATTAACACGTACGGGTGCTACAGCGTCTGTTCGTGAAACACAAAAAATCATGAATACACAGCTCTCTATTTTAAAATAGTTTGCATATAAAATTGAAACTTGTGATTTGCAATACTGAATAAGTAGTAATAATCGCAAGCAAAAAAATAAACCCACTATTAGGAGGAAACAAACAATGGCTACTATGTACTATGAACAAAACATCAACGAGGACGTATTAAAAGGGAAAAAAATCGCAATTATCGGTTACGGCTCACAAGGTCATGCACATGCATTAAACCTTAAAGAATCAGGTTTCGATGTAGTAGTAGGTGTTCGTCCAGGCGGATCTTTCGACGCAGCAAAAGCGGATGGCTTAGATGTAAAAACAGTTGCTGAAGCAGCTCAGCAAGCAGATGTAATTCAAATCTTACTTCCAGATGAGCGTCAAAAAGCAGTTTATGAAGCTGAAATTGCTCCATATTTAGAAGCTGGTAAAGCTCTTATGTTCGCTCATGGTTTCAATATTCACTTCGGTCAAATTACACCACCTGCAGATGTTGACGTATTTTTAGTAGCACCAAAAGGTCCAGGGCATCTAGTTCGTCGTCAATTCCAACAAGGTGCAGGTGTACCAGGTTTATTCGCAATCCATCAAGATGCAACTGGTCAAGCAAAAGATTTAGCTCTTGCTTACGGTAAAGGTATTGGTGCAGCACGCGGTGGTTTACTTGAAACATCATTCAAAGAGGAAACAGAAACAGACCTATTCGGTGAGCAAGCAGTACTTTGCGGTGGGGCAACTCAATTAGTAAAAGCAGGATTCGAAACATTAGTAGAGGCTGGCTACCAACCAGAACTTGCTTACTTCGAAACATTACACGAATTAAAATTAATCGTGGACTTAATGTTTGAAGGTGGTATGGCAACAATGCGTTACTCAGTATCAGATACTGCTGAGTGGGGTGATTATGTTGCAGGTCCACGTATCATTGACGAATCTGTTAAAGGTCGTATGAAGGAAGTATTAACAGATATCCAAGATGGCACATTTGCTCGTCGTTGGATTCAAGAAAATGAAAATGGTCGTCCAGACTATACGAAGTTCAAAGAAGCTGGTGCGAACCACCAAATTGAAGAAGTTGGTGCAAAATTACGTGCAATGATGCCATTCATTAATGAAGGTAAGGAAAAAGTTGTGAGAGAAGTGGCTACAAGTGCGAAAAATTGATATTTTCGATACAACACTTCGCGATGGCGAACAATCTGCAGGTATTAACTTAAATACAGCAGAGAAAATTGAAATTGCTAAGCAACTTGAACGACTAGGTGTAACGATTATTGAAGCAGGTTTTCCTGCTTCATCTCCTGGTGATTTTGATGCGGTCAACCGAATTGCCGGTACTGTGAAAAATTCAATCGTTACAGGGCTAGCTCGTTGCGTCCAAAAAGATATAGATACAACATGGGAAGCTATTAAAGTAGCAGAACAACCACATATTCATATATTTTTAGCAACATCTCCAATTCATATGGAATACAAGCTGAAAAAATCACCAGAGCAAGTAGTAGAGCAAGCAATTGAAGCTGTGAAGTATGCGAAAAAATACTTCCCTCTTGTGCAATGGTCTGCAGAGGATGCTTTCCGATCGGATCGCGAATTTTTAGTCCGTATTATGAATGATGTTATTGCTGCTGGTGCAACGACGATTAACGTGCCTGATACAGTTGGCTATGCTTCTCCACAAGAATATGGGGCATTATTTAAATTTTTACTAGAAAATGTGAAAGGTGCTGAAAAAGTTAAATTCTCAGCACATTGTCATGATGACTTAGGGATGGCGACGGCGAACACAATCGCAGCTATCGAAAATGGTGCTTCACAAATAGAAGGAACAATTAACGGTATCGGAGAGCGTGCAGGGAATGTTGCACTAGAAGAAATCGCTGTGGCTCTTCATATCCGTAAAGATATGTACCCTGTGGAAACAGGTATTAATCTACAAGAAATTAAGCGTACATCTCAATTAGTAAGTAAACTAACGAATGTCGTTATTCAGCCGAACAAAGCAATCGTTGGTAAAAATGCATTTGCCCATGAGTCTGGTATTCATCAAGACGGCGTGCTAAAAAATCCTGAAACTTACGAAATTATTTCACCTGCATTAATTGGCGAAGGTGAAGTGCCACTTGTCCTTGGAAAACATTCTGGACGTGCTGCCTTCCGAGATCGTGCAGTAACAATGGGTTTCACACTGTCAGACGAAAAGCTAAACAAAGCTTTTGTTGAATTTAAACAGCTTGCAGATCGTAAAAAGGAAATTACGGAAGAAGACTTGCTAACACTTCTTACGGAGCAACAAGTACAAATTGAAGATGTGCCATTATTTGAACTGAAAATGGTACAGGTACAATATGGTACAGAAAATATTCCGACAGCCACTGCAACTGTTGTGACGCCAGAAGGCCATGTGAAAAATGTAGTGGCAACGGGCTCAGGCTCAGTAGAAGCTATTTTTAATACATTAGAACAGCTTGTGCCAGGTAACATCAATGTTATAGATTACCGTGTGAAGTCTGTCGGCAAAGGGCGCGATGCACTTGGTGAAGCTGTCATTAATATTCGATACGATGGTGTATCAACAACGGGACGAAACTCATCTCAAGATGTATTAGAAGCATCTGCGAAAGCTTATTTAAATGCGATTAATCGACATTTAATCCAAGTAAGTCTTCGAGCTCAAGGTCAACTAGTTTAATTTGATTTGGCTCTCACCTGCCTGAAATAGGTGAGAGTCTTTCCTAAAACAGCGTAACCATACTCTATAAAAAGAAAGGTGTTTTATAAATGGAGAAAAAAATTACAGTACTTCCTGGCGACGGAATTGGGCCAGAAGTGGTTGCGTCAGCTATACGTGTATTACAAGTAATCGGCAAACGATTTAACCATACATTCCATTTAGGTTATGGAACGATTGGTGGCGCTGCCATCGATCAACACAATAATCCACTACCTGATGAAACAATTGAAATGTGTGAGGGCAGCGATGCCATTTTATTAGGAGCAGTAGGGGGTCCAAAATGGGACAATAACCCTCCAGAACTACGTCCAGAAAAAGGATTGTTACGTATTCGCAAGCACTTTGACTTATTCGCAAATTTACGTCCAGTAAAGGCGTTCCCGAGTTTACTAGATGCTTCACCTTTAAAACGTGAAGTAGCCGAAAACGTCGATTTAATGATCGTACGTGAACTTACAGGCGGCGTATACTTCGGGGAACCACGTATGCGTACTGAAAATGGCGCAATTGATACTACAGTTTACTCAATAGCAGAAGTAGAGCGTATCGTTGAAAATGCCTTTGAATTAGCACGTTTACGTGGAGGCAAATTATGTTCTGTCGATAAAGCAAACGTACTTGAAACAAGTCGTTTATGGCGCGAAGTTGTAGAAGCGAAGAAAAAGGATTATCCAGATGTGCAAGTCGAGCACAACTTAGTAGATTCAGTAGCTATGAAATTAATTACAAATCCAGCTCACTATGATGTCGTTGTTACAGAAAATATGTTTGGTGATATTTTAAGTGATGAAGCATCGGTTATAACAGGATCTCTCGGTGTATTACCATCCGCATCCATCCGTGGTGATAATTTTGGTCTTTATGAACCAGTACACGGTTCAGCACCAGAGATTGCAGGGCAAGGTGTTGCCAATCCAGCAGCAACAATTCTGTCAGTCGCTATGATGTTACAATACTCATTCGGCTTAGCAGAAGAAGCAGCTGAAATTGAACGTGCTGTTAGTGCTGTGTTTGATGATGGTTACTTTACAGCTGACCTTTCACGCGATGGTGGGCGCACGTTATCTACAAATGAATGGACAGATAAAGTAATTAATGAAATTGATACAAGTTTTGTATCGGAAAGTATTATGACAACATATATTTAAGAAATAGGTGAAGACAATGGGAAAAAATATAATTGAAAAGATTTGGGATAAACATGTTGTTTATCAGGAAGAGGGCAAACCGGACCTGTTATATATTGATCTTCATTTAATTCATGAAGTAACTTCTCCGCAAGCATTTGAAGGTTTACGCATGAACGGACGTAAAGTGCGTCGTCCTGATTTAAGCTTTGCAACGATGGATCATAACGTTCCAACGAAAAATTTACCGACTATTAATGACCCAATTGCACGCAATCAAATCGAAACATTAGCGAAAAATGCTGCTGAATTTGGGATTGAACTTGCAGGTATGGGTCACCCTGATCAAGGAATTGTACACGTTATTGGACCAGAATTAGGTTTAACACAACCTGGTAAAACAATCGTATGTGGAGATTCTCATACTTCTACACATGGTGCATTCGGTGCCATTGCATTTGGTATCGGTACATCAGAAGTAGAGCACGTAATGTCCACACAAACGTTATGGCAAAACAAGCCTAAAACAATGGAAATCCGTGTTGAAGGCGAGCTTCCAGTTGGCGTTGCGGCAAAGGATATTATTTTGGCAATCATCTCGAAATTTGGCATTGGCGTTGGTACAGGGCATATTGTGGAATTCACTGGAGAGGCAATCCACAAACTGTCAATGGAAGAACGGATGACAATCTGTAATATGTCAATCGAAGCGGGAGCAAAGGCTGGTCTTGTATCACCAGATCAAATTACAGTAGATTATATTCGTGGCCGCAAATATGCACCACAAGGTGACAAATTTGAAGAAGCAACAGCTTATTGGTTAAGTTTAGCATCAGATGAGGATGCTACATATGATGAAGTGCGCATCATTAAGGCTGAGGAAATTGAGCCAATTATTACATGGGGTACGAATCCTTCGATGGGTTCTGGTGTATCGCAAAATGTTCCGACGCAGGCAGATTACAAAGATGAGTCTGACAAAGCCGCTCTTCGTAAAGCACTTGCTTATATGGGCTTAGAAGAGGGTCAGCCATTAACTTCAATCGATATCCAATACGTATTTATTGGCTCATGCACGAACTCACGCTTAAGCGATTTGCGTGCTGCGGCAAACGTTATTCAAGGCCGCAAAGTTCATGAAAACGTTACAGCAATCGTTGTTCCGGGCTCCCATACTACAAAAAAACAAGCAGAGGCTGAAGGTTTGGATAAAATTTTCATTGATGCTGGTTTTGAATGGCGCGAATCAGGTTGCTCGATGTGTTTGGCAATGAATGATGATGTTGTCCCAGCTGGTAAACGCTGTGCATCAACATCAAACCGTAATTTCGAAGGTCGTCAAGGTACAGGCGCGCGCACGCACTTAGTATCACCGCCGATGGCAGCAGCTGCAGCCATTGCAGGACATTTCGTTGATGTACGGGAATTCGTGAAGGAAACTGTGTAAAAGCTAAATTTACACGGAAGGGATGATTGAAATGGAACCAATTAATATTGTAAAAAGTGTTATTACACCACTTGATCGTAAAAATGTAGATACAGATCAAATTATTTCGAAAGAATTTTTAAAACGGATTGAGCGCACAGGCTTTGGTCAATATTTGTTTTATCACTGGCGCTATGATGCGCAAGGAAATGAAGTACAAGACTTTGTATTAAATAAACCTGAGTTTAAAGACTCTAAAATTCTAGTAGCACAAGATAATTTTGGTTGTGGCTCTTCTCGTGAGCATGCACCATGGGCCATTTTAGATTATGGCTTCAATGTAGTCATTGCACCATCGTTCGCAGATATTTTCCACAATAACTGCTTTAAAAATGGAATTTTACCAATCAAGCTAACAGAAGCAGAGTGCGATGAAATTTTAGAAAAAGGTTTAGCAAACCCTTACCATGTAGATGTAAATCTTGAAGCACAAACTGTAACGGGCGAAGATGGTAAAGTCTATACATTTAATATCGATTCCTATTATAAAGAAACATTATTAAATGGCTGGGATGAAATTGCCCTAACAATTAAGTACGAAGATCAAATTGCTGCATATGAAGCGCAGCGAGTAGCCTACTAATTAGCAAAAGTGGCTTAGAAAAAAGTGTTAGATTGACTGCGTTCAATCTAACACTTTTTTTGCTGTAAACGTTGTTGTTCGTTTGCCTCACAGGCGAAATAGGTGAATCGCCGATAAACCTGGTGGAATCGCCGATACATGGCGGGAAATCGCCGATAAACCTGGTGGAATCGCCGATACATGGCGGGAAATCGCCGATAAACCTGGTGGAATCGCCGATACATGGCGGGAAATCGCCAGTAAACCTAGTGAAATCGCCGATACATCGTAAGAATGAGAACAAGTAAGCCTTTGTCTTTCTATTGTTGACTCGGTAAAATGGTAAGGAAGATGGAAAGGATGATTCAGATGATAACAGTAATCGGTAGTTTAAATATGGATTTAGTAATACAAATGGCTAATTTTCCACAGCAAGGAGAAACAGTGCTTGGTGAAGCGTTTCGAACAAGTCCTGGTGGGAAAGGCGCTAATCAGGCTATTGCCGCTGCACGTCTAGGTAGTCAAGTAACAATGGTGGGATGCGTAGGCAATGATGACTTCGGTAATACATTGCGAACAGTTTTAGAGCAAGAGCATGTTAATACGAAAACACTTATATCAGCGTCAGTACCAACGGGAGTAGCTAATATTTTAGTTCATCATAATGATAATCGGATTATTGTAGTACCTGGGGCAAATTATACATTGGAACCGTCTCATTTAGATGCGGTTAAAGACGTGATAGAGCAGAGCCAAATAGTAATTTTACAGCTAGAAATTCCTAAAGAAACGACGGCATATGCATTGAAATTATGTAAGGATGCTAATGTACCAGTGCTATTAAACCCTGCACCAGCGGCGAATTTTGATATGCAGTGGATGAAGGATATAACATACATCACACCGAATGAAATAGAGTGTGCCCAAATATTTGGAGATGATTTCGACAGTATACTAGAAATATATCCGAATAAAATAATTATTACATTAGGAAGTGATGGCGCTCGTTATTTTGATGGAGAGTACCCTATTCATGTTCCTGGCTATATGACAAAAGCATTAGATACAACAGGAGCAGGCGACACATTTAATGGTGCACTTGCGTATGCATTAACAGAGGGGCAATCATTGGACGAAGCTGTTTATTTTGCAAATATAGCAGCCTCGCTTTCTGTCGAGAAATTAGGCGCACAAGGCGGTATGCCAACGCTTAACCAAGTGTATGTGCGAATGGCTGGTTATGACGAATAGAAAATATTGCGCTTCAAGATTAGCTTTAAGTTCATAATAGGTTAGCACGAAAATCTCATTTCATTTACCTAGTTGTGCAATAAATAAAGAAAATATAGAAAATCGAACTAAGAAGTAAATCCTATTTGTGACAACCCGAACTAAGTAGTTTGTCCTTTTTTGTTATTAATTTTCAACTATGTATAAGAAATAGAATAGTTTCATTTATAATGAAACTATAGATACATAGGAAAGAGGTTTTGAGGATGACGAATATTGACACTACGCCAATCGACTATACAGCCTCAGCGAATAATATTTTGCCACAGTTTGTGGATCGTTTACGTCAACTGCACAGCATTATTGTACAAAATACATATGTAAAAGATACAGCTAAGCACTTAAATCGTATAATCCAAGATGCAAACAATGAAACAATGGTACTGATAGTCGGGAAACAACGTGTAGGAAAAACAACCCTTGTGAATGGACTTCTTGGTCGTTCTATTTTACCTGTTAGCGATCAAAATCCGACAGGGGTTAACACGTTTTTACGTTACGGTGAAAATGAGGAAGTAAAAGCTTATTTTTTAGATGGTATGGTGGCAATATTTGATATGAGTAAATTAGAATTACTCACAACAGGAGATACATTTGCATCACAAATTTTACGTGAACATTTAGACTATCTAGAAGTATATATAAAACATGATTTATTGAAATCTGTGACAATTATCGATTCGGTATCATTGGAAGCAGGAGGGGGAGAAATGGCCTATTTCTCTGAATCTTTGATCAATCGTGTGGATGAAATTTTCTGGGTGCTACGCTCTCAATCAATGGCTATTGACGCAGAAATTTTATTAATGGAGGCTTTAAAAAATAAAGGGGTTGTACCTCTTTGTATTGTCAATGCAATTGATACAAATAATAATACTGAAGCGTTTATAAGTTCTGAAAAAAAGCGAATTGGTCATTTAATAAGCGACTTTGTTCCTGTTTCGGCAATCGATGCCATCGAAGCACAACGAACAGAAAATAAAGAGTTATGGCACCAGAGTCAATATGATAATTTAATTGCGGAAATTCAACGTGTCGCGATGAATAGTGATAAAAAAACGTATGCAATTATTATTCGTTTTTTACAATGGCTAGAACGTTTCCGTTTTGAATTAACAGTTATACCACAACGAGACCCATTCCAATCAGCAGTTGAAAATATAGAAAAATTTGCTGGCGATACACAATATGAATTTTCACGTTACCAACGCGATTTAGCGATTGTACAAGAATACGAACAAGAGTATGAACAGGTAGCGAATGTCTTCAAAAATGTTCAAACATTGTATCAGCTCTTACAAACGATTTCCCAAAATGATTATTTACAGGATGATCAAGTAGAACAGTTTACTGAAAAGGCGGTAATCTATCAGCAAGCCTTACGAGAATATCGAAATATGCATAACGAATATATGCGAGAACATGAGCGCCTAGATGCACAACATAAAAAAATTCATGGCAAAGGACTTATGAAAGCCATCTTTGGTCAACATACCCAAAATGAATTTTTCAAAGAACGTGTTCTTCGCTTAAATGAACAGCAAGAGGAATGTGTTACTCAGTATGCGAAAGTAAGAGAAGCGGAAGCCTCAATTATTGAAGAAATACAATCAATCCAAAGCTATTTGATAGGGTTATCGAAAAAACGTTTAGCTCGAATAGAAAAAAGGGTGAAAGAGCTTAACCAGCAACGTGCAAAAGAGAAAAAGCAACTAAAATTATATGCAGCTAAATTAAATGAGTTTTCATGTTTAATTGAAGCGCAAGGATTTATTAAAGATAATATAAAGCCATTTTTAATGGAAGATAGAATGCCACTTCGCGTAAAAGATCAACAAATGCTGGAAGAAACAATCTACAGTATTATTGACATCGATTTATCGAAAAATGGCTTACTCGCTAGAAGTCAGATGAATAATAAAATGGAAAGTATTGAGATTCCTTTTGAGGTTGACAGTAAATATCCATTACAAGACTTACGCCTTGCAGAGACGGATGTTAAATCAAACGATATTCCCGCAATACCAAATAAATTAGAAGTACAATATGAATCATAATATGTATTAGTCAAAGTCCTAAAAGTGATGGATTCTTTTAGGGCTTTGTTTTATTTATATAGCATGAAAGTGTGGATGAATGGGAACAACTTCCTTAATGGCTTAACTAGAGATTTATCCTATTAACAATATCCTTTTGATGATATAAAATAGGCATACAAAGATGAAGTGGGGGGTTTTTTTGGTTTCTTCTAAAGATGTAGCAAAGTTTGCCGGTGTCTCTCAGACGACTGTTTCAAGAGTGTTAAATACACCTGAATTAGTAAAGCCGAAAACAATAAAAAAAGTGATGGAGGCAATTGAAGAATTAAACTATATTCCAAACGATATTGCGAGATCACTAGTACAACAAAAGACAGGAATTATTACTTTAATTTCTGGACCTTTGCATAATCCTTTTTTTGTCGATACAACAACTGCAATTGTTAATTATGCGAACGCCAGGGGCTATAAAGTAAATGTGCATTTTGGAACAGAAGAAAATTTACATACAATTTATAGTTCCGTGTTAGAAACGAAAGTGGATGCAATTATTTTATCTTCTATCGGGTATACGGATCCATTATTTTATAAGCTCGAAAAATTGGATATACCCTTTATAATGTTTAATCGTAAGCATAAAGAAAATAAGCATTTTGTAGAAATCAATAATGTGGATGCTGGTTATTTAGCGACTAAACATATGCTTTCGTTAGGTCATACGGATCTTTGCTGGATTGGTGGACCACATGAAATGAGTACTTTTTTTGGAAGATATGAGGGCTTCAAAAGAGCGTTAGCAGAAGCAGAAATTGACACAAATATAGTGCCAACATTTTTTACAAATACGAGCAAAGACGATATTAAGCGAGCATTTGAAGAACTATTGCTATTAAACCCAAGACCGACAGCGATTTGTGCTGCAACAGACGCTATTGCTATTGAAATTTTAAACCAATGTTTAGAGCAAGGATTTGCTATTCCTAACGATTTTAATGTTATTGGTATTGATAATGTAGAGTTAAGTAAACATCGTTCAATCTCCTTGACTACTGTGGGCATCGAATCGGAAAAAAATCTAGGATTTCTAGCGATTGAAAAATTATTTGATGTTATGGAGAAAAAAAGTACTTGCATCAAGCAAACTGAATCTGTTAAACTTTTCCCAAGAAACACAACAGGTAAAAAATGAACTGATATTCATCAGTTTATTTTTTTACTTGATAAATGGTTACGTATTCATTTCTTTATTTTCAGAAATGAATACGTAACCATAAAGGGGAGGAGGAGGATGACTTGAAGAAAGAATTATTAATTAATGACGAATGGCGTATGACAGAAGGGTATACCGATGTGTATGCCCCATATTCAAAGGAATTAATTGCTAAATTCGCTATGGCAACTGAGGTTGACGTGCAAGATGCAATTGAAAGTGCGCAAGAAGCTACTTCAAAAATGGCATCTTTAACAGCATTCCAGAGAGCACAAATTTTGGAACAATTATCGAATTTATTTGCTGAACATCGAGATGAGGCTGCTTCAATAATTTCATTAGAATCAGCTAAGCCACTAAAGTATGCAATTGCAGAAATAGACCGAACAATTGAAACCTATAAGTTTGCAGCAGAGGAAGCGAAGCGACTTGCAGGAGAGTTAATTCCTATGGACGCTTCAAAAAGTGGAGAAGGACGCTTTGCCTATACATTACGTGAACCAATTGGGGTAATAGCGGCAATTACACCATTTAATTTCCCTCAAAATCTTGTCGCACATAAAGTCGGACCAGCATTAGCAGCAGGAAATACAATTGTTTTAAAACCGGCAACACAAACGGCCTTATCAGCACACTTTCTAGCAAAATTATTAGCCCAAACAGATTTGCCAGCAGGTGCCTTTAATTTAATCACAGGGCAAGGAAAGCTCGTAGGAGATACATTTTTAGCACATCCACATGTGAAAATGATTACTTTTACAGGCAGTCCTGCAGTAGGTATTTCACTTCGGAATAGAGCAGGTTTGAAAAAGGTAACGTTAGAACTTGGCTCCAATGCAGGCGTTATTGTCGATGAAGGGGTTCAATTAGATAAAATGATAGACCGCATTGTAATGGGAGCGTTCTCAAACCAAGGTCAAGTTTGTATTTCACTACAACGAATTTATGTAAAGGACAATGTAGTGGACCAATTTTTAGAACAATTAACAGCAAAAATTAAGCAACTGACGCTAGGGAATCCACTTGATCCCACAACAGATCTTACAACGATGATTTCAGAAACGGAGCAACAGCGTGCCCTCACTTGGATTCAAGAGGCTATTAAGAATGGGGCACAAATAATTACTGGTGGTCGCATTGAAAACAATATTTTATTACCTACAGTGCTATACAATGTACCATCCTATAGCCGTGTTTCATGTGAAGAAATTTTTGCTCCAGTAGTTATCGTCAACAAAGTGTCCACAATAGATGAAGCGATTGAAGCAATAAATGATTCTAATTACGGCTTACAAGCTGGCATCTTTACACCTTCTATTGAAACGGCCTTTAAAGCTTCAAAAAAAATGCAAGTAGGTGGTGTCATTATTAATGATGTTCCTACATATCGTGTAGATCATATGCCATATGGTGGAGTAAAAGAAAGTGGGACAGGAAGAGAAGGAATTAAATATGCAATAGAAGAAATGACCGAGATGAAACTAGTTATTTGGAATAACAACTAATCATGAAATGGGGATGTTTGTAAATGAAGATGATAAATCAACATGCTAAGCTTTTTGTTATGGATAATGGCACGATGCGGATGGATAAAAATTATATGATTGCAATGCATAATCCGGCGACAATCGATCATCCAAATCAACCTAATGAATTTGTTGAATTTCCCGTTTATACAGTTTTAATAGATCATCCAGAAGGAAAAATTTTATTTGATACAGCATGTAATCCGAACTCAATGGGACCTGAAGGACGCTGGGGTGAATTTACACAAAAAGCATTTCCTATTAATATGCCAGAAGAATGCTATTTACACCATCGCTTAGAAGAATTAAATGTTCGCCCAGAAGATATTAAATATGTTGTTGCTTCACATCTTCATTTAGATCATGCAGGTTGTTTAGAACTTTTTACGAATGCAACGATTATTGTGCAGGAAGATGAATTTAATGGCACATTACAAACATATGCGAGAAATGTTAAGGATGGCGCTTATGTTTGGGGTGATATTGATATGTGGATTAAAAACAATTTACAGTGGCGATTAATCAAACGTGGTGAAGATAATGTGAAACTTGCAGAAGGCATTAATATATTAAATTTTGGTAGTGGCCATGCTTGGGGTATGCTTGGCTTGCATATTAATATGCCGGAAACTGGAGGAATAATTTTAGCGTCAGATGCCATTTACACAGCCGAAAGCTTTGGACCTCCTGTGAAGCCTCCTGGTATTATTTATGATTCAGTCGGCTATAATTCAACAGTTGAACGAATTCGACGCTTAGCAAATGAAACGAATTCACAAGTTTGGTTTGGTCATGATCCTGTGCAATTTAAATCATTTAGAAAATCCACAGAAGGCTATTATGAATAGATAGGAGTAGATTGAAAATGAATAAATTAACCTTTACTCCTACAAGTTATACAGGTTGGGGTTGTTTGCAACAGCTTCTTGTAGAAGTAAAAAAATTTCAAGCAAATAATATATTAATAGTAACAGATCCATTTTTACAAGACTTAGGTTTAGTGGATCAAGTTAAAAAGCCATTGCTGGACAATGGGTATAAGACGACAATTTATACTGACATTGCTCCTGAGCCACCTCTTGCAATTGGTGAAAAACTAGTGGCCTATACACGAAACCATCAGTTTGATTTAGTTATTGGATTAGGTGGGGGAAGTGCATTAGATTTAGCTAAGCTAGCTGCTGTATTAGCTACTCATGATGGTCAGGTGGCTGACTATTTAAATTTAACAGGCACGAAAACACTTGAAAATAAAGGGCTTCCGAAAATTTTAATTCCGACAACTTCAGGTACAGGCTCAGAGGTTACAAATATTTCTGTTTTATCGTTAGAAACGACTAAGGATGTTGTGACGCATGATTATTTACTGGCTGATGTAGCCATTGTGGATTCGCAATTAACGATTTCCTTGCCTTCAAAAGTAACTGCCGCTACGGGTGTAGACGCTTTAACACATGCAATTGAAGCATATGTTTCTATCAATGCAAATGAAGTGACAGATGGACTTGCACTGCAAGCGATTAGATTGATCAGTAACTCAATTCGTACAGCGGTACACGATGGTAATAACAAGCAAGCACGCTCGGATATGAGTTATGGTAGTTACTTAGCAGGGTTAGCATTTTTTAATGCAGGTGTAGCAGGGGTACATGCTTTAGCTTATCCGCTTGGTGGTCAGTACCATATTGCACATGGAGATTCAAATGCTGTACTATTGCCATACGTAATGGGCTATATTCGCCAAAGTTGTGAAAAACGCATGAAAGATATATTAGATGCAATGGGTCTTTCCTCTATGTATTTAACGCAAGAAGCTGCTTCCTATAAGTGTGTTGATGCATTGCAACAATTAGTACGCGATGTAAATATTCCTTCGACTTTAAAAGGTTTTAACATACCAGAAACTGCTCTTGAACAATTAACGGATGATGCAACAAAGCAAACAAGAATTTTAGCTCGCAGTCCGATGCCATTAAATCGGGATGATATTTTTGCTATTTACCGCGCTGCATTTGATGGCGAAATCCGTGAGCCAAGCCGACCGTTGTAGGAAAATATCTTGAAAATGAAAAGAGCTGAATCAAATAGTATTTGATTCAGCCCTTTTTTTATTAAGCTTCAGTATCTGGTGTGAAAGAGCGATTCGCTAATTCAGCATCTAGCATAAAGATAGCATTCGAATCATTTTGAATACGTTCAATTTTACGTATTAACGTATCAAATGTTGATTCTTCCTCAACTTGCTCATCGATAAACCATTTTAAAAATGCCATAGTTGCGTGCTCACGTTCATCTAATGCAATATCAGATAAGTTGTAAATACGACGAGTCACTTCTTTTTCATGAGACATAGCTGTTTTAAAAGCATGTAAAATAGAGTCGAAATGATTTTCAGGACTGTCAAATCCGTGTATTGATGCACGATAGCCCATATCACTTAAGAAATTATAAAATTTCATTGCATGAAAACGTTCTTCTTCAGCTTGCACTAAAAAGAAATTCGCAAAGCCATCGTAATCTTGGTCTGTGCAAAATGCAGCCATTGCCATATAAGCATGAGCGGAGTAAAATTCAAAATTCATTTGTTCGTTTAGTGCTGTGTGTAGTTTTTCAGATAACATAAATGTTCCTCCCTTTGCAGTAAATACCTACTACTTCTCATAGTATATAGCGAAAGATGGCCATCATACAGAAAAATATTTTTTTCGCCCTAAATGGTGCAAAAATAAATTGATATTCGTTCTCAATTAGAAAAATTAGTCAAATTCATTTTTTAAACGCCAAATCACTTCTAATAGATTCGTAAACAAATTTATGAAATCTAAATATAGATTTAATGCCATCCCAATGACTTCCTCGTCTGACACATGATGATGTCGAATGCGGTTAAAATCATACACTGTGAAAAGACTAAACAGTAAGACAGAAATAGCGGCAATAATAAGCCCAATAATATTACTTACTGGTATAAACATAAAAAGAAGCGAAAACACAAGCACGACGATAAGCACAGTGAATAAATAGCTTCCCCAATTTGAAATATCTTTATTCATCATCATACCTACAAGTGCTAGTATGACAAAAATAATAACGGTTGCTCCGAAAACTAATAAAACTAATTGCGGTCCGAGCTGATCAATAAAAAATTGTGTTGTCCAAAATAGTAAAATACCCATTAAAAAGGGGATTGCATACATAATAGAGTTAGCTAGTTTTAAGCTTCGAACAAAGCAGGCAATGATTAGAAGAATTATACAAAGAATCGAAAGCGGCATTATTACAGTCGATGGTAATAAAGTGGCGATAAATATTCCTACCACGGTCAATACCCACATAAAGGTAAAGTGTTTTAAAATTTTGTTTAAGTTTTGATTACGGTTAGCGTAAGCCATTTAAAAATTCCTTTCTTTTTAAGCTTTCTTAGTCCAATACCCGATTATACTGTAGCAATCGTGATAGAGTAGGGCAATCGCCATTAAACAAAGTAAAATCGCCACTAAACTAGGAGAAATCGATACTAAACTCGAGCGAATCGCCATTAACTATTATAAAAAATTCGCCAAGACATTATGTCTAGGCGAATTTTATTATAAGCGTTTAAGCTTCCTTCTTTTGGTTTTTTACACCTACTAAGTAGCCACTTAGAGCGATTGCAACTAATACAATCCAGAATGTAGCTTTCCAAAGTGTTGAGTGTGGGAATTCATGCGGAATAACCCCTAATTTTTCATGTGCTAAAGTTAAGACAGCTAACTTCACACCAACCCAACCAACGATAAGGAAGGCAGCCGTTTCGAGTGACGGGAATTTTTCGAGTACACGTACGAACCAGCGTGCTGCAAATCGCATCATTACGACCCCAATAATACCACCAAGGAACATAACGCCGAATTGACCTGCGTTAATGCCACCAACATCGAAATTCCCTAAATGTGGTAATGTAACTGCGATCGCAACTGCTGCTAAAATAGAATCTACTGCAAAGGCGATGTCTGCAAGCTCAACTTTAACAACTGTCATCCAGAAACCAGATTGTTTTTTAGGTTCTTTAATTTCATCTGAGTCCCCTGCAGCTTTCCGTGAATCGTAAATATGCTTAATCGACATGAATAGCAAGTAAGCAGCGCCTAAAGCTTGAATTTGCCAAAAATTCACGAGTACAGTAATTAAGAATAAAGCGGCAAAACGGAAAATGAATGCACCTACTAATCCGTATAGTAATGCCTTTTGTTGTTGTACTTTTGGTAAATGTTTAACCATTACCGCCATAACGACTGCATTGTCCGCTGCTAAAAGTCCTTCTAGTACAATTAATACAACTAATACCCATGCGTATTCTAATAAAATGGCTTCCAAATGTGTTTCCTCCTTTATTTTGGACAGAAATGAATATAATGCTCTTTCCTATTTTTAATTTTAGGCAAAAGAAAAAGACCCATGCCTAAAAAATAGGCAAAGGTCTTGCTAAGCACAACTATTTGGAAGCTCCAAATAATAATTAGTACCGAAAATTATCGGTACAGCACTCATCTATTAGATGAGCTTGCTATCACACCCGATGGCAACTGCCATGTAATGACGAATGTGAAATCAGATGTATCGCTCACATCTGCTAGCTACTCCCCTTTGACAAAAATGTCAAAAGCTATTCAATTCTTCTTACAAAGATTATAGCATGTAGTGAACTAAATGCAAATGAAAAGTAATCTTCTATTTAAAAATTATTTTCCGAATTATTATCACAAGTGGTACTATTGATGTTAAGTGAAATTTTTTAGCAACTTAGAAGGGAGACATATATGTATAAAAAGTTTTTTTCATACTACAAACCACATAAACGATTATTCGTTGTCGATTTTTCTAGTGCGATTATTGTAGCAATACTAGAGCTCGCCTTTCCATTAGCTGTTCAATGGTTCATTGACAAACTACTGCCTACAGGGGAGTGGAGTATGATTGTCAAAGTAAGTATGTTGCTATTGCTAGTATACGTACTTAGCACCGTACTAAACTTTATTGTCAATTATTTAGGGCATAAACTTGGTATAAATATTGAAACCGATATGCGACAAGAACTGTTTAATCATGTCCAGCGCCAATCATTCCGTTTCTTTGATAATACGAAAACTGGGCATATTATGAGCAGAATTACAAATGATTTATTTGATATTGGTGAATTTGCCCATCACGGTCCAGAAGATTTATTTATTGCTATTATGACGTTTGTGGGTGCTTTCGTTATTATGTTTAATGTCAATCCAACACTTGCATTAATTGCAGCGATTATGGTGCCGTTCTTAATGTGGCTTGTAACAGTTAGTAACATTAAGATGAACAATGCATGGAAGACGTTGTACGTTAAAATTGCAGATGTAAACGGTCGTGTGGAGGATAGCGTTTCAGGTGTGCGCGTTGTGAAATCTTTTACAAATGAAGCGTATGAAATGGAACGTTTTAAGGAGCAAAATGGTTTTTTCCGTTCGGCAAAATTATACGCCTATAAGATTATGGCAGGGGCGCATTCGAGTATTTATATGATGACTCGTTTGTTAACGTTAGTTGTCCTAGTAGTAGGAGCCTGGTTAAGCTTTAATGGGAAATTATCGTACGGAGGACTTGTAAGCTTTGTATTGTATACAAATGTTCTTATTAAACCAATCGATAAAATTAGTGCGTTGTTAGAACTGTATCCGAAAGGGATGGCAGGCTTTAAGCGTTTCCGTGAGTTAATAGAGCAGGAGCCAGAAATTCAGGATCGTGAGGGAGCAAAGCAAGTAACACATTTATGTGGAGACATCTCGTTTAAAAATGTTGATTTTAATTATGATACGTCAAAAGCTGTTTTACAAGGTATTTCATTTGATGTGCATGCAGGACAAACAATTGCCTTTGTTGGTCCATCTGGAGCTGGAAAAACGACAATTTGTTCTTTAATTCCAAGGTTTTATGATGTCACTAAAGGGGCGATTACGATTGATGGCTTGGATGTACGTAATATGACACAAGCCTCTCTACGAGAACAAATTGGCATTGTACAACAAGATGTCTTTTTATTTACAGGGACAATTCGAGAAAATATTGCTTATGGTCGTTTAGGTGCAAGTGATGAAGACGTTGAAAAAGCAGCTAAAAGGGCGCATTTAGAATCGTTTATTGCAGAGCTTCCAGATGGTTATGAGACACAGATTGGTGAACGTGGCTTAAAGCTATCTGGTGGGCAAAAGCAACGTATTGCCATTGCACGTATGTTCTTGAAAAATCCACCGATTTTAATTTTGGATGAGGCAACTTCTGCGCTAGATACAGAAACGGAAATGATTATTCAACAATCGTTAGCGGAACTTGCTGAAAATCGAACAACACTCATCATTGCGCATCGTCTAGCGACTATCCGTAATGCGGATCGGGTGCTTGTTGTCACACAAAATGGTATTGAAGAGGATGGTACGTATACGGAACTAGTGGCACAAGACGGTATTTTCGCAAAATTACATCATATTCAATTTCGTAAAACAGAAATTGAAAAAGTAGTACAATAGTTTAGATGTTAAACATATTCAAAAGGCATCGAGTAAATCAATACTCGATGCCTTTGTTTTAATTTACTTGCTATTTTGTAATTGTTTCAATAAAAGATTCCCTACCAGGGTTTACTTTGATTACTGTTATTTTTATGTTGCGAATAGAATCTTCCGTTAAGTCGATTTTACCGTTATTCTCTAATTTTTTCCATGTTTTAACATCTTTACGATATAGCTGTTCAGATAAACGGTAAATATCTGTATTCAATGCTAACGATTCCTTAAATGTTTCCCTTACTTCTTTTTCTACCTGTTTTTTGACCAATTGACGAATTTCTTTGGTCGTAATTTCTTCTGTAATACCAAGAACGTTAGCCTCCATTTTTATTTCGATATCAAATTGTACATTTTCGTTTTTTACGACTGGAGAAATATGAACTTTTAAATGATCTAATGTAACGGTTACGAATTGTTTATTCGCTCCAATTTGCCCGGTTATTTCACTGCGTATTGTTTCATTGGTCATCCATTTAATACCATTTGCGTTTTCTTCGGTGAGAAATCCTTTTAATCCTTCTTTAGATAGTAGTGTAATACCTTTTATTTCCACTGATTCCGACTGTCCTTTGGAAGATACCCATCCTTTATCAATTGATACTAATGGAAGATAAACTTCATGACTTGGCTCATTTAGACCGATCACTAATTTTCGTAAGTTAATCGGTGCGACAAAAGATTCTTGTTTAAAAGAATTTAACGGATCACCGAGTTTAGATAATGTAAGAGCCTTATTATTTATCGGTGTAACTACAAGTAAATCATCGAGTGGCTCTTTTGTGCCATAAACCCAAATTTGATATCGTGTTTCACGATAACGAGTTAAAAAATCGAGCACTTGATTTACCTTGTTGTTCTTCATTACTTCTTCTGAAAGTATAATATAGGTGATATGTCCCCAAAACGCTTTTTGATCAATGGAATGATATAAATCGAAAAGAGAATCTTCAATTGTTTTACCTTTTGCATGTCCAATTTCAGCCTGTTGAGCTTGCGGATTATTTGGCTGTTCGGATTTGGCTATATTGGCAAAATCAATAATTTGCATGTAAGTTTCATAATTGCCATCTTTATAATCTATACCAAGCGCATGGACATAGTACATTCTTTGTGGTTCAGTGACATCCCAACACCCTGATAACAGTGTAGTGAATACTAACAACATTATACTGAGTATTTTTTTATTCATTTTTATCCTCACTCGTACGGGTTTGATCTTGTGGTGCAATATAGTTTGGACGCTTGGTATAACCTTTTGGTGATAAGCGTAACAGTGTTTTTTTAATGGTTGACCAATCTAAATCAGCGCCAATTTGCATATAAGAGTTACCGAATATTCTAATATTACATAAGTAAAGAAGGGTTACGTATAGTGAAATAAAAAAGCCGAATAAACCAAAAAAGCCGCTTAATAAAATGAAGCCAACGCGGAAAATACTGATTGTCGTAACGAGCGATTGATTAACGAGTGTAAAGGAAGCAATGGTAGAAACGGCAATAATTACAATCATTTCTGGACTTGTAACACCTGCACGTATTGCTGCATCGCCAATAATTAAACCACCAACGACACTTATCGTTCCACCGATTACAGATGGTAGACGTAAGCCTGCTTCTCTAAACAGCTCAAACATTAATAGCATCAATAGCATTTCAAGCGAAGAGGGGAAGGGTAGGCCGGTTCGACCTTGGACAACAGTTGCTAAAAGCAATAAAGGTAATTGATTTTGGTGATAGGTTGTTAAAGCAAGCCAAAAAGCAGGTAACAGTAGGCCGATAAAAATTCCAGATATACGTAGTAAACGTTCAAGTGAACTAAAAACAATCGGGTATTCATTATCTTCCCCTGACTTTAACAGTAAAAATAAATTAACAGGTGTAATGACAGCATAAGCTACGCCATCTACAAAAATTAAAAAACGTCCTCGTATCAATGATTGAATTGCAAAATCTGGCCGTCCTGTATAATCAGTTTTTGGGAAAAACCTTGTATTTTTGTTTACACGCTCCATTAGTAAATCACCGCTAAATACAATATCCGTATCGACTGATTGTAATTGTACTTTTATACTATTTAAAATTTCCAAGTTCGCAATGTCGCCAAAATAAAGTATAGCAACGGTTGTCTTTGAGCGTTTCCCAAGTTCCATTTTTTCTACACATAAGGAATTCGTAGGTAGTCGTTTTCGTATTAATGCAATATTGACCGAGATATCTTCAATAAAATTATCTCTAGGTCCTTTAACGAGTACTTCCATCCTAGTTTCTTCAGGATTACGATTAGGCTTTCTGGCAATATTACTGGCATAAAGCAGATCATCCGTTTCAAAAAAAAGAAGTAAATGGCCATTATAAATAAGTGTAATGGCTTCTGACTGGTCTGTTACTTGTTGTAGGCCAGGGATGTGTAACTGTTTATTAATAGCATCTTGTAGTGATGCGTCCTTTAAATTATCAAAAAGAGCTTGAACACGCATGACAATGACATCATTGAGAAGTTGTTGATCAATCATCGCCTCACAGATGACAAATTGTACTTTATGTTGCTGGAATGCATATTCTTGAAAATGAACATCAACAGACTTTTCAAATAACTGCTTTAAGGTTGATAAAACTAAGGGCTTTTCTGTTGAAGGCATCAAGTGTCACCACTTTCCGTGTCTTGGGTATCGGCTTTAGATTTTTTTCCTTTCTTTCCTGACATGAAAGCTACAATCATTAAAAATATGGATAGTAAGAAAAAGAAAATAAATGTACCTGCTAACATATAATTTCCTTTAAGTTGTAGAAATATGTGTTCATTTAATAACATTAGTGGTAGACATATAAAAAAGAATGGAAGTGCAATGAATTTCCAAATACGTCGGTGATCTCCTGCCATGCCCAATAAATCTGTAACAATATATAAAATAAATCCGACTCGAATAAATGTGCCAGTTAACCATTGATAAATTGAAAGAAAGTCTAGATGCTCCACATAGCGTCCTATTGTTACTAAGCCCCATTCTTCGTAAGCCGGATAGCGTTGTTTTGAGGCCTCTGCTGGTCCAAACTCTGTAATGGCACCAACGAGGGGACCCATTGTTAGCCCTGCTAAAATTAGGAGTATAATGGCAAAGTGATGCCAACGCATACGATCTTTAATTTGGTGTTGTATGAGTAAAAATAATATTAATTCCGAAAATCCCGAGGCGGGGTAGATGAGCCCCTGTAAAACAGGCGTAAATCCATGTTCAAAAAAAGGACGTAGTAGGTCATAGTCCTTAACTTGTAAGTTTGTAAAGGCAACAAAAAATCCAAAAACGACTACAGCTAATAAAACGAATACATTGACGATGACGATCGTTTGTAAACTTGTCGTAACAAGTAGGATACAAAGAACGACGTATATAGCAAGCAAGATTAACCTTGGCGTTCTAGGTAAAAAAGTGGTATTTACCCACTGTAAGGTTTCAATCATTGTAAAGGCCGCAATAATGATAAGATAAATTGCAATAGTATAAATCACGATTTTAGAACCGATTTTTCCGATTTTTTGTGGTAGCCAATCTTTTAAAGGCTCTTGATTCGATTTTCTATGAATATAAACTAAAAGAAAGAGCCAAGGAAACATTAAAATCGATGTAAAAATTACAGATAGCCAGCTATCTCTTTCTGCAGTTTCCAATAACGGAGGCATAATTGTAACGTGATTTTTTAAGCCAATAACGGTCATTGCTAGGAAGACAACATGTAAAATACTAATTGATCCTACACCTTTCATTTGAAAACCCTCTAACATGTTTTGATACAAGTTAGCTTTGACAAAAAGTTGAAAGATTATAAGTCATAAAAAAGCACTATCTCACATTAAATGAGATAGTGCCTGCGATTAATGAATATATTTATTACTTACAAGACTATTTTGAAGAACGTCTGTTGGAATTTCAAATTCCACTACACCCATATAGCCAGGTGCTACTTCATATTTATCGAATGAAATAACGAGTTTTCCTTTTTCAGAAATGTAGAATTGTTGTTCCTTATTGATCGTAGTAAACACTTCCATTAAATCTTCATCAGGCAAGCCCGCTCCTTTAATCCAATACACTTTATCTTCGTTTGTTGCAGCAATTTGTTCACGCATTTGTTCTTTAATATTCTCACTAATAGCATGAATATAGCTATCATCTTTAAATAGACTTGGCAGCGTAATTAAAATTTCGTTTTGTTTATCAATCGTATCATAGTGCATAACGGTAGATGATGATCCTACTGTATTGACAATATAACGTCCTATCGATAAAATCTGGTCGTTATCCGTTTTAATTTCATAGCCGCTATCTATTCCATAGTGACCACCGCCATTTGCTTTCAAATCGCCAACTTCTGCAATAAAGTCATCATAAAGTGCTTTTCCTTCTGAACGATATTTTTCATTTAAAGCATTTGCAAGATCTGTATTTTCTAAATGTTCAATAGAAGGTACTTTAATAGTAGCGTCATATGTGTCATCAGCTACTTCATATTCTGTCCATGTCAGTACTTTTATGACACTCCCTACTACAGGAATATCAGACAATGTACGTGCCATTGCAGGGCTAATATTTAAACTAGCTGTAAATAGCATAGCAGCTGCCGCTGTTCCAAGTAACCATTGCGGTCCTCGATTTTTTTTCTTCCTTTTTCCTTGTTTTAGTGCACTTTCAACTACAAAGTCAAGCTCTTTTGGTATTGGAACGTCATTATAATGTTTTTTTAACTCTTCTAATTTTTTATCCATGTGCTGTTTCTCCCTTCCCATCTTGGAGTTGTATTTTTAACAGTTTTAAAGCTTTATATAGGCGTGATTTAGCTGTGCTTAGCTTTATGTCCAGTATGTTGGCAACATCAGCTAACTTTAAATCTTCGAAATAATGTAAAATCACGACTTCACGGTACATTTGAGGTAATTCCTCTAAAGCATGCTCTAAATCGATGTTCTCGTAAATATCTTCTTGAGCAGGAGTTAAATATTGTAAAGTGTTATCATCCGTCACTTGTAAGCGATTATGCTTGCGCAAAAAATCAATGGCTGTACGTACAACAATTTTGTAAAACCAGCTTTTCATGTAATCCACATGCTCTAATCGATCGAGAGAAAGCATGGCTTTTTGAATACTGTCTTGTACTATATCAAGTGCATCCTGCTCATTTTTCGTATAGCTATAGGCAAGCAAATAAAATCGTTCTTTCTGTTCACGAATTAACTGGACAAACACCTCTTCATGTTGAAATGCATTTCTTGTTTTCATGTCCAAAGAAGCTCCTTTTTAACATTTTCAATTTGTATACAACTACTAGACGTATGAAAGTGGGGAAAAAGTTGAAGCAATGAAAAAAAACTTACCTCATAATAGAGGTAAGAATTGTTTCACGAAAAATAGTCGTATGTATTTTTCAGCAATAATAGGATGGTAACAACGATAAATAGTTTACGCACGTAACTACTCCCGCGTTTAATAGCAAATTTTGAACCGACTATCGCACCTGCAATTTGAGCTAGTCCCATAGCGAAGCCGTAAGTATAATGAATCTGACCTAAGTATATAAACATTAGAAGCGCTGCTATATTGCTTCCAAAGTTTAAAAACTTGGCATTGCCGGCTGATTTTAAAAAGTCAAAGCCAACGATTAAAAAGGCAAACAGTAAGAATGATCCGGTACCAGGGCCTAAAAAACCATCATAGAAGCCAATTAAAGTAATAATAAGGACGAAAAAAGCATATCGTTTAGGTGTTAGCTTTTTATATGTGGAAATACTACCCCAGTCTTTTTTGAAAATCGTATAAACAGCTACAGCCGCTAGCATGATTAACATTAAAGGCTTTAAAACACTTGGATCAATTAAATGGACAATCCATGCGCCAATCATGGAGCCGAAAAAAACAAAAGGAAACAGCTTATAGACAGATTTAATATCTAGCTTCCCAGAGCGGTAAAACGTAATGGTACTAGTTAAAGATCCCATTGTACCCGCTAGTTTATTTGTTGCGACAGCTGCGGATGGTGGTAATCCTACAAATAGGAGAGCAGGTAATGAAATGAGCCCACCACCACCAACTACAGAGTCGATAAATGCAGCCAAAAAGCCAAAAATAATAAGAATTAATAATATATTTGGGTCTAAATCGAAGGGCACAAACGTCATCTCTTTTCTCTAATAATAATCTGATATTAAAGGAACACGGAGTGACTGTAAATAGCTTGTATTAATTTTTAGCTACCACGTTTAGTATGCATCATTTGTTGAGGAACTATAAAAATCTACAAAATACAAAAATATTCTACTTTATGTAATTATTTTAATGTATTATGAAGGAAATGGTGTTTTTGCGTAAAGGGGACGTGATGACATTTGTCTTTAGGAAATCATTTTCGAGTGTTTGTTTGTGTTGTATTTATGGGTGTGCTCGTAGGGTATGTGTTTAATGCGAAAAAAGATATTACGGATAATGTATATATCGATACAGTAAAGGAAGGATATTTGGTTGATTTTGCTGACGTGAAAGTCCGTGATGCCTTTAATTATGCTTTTACAGAGCCGTATTGGCGTTATTATAAGGCGAAAACGGGTCAACATGTCGTGGAGCTTTCAGGGGATATTCTATTTTCAGACGAAAAAGGACATGCCATATTGCAATTCATAGTGAATGAGGAAGTAACTGAATTTAAGCTTTTTGCAATGAAGTTTAACGATGTTGTACTTGATTCAAAACAAAAAGGAATGCTTGTTGGCATTGTTTATGAAACTTGGGAAATGAAACAGCTCGCATATCAGTAAGTGCTTTTGCTTTGTAAAAAGGGATGACTATATTACAGTAGAAAGGAGAGCATACAGACAGAGAGGGTGTTTTCATTGAAATTAAGTATTTTAGATCAAATTCCTGTACCGAAAGGTCATACTGCTGAACAGGCCTTTTTGCGTACAGAACAATTAGCGCTCTTAGGGGAAGAACTTGGCTTTAATCGCATGTGGTTAGCAGAGCATCATAGTAGCGAATCACTAGCAAGCTCAGCACCTGAAATTACAGCAGCCTTTTTAGCGGCGAAAACAAAACGTCTGCGGATTGGCACAGGGGGCGTCATGATGATGCATTATTCTCCCTACAAGCTGGCAGAAGTATTTAAAACATTAAGTGCACTAGCACCGAATCGCATTGACTTTGGTGTTGGCCGTGCTCCTGGTGGAGACCATGCATCAATCTATGCATTAGCAGAGGGACGTAGACAACATTTTAATGAACAATATGATAAGCTCGATATCATTTTAAAATTGATGAATAATCAAAAAACGGGCGAGTCTGTCTATGATCAAGTGATTGCTTCGCCTACTAACATACAATTACCAGAAGCGTGGTTGCTCGGCTCAAGTGGTCAAAGTGCCATGCAGGCAGGGCAACGTGGTGTAGGTTATTCGTATGCTCAGTTCTTTACGGGTAATATGTCCAAAGATATTTTTGATACGTATAGATCTTATTTTACACCTTCTTATTATATGGAAAAACCGCAAATTATCGTTACCTATGCAACAACGGTTGCTGATACGTTAGAGGAAGCGGAATACTTAGCTAAGCCAATTGATATTACGCGCCTTCAGCTTATGAAGGGGCAAATTATTCAGGCGATGTCACCAGAAGAGGCGAAGGATTATCCATTAACAGAGATGGATAAAATGATGATTGCCAACAACCGCAAAGCAAATATTGTAGGCACACCGAAGGAAGTTGCAGCATTTTTAGTAGCAGAGCAGGAACAATATGGCTTTGATGAAGTGATGCTAAACTGCAATCAATATGCGCAGGAAAGTCGCTTGAATTGCTATAAACTACTGGCAAATGAATTGATTTAACAAATAGCTATATTAAGAAATAAATTGAGACAAAAGAGAAAAAAGTGTTAGATTGACGGCCATCAATCTAACACTTTTTCTGCTGTACCGTTGTTGTCCGCTCGCTAACTTGCGAGGTGCCAACGTCATACGTTCTGTGTGTGTCCGCGGAAAGGGTGCAGAGGGAACGGAAATCAACGAATTATGAAAGTTTATCTACAGCAGAAATGTCCAATGCATTCAGTTGCATTGGACATTTTTTATAGTTAAAGTTTCGCTGAGCCGCTCATAAAAGTCGTGTCTTGATAATACATATTTTTAACTAAGACATTCGGACCTAAACATTTCACAGCTGGACAGTGGCAGTTTAAAGATTTTGCTAAATCTGTAGCCATCCATTTGTCGAAAATTGCTGGTAGTTTATCATGAACGATATTACCGAGAGCTGATGCATCACCAAAGTCTGTAACGATGACATCACCTGTAAAGATATTGACATTTAGTCGTGAACGACCGTCTGGATCATTACGCATTGTGACGTTTTTAGTCTCTCGTAACCGTTTTAATAGTTTTTGATCTTCCTCATTAGTGCTACAAGGATAAAACGGCAATGTACCAAAGAGCATCCAAGTATTTTCATCGCGTACATCAAGTAAATGATGGATCGCTGCACGTGTTTCCTCTAGAGAAAGAGATGTTAGCGAACTTGCGAAGTCAGACGGATACATCGGATGTACTTCATGACGAGCACATTGCATCTCATTAATAATTTGGTTGTGGATGTGCTCTAAGTAAGGCAACGTTTTTTTGTTGAGCATTGTTTCAGCAGAAACCATAACGCCATGCTCAGCAAGCATACGCGCATTATCAATCATGCGTTGGAAAAGAGCTGCACGTTGCTCATAGGTAGGCTTACGTGCCATCATTGCAAATCCTGTTTCAACAAATTCATCAACTGTACCCCAGTTATGAGAAATATGTAAAACATCTAAATAAGGTGCAATGAGTAAATAACGTTCTGGCTCGATTGTTAAGTTCGAGTTGATTTGCGTACGAACTCCACGTGCATGTGCATATTTTAATAGGGGTAGTACATAATTTTGAACTGATTTCTTAGACATCATCGGTTCGCCACCAGTAATACTAAGTGTTTTTAAGTGTGGAATTTCATCAAGGCGTTTCGTGATTATGTCCATTGGCAGTGCCTCTGGATCCTTATTTTGCAATGTATAGCCTACAGCACAGTGAGCGCAGCGCATATTACAAAGGGTTGTTGTTGTAAATTCAATATTTGATAGGGTCATGTGCCCATGTTGTTCGACATCTAAATATGCTTCCCACGGATCAAAGCTGGGCGTAATTTTTTGTAAGGTCGTCATTTTTCGTACATCTTCCTTTCTAGCATTCTATTGTCTCATATTCAGTGATATTTTCAAATATGAAATTATTGAAAGAGCATATTTTTGTCCTTTCTTGGAAATTTTATTCGTGTATCGATATAAAAAACGCTTCTAAATAATCTCACCGCTTTTCAATCTTTGGAAGAAAACTACAATGATGAACGAAATAGGCATGTGGTATTATGTTTAGAATACTTTTGCATGTACACAATGGCAGCATATTGTCCAAAAACGGGTTTCTTTTAATACGCGAATGCAAAGAAAAGAATGAGTGTTTACACTGCTATTTTTCTGAAAAAACGTTATGATAGAGAAAGCAAGGCGGGAAGACCGTAACGAAGAAAGTAGGAATTTGTTTTGAGTAAGTATGAAATACTATTATTTGATGTAGATGACACTTTATTAGATTTTAATTTAGCTGAAGATGCAGCACTAAACCGTTTATTTGAACAAGAAAAAATTGCGACTACACCGACTATGATTACCCGCTATAAAGAAATTAATGAGTCAATGTGGCGTGCTTTTGAGCGAGGCGAAGTAACGAAAACTTCTCTACATAATACTCGATTTTCAATCGCGTTAAAGGAATTTGGCATAGAGGTAGACGGCGAGTATGTTGAAACTGTTTTCCAAAAGTATTTGCAGGAAGCACATCATTACGTAGATGGGGCATATGAGCTGATTGCACAACTTGCAGACAGTTACGATTTATACGTCGTTTCAAATGGTTTGACAAAAACACAAAATAAACGATTAGCAGATGCAGATTTAGCAAAATATTTTAAAGGTATTTTTATTTCAGAGCAAACGGGCTATCAGAAACCGATGCCAGCATTTTTTGATTATGTTTTTGACCGTATTGACGGATTAAATAAAGATAAGACTTTAATTGTGGGAGATTCACTAACATCTGATGTGAAAGGCGGTTTACTAGCAGGGATTGATACGTGCTGGTTTAACATTCGCGATATGCAAAACACAACTGATATAAAGCCTCATTATGAAATTAAAAAATTACATGAGTTGCATATGTTATTAAATAAATGATTCATGAAGGAACTTCGCTCTACTATTTGATAGTAGGCGAAGTTTTTTTAGGTAGGTAACTGTAGGAGCATGTGCTAAAAATACTATATTTTTAAACAATTAAATCTATTATGATAGTTATAGAAAATAATAAAAGGGAGGAGCAATATGAAAAGAATATTTCAAACAACGACTATCCTCGTATTGCTGGGGGCATCAATCGCTTTCCCGATAGAAGCTTCCGCCTATGAAGAACCGACGCACTACGTACATACGAAAACAGAAAATATGACAATCTATTCCGCCTATGGTGCTACAATTTCTGCAGCTGAAAAAAATGGAGTCTATAGCATTAAAGCGAATATCGTCAATAACCGTCAACCGCTTGAAGTTGTCATTTTTAAAAATGGACAATCCGGTGTGCTACAGCAAGTATTGAAAAAAGGAATGGAACCCGTTGCCTATCGAGATGAAGGAGATCGTGTGGTTGCGATAATTCACAACAATGCAGAGTTGAAGTTTGTGCAACCTGAGCAACTCTATTTCCGAGATTTAGCAAAGACATCAACTAGCTCCTACATTCAAACTTTGGCAGAGCGAGGAATTATTCGTGGGCGTACACCAGATAATTTCGGTGTAAATGATTCTTTAACACGTGCACAGTTTAGTGCTTTGCTCGTCCGTGCATTTAGCTTTCAGCAGGAGCCAACGAAACAGTTTACAGACATAAATCTAAAAACATCGTGGTACGGTGGTCATGTAGGTGCTTTACATTCATTAGGCATTATTCATGGCAAAACGCCAACTACTTTTGAACCGAATGGCAAAATTACACGTCAGCAGGCGATATTGATGCTAGGACGCACATTGGATGCAGTTGATTTTGTGCTAGAAGATAAAGATGATACAACCATTTTACCTTTTGAAGATAGCTATACATTCCAAGGAGAGTTATTACGTCACACGCAGACACTATATACAATCGGTGCTTTAGATGACAATGCAAATTTAAACCCGAATCAGTATATTACACGAGGTCAATTCGCAAAAATGTTGGCTGTCACTTTGCAAGCAGCAGGCAGATTATAAGTGCCATTTTAAGTGCCTGGCACTCTATCGGCGGTATTGGCAGAACTATCGGCGATTAACGCAATTTTAACGGCGAAATTTACAAACTAATCGGCGATTGAACACCTTTTTATCCTTAATAGGAAGAAAAGGTGTTTTTATTATGTGAAATATTCGATAAAAAGAACAAAATATTGTAAGCGAAATTGAGCACATTAAAACTATAAAAAGGTATAAAAAACAAACGATCGGGCAAAACCATTTATGAGACTAGTTTTCACGAGAGGGGAAAATGCTGATGAGTACTATATTAAATGCTACAAAACGTCATAAAGGACAACGCTCAACATTAACAAAACTAAGACAAAGTGGTGCCATTCCTGGCGTTGTTTACGGTTATCAAATGGAGCCCACTTCGATATCACTTGATGCCAGAACATTTGCTAAAGTTTTAAGCGAAATTGGTAGTAAAAGTGTATTTCAATTAGATGTCGAAGGAAAAAAAGTAAATGCAGTATTAACAGAAGTACAACGTTGTGCGTTAAAAGGTTTTGTAAAGCATGTAGACTTTAAATCAATCAATATGTCAGAAGAGCTAGAAGTCGATATCCCTGTTACCGTAGTAGGTGATGCTATCGGTGTTAAAGATGGAGGTTTCTTGTTACAACCAAATCGTGAAATTCGTATTAAAGTGAAACCTTCGGAAATACCAGAAACGGTAGAAGTCGACGTAACCAATGTTGCAATTGGTACCTCACTGTATGTTGGAGATATTCGTCAAAACATACACTTTGAAATTTTAAATGAAGACGACTATACATTAGTGACAATCACGCCTCCAGCAGCAGAAAATGTACAAGAAGAGGAAACAGTAGATGGCACACCTGAAGTAATAGAAGCGACAGGGCAAAATACAGCTGAACCGAGAGAATAAAGAGTTTTCAAATAACTAATTTAGTCATGAAAAAGCTTGTGAAGTATTACATTTCACAAGCTTTTTGAATTTATATATTTTTTAAACGACAACGCTCTTAACACCAGTCCATTTTGTAAATAATTTCTCATTGTAAGTTAATGCTAATTGTACAATTGGGCCAAGGCCGAAAGCCATTAGCACTGTTCCTACTCCAATTGGACCACCAAGTAAAAAGCCAATAATAGCAACTGTTACTTCCATTAACGTACGAGCACGTGTAACACTCCAGCCTAGCTTATGAACCATCAAGAGCATTAATGTATCTCGTGGGCCAATGCCTAAATTCGCTACCATATACATGCCACAGCCCCAACCAAGTAAAAGCAATCCAGTTAAGTAGGCAAGTAGCTGCATCCAAAAGCCCTCAATATCTGGGAGCCAAAAGTTGAAAATATCAATAAAAATGCCAGCTAAAAACATATCTATAAATGTACCTGGTAAAGGAAATTTCTTTGTCACTAGCATATCAAATGCTAAAATGGCTAAACCAATTAGTATAGACCAAGTGCCAATTGTAAGACCAAATGTTTTGGCTAACCCTATATGTAAAACATCCCATGAACCAACGCCAAAAAATTGTCCTTTAATAGTTAAAGTTATGCCAAAGGATAGAACTAAGATGCCAGCAATGAAAAATAGACATCGTGTAAAAAAAGCTTGTTTCATATTTAAAACCTCATTCTGAAAAATTCATATTGTCCAACAAAGTATTATAGCAATAGTTTTAGAAAAACGCCGAAAATAGTCATTTCATATTTTTCAAAAAAAGGCGGTTTAGCTTTAAGAACGAGGGGTAAAATAATAATGAATATGAAAGGATGGGATGAAATGACTTCAGTACGTGATGAAATTTTAGAAGTATTAAATCGAGAAAAAATAGGAACGATGGCAACCGTTGAAAATGGCAAGCCATATTCACGTTATATGACATTTCAAAATGAAGACTTCGTATTATATACAGTGACAAATAAGCACTCTGAGAAAATCGATGAGCTATTGAAAAATCCTTATACACATATTTTATATGGCTACGATAATGGAGGCTTTGGTGATTCGTTTGTAGAAATTGAAGGGAAGCTTACAGAAATTGAAGAGGAAGGCTTGAAAAATAAATTAGCAGAATTTTTTACAGGTATTTTCATTGGCAACAAAGATGAAATGGTGACACTTAAAATTGAGCCTATTCGTATGCGATTGATGAACAAAAAAGGTGAGCCACCTAAAGAGTTAGAATTTACAAACGACCATTTATAAATGGTCGTTTTTTTCATACTAGTAATAAGGTATATAAAAAAATGAAGACGAAACAATCAACATGACTTGAAACTCCTTCGTCATTCATGCATGATAGGTCATAAAAGAAAAGGGAGTGCTCAAAATGGTAGAAAAAGTACAGCAGCTAGCAGAAAATATACAGGCTTCACAGGGGAAAATGGAGGCAGATTTTATTTTGCGTAATGCACAAGTTGCAGATGTTTTTACTTTAACGTGGAAGAATGCAGATATTGTTGTGAAGAATGGGCAAATTGTAGCTCTCGATACACAAAATCGTTTTATTGCTCACGATGAGGAAGATGCTGAAGGGCATTATGTTATCCCAGGCTTAATGGATGGGCATATACATATTGAATCATCAATGCTTACGCCTTCTGAATTTAGTCGCGTGCTTGTTCCTCACGGCGTGACGACTGTCATCACAGATCCGCATGAAATAGCAAATGTTGCAGGTGCTGAAGGCATCCAGTTTATGCTAGATGATGCGAAAAAAGCGGAAATGGATATTTTTGTAATGCTGCCTTCCAGCGTGCCAGGCACTCGTTTTGAACATGCAGGGGCCACACTTACTGCTACAGACTTAGCCCCTTTTATGACCAATGATAATGTACGTGGATTAGCAGAGGTGATGGATTTTCCAGCTGTGCTGAATGGCGAAAAGAACATGCTTGAAAAAATTAGGTTAGCACAACAAGCTAACCTTGTTGTAGACGGACATTGTGCAGGATTGACTAGCACACAAATTACAGGTTACCGAGCGGCAGGCATTCATACTGATCATGAGTGTGTGACAGCGGAAGAAGCGTTAGATCGTATAGAGCAAGGAATGTATGTATTAATACGTGAAGGCTCAGCAGCTAAAAATTTACGTGATTTATTACCGGCTGTAAATACAATTAATGCGCGTCGCTTTGGTTTTTGTACAGATGACAAGTATGTTGACGAATTAATGGAAGAGGGAAGCATCAACTTTGATATCAAGATGGCGATTGAAGAAGGAATGGAGCCATTGCAAGCTATTCAAATAGCTACAATTAACGTAGCTGAGTGCTATCGTTTATACGATCGAGGGGCAATAGCACCAGGCTATAAAGCCGACTTTGTCTTAGTGGAAGATGTTACGAAAATGCGAGCGCAAGCTGTCTGGAAAAATGGCATCAAAGTTGCTGAAAAAGGTACAATGCTAACGGCGCGTGTAGAACCCGAAGTGCCTGCTCATATCCATCGCTCTGTGCATTTGCCACCTATTACTACGGACATGATTGCCATTCCATTTACAAAAGGATCAAAAGCTAATGTAATGGAGATTGTTCCTAATCAGCTTATTACCAATCATTTAGTAGTAGATGTACCGGTTACGATGGGTAAATTTATTCCATCTGTAGAGCAGGATTTACTAAAGTTGGCTGTAATCGAGCGCCACCATCATTTGCACACAACAGGTCTTGGTATTGTGAAAGGTTTTGGATTGCAAAAAGGTGCGGTTGCAACGACAGTAGCACATGACTCTCACAATGCACTAGTCGTTGGAACGAATGATGATGATATGGTCATGGCCCTTAATCGTATTCAAGAAATTCAAGGGGGATTTGTGATCGTAGCAGACGGCAAAATATTAGCAGAAATGCCATTAACAATTGGTGGGCTAATGACAGATGCAACAGCACATGATGCCAAAATGCAATTAGCGAGTCTACACACTGCACTAAATGAGCTAAATCCTAATTTAGATTTTCATTTTCTTTTAACGTTTTCATTTGTGGCATTGCCTGTTATCCCATCTTTAAAATTAACGGATTCAGGACTATTTGATGTCACAACATTCCAACATATTTCGGTAGAAGCATAATGATAAAAACGACCTGAAAGCAGCATGCAATCAGGTCGTTTTTTAGTTGTTATCCATGCCTTAAGCTGCTTTTCATGCGGCTAAACAATACGATTATAATCATTTTTTGCGTACTATTGAATAAAAATATTACTGCGCCTGATTCAAAATTATTGAAATCGAAGCGTTTTCATATTAGAATAACATTTATAGATTATCGATAATCTATAATGGATAACATTTTTACTAGCCACCATATACACGGAACTATTAAAATAAGAGGATATAAATTTATTGGAGTGGTTAGATGGGGTTTAATGAAAATTCAATTTCGAAGAAAACGATAGCAGAACAAATAGCTGAGCAATTATTATTTCGCATATTTTCAGGTCAATATGAACAAGGACAGCGTTTGATAGAGTCGGAAATTGCAAAAGAGTTACAAGTAAGTCATGCACCTGTCCGAGAGGCTCTGTATCTTTTACAAAAAGATGGTGTAGTTGAAAAAATACAACATAAAGGTGTAAGTGTAAAAATTATTTCGGATCAGGAATTGAAGGATTATTTAGAGACCCTTTATTACCTGTTGGATCTTGCACTTAAAAATTGTGAAACAAAATGGACTGCCGAATTTCAAAATGAACTTTTACTTCGTTTTGAAACGATGGAACAACGAAAGTCCGTAAAAAATATTTACGAATATGTTGTATCGTTTGCCCACCTGTTAGAATTGTTTTTCGATATTACTGGAAATATTGCGATGCTACGTTTCTTTAAAGAAACCATATTTGTTACAAATGTAGCTGCACAAACAAAATGGAAAATGAATCTCGTTGAATCCTATCATATGTCCATTCATACGTTTATCAAGTGTATAGAAATATCGGATTTTGAAAATGCCCGAAATGCTATTAAAGATGTTATTTTATGGCATCATTTTAATTAAATTTTAAAGGGGAAATTGATATGAAAGCAGCAGTTTGGCACGGCGTAAAAGATATTAGAGTAGAAGAGGTTGAATTACGAGCTTTAAGAGAAGATGAAGTGAAAGTAAAAGTAGCTTGGGCAGGTATTTGTGGAAGTGATTTACATGAATATCAAGAAGGTCCAGTATTCATACCGGTTGATGCAAAAGCTGATTTAACGAGTGAAATTGCTCCGCTAACAATGGGACATGAATTTG
Source organism: Lysinibacillus sp. FSL W8-0992 (assembly GCF_038008685.1). Lineage (NCBI taxonomy): Bacteria > Bacillati > Bacillota > Bacilli > Caryophanales > Bacillaceae > Lysinibacillus > Lysinibacillus sp. FSL W8-0992. The sequence continues at coordinate 2,786,683 of NZ_JBBOZQ010000001.1, forward strand.
CTGGCGTAATCGAAGAAATTGGTTCTAAGGTTACAAATTTTAAAGTAGGAGACCGAGTAGTAATTAATCCTACTTTAACATATAGAAACAAACATGAAGATATCGATCGTTATGATGGATTTAATTTTATCGGATTACATGGAAACGGTGGGTTTGCAAAATATGCAAACGTGCCTGAAACAAATATACACCGTTTAGCTGATAATTTAACATTACAAGATGGTGCATTAGTAGAACCGATGGCGGTTGCTGTACAAGCTGTAAAAGATGCTGGCGTTACTTTAGGAGATTCAGTTGCAGTGTTTGGTGCTGGTCCAATTGGATTATTGACAGTCATTGCTGCTAAAGCATCTGGAGCAAGCAAAGTTATCGTATTAGATTTATCTGATAACCGATTAGAAAAAGCAAAAGAGTTAGGTGCAACACATATTATTAACTCAGGTAAAGAAGACCCTGTACAAGCTGTTCGAGCGATTGTAGCAGATGGGGTAGATGTTTCTTTTGAAGTTGCTGGAGTTGCTCCTACTTTTAAACAAGCTATTGATGTAACAAAAGCGCGTGGTAATATGATGATTGTTTCTATTTTTGCGAGACCAATCGAGTGGAATCCAATTCATCTTACAAACACTGGTGTGAATCTTCTTTCTTCAATTGTTTATACACCAACAATATTCCAAAGAACAATAGATGCAATGGGTGCTGGTCAGCTAAATCCACAAGGCATTATCACAAGCCAAATAAAATTAGATGATATCGTTGATAAAGGCTTTGAAGCGTTAACAAACGACAAAACTCAATCTAAAATATTAGTTGAGTTAAGTGGAGAAAAATAATACAACGCCAACTAGTGAATTTATACTAGTGTAAGCTCATTTATCTTTTAAGAGAGAACTAATTATAGTTCTCTCTTTCTTTTATTCCTTTAACATATTGATGTTCAGCATGTCGTAAATGATGAATGTGCACAATGTTAAAATCTTTCAAAATAAACGTGTTAGTCTATGCTCTTTTGCGTTTGAGTGTAGCTAATAAGTTCATTTCACAGGCGTGACTTATTGACTTTATTGTTTTTTTAATGTGCCTGAAAAATTCGTACCTTCATTGCGCTCTGAACTGCAATCAACCTCGATTATTTTTAGCGCATTTTTAAGTTGCTCGAATTCCAGAACACAGCGGTTTCCATTTTCAGATCTGTTCATTACAGCCTTAGTGTTAGATGTAATGGTAGCTGTCCCATCTACACTACCTAACTGTTGACCATCACTTGCTGTTAAAGAAATGTTAAACGTTTTGCTTGTGACATTAGAAATAATGGCGTCGCGTCGATTAAACTCATTCGCCCCTTTGCCCCATTTATAGTAGTACGTATAAGTCCCTTCCCACGCACTATTTGAAGGAGGCACTTGCTGCATCGTTTTATCTAGCTGATGTTGTCCATTGATCGCTCGTGAATTTAAGGAAGCATTGCTCGGATTATCATAAATGTTTTGTGCATCTTCAGAAATAGTATAAAAATTTCTCGAATCCATGCGATGGAGTAATGTGACGACTTGTGCACGTGTCATATTGTTTGCAACGCCGAAAAACTTTTGCAAATCACGATTTTCATATTGCTCGTTCTGACCAGTGGAAATATAGGAATCGAGTAAAAATTGAATGGATTCATTGAGACCACGTTTACCCTCGGCTAGGTGAGTGATAGCCTGTGCAACAACCCCACGTTTTATAGCAGTTGCTCGGATATTGTTATGAAAGTAGCCGTTAAGAGGTACACCATAACTTGCAAGGCGGTTATAATACTCATCTGACCAATTCGCTGCAGGGGTTTGCTTTTTCAACTCATCAAATGGAGTTTCTAGTTCATAATAATTTGCAAGTAACTTTGCAAATTGTTGCTCGGTAATGGTCGCATTCGGCTTGAACGTGCCGTCAGCATAGCCATCAATAATGTCATATTCCTCTGCCCACATGACGGCCTCATAAGCAAAATGGTCTTCGGTCACATCTGTAAAACCAGCTGCCTCTACTTTGAGGTTACCAGCAACGATAAGTAATGAAAGCAATACTATACTCAATAATTGTTTCATTAGCATTCTTCCTTTCTAGCAATTATACTATTTAGTTTGCAGGATATAGATGGAAACTGCAAATGTTTCCATTAGATATTTTCAAGTGCATGTCCTTTTTACTAGTCAAAAAGTAGTCAGACTTTATTGGCAATATCGAAGAATCTATCAGCGATATAGGACAGTTAAACGGCGAAAACGAACATCAATTTTTCATCTTTTTTTTAACCAAGATAGGCATCGCTAATTTTTGTAGAACATGTACAAAAATTGGCGGTGTTTTTTTGTAGGCTAAATACAAAAGATGTGCAAGAAAAAAATTTTTTTTAAAAATTTTTGTTAAAACAGTTGAAATTTATTCACTTTAAGCATATATTTTTCCTAAGGGAAACAAAATATCGTAAACGAAAGAAGAGTGAGTCAATGAAAAAGTTAGATGAATTAAAACTAACGATTCTTCCACTAGGAATACTAGTGTTTCTGACGATGTTGTGGAAAATGACCCAATCTGTAGGTGTAGCGATTTCAATTGTTGTATTTTGGATGGGCTGGAAACAGCTTATGAAGAAATTTATGATAAATAATTAATTTGAGAGACAAAGTTGCATCAACAGTAATGCGGAAATAAGAGAAATGTTTACGCAAGTTGCAGCGAAGCATTTCTCGTAAATTATAAAATTTAAGGAGGGAAGCCGTTTAGTCAAAACAAGCAACACTATAAAACAAAAAAAGTAATACGTTTACTTCAACATCGCTTAACGAATACCCGTATCATCATCTTCATTAAGTAGCGACTAACAATAAAGATAAACTTTCTAGCACCGATTTGGAGAAGTAATCCTACTGAGAAAGATAAATAATAACATCTTTCTCAAGTTCATTTGGGCAACAAAAGCTGTACGAGTTTCTAGCGTATATTTGATTGAAACAGTTAAATGTTATCCTTCTTCTGAAATCTATAGTGGAAATCGCTTTATGTAGAAGTTTTCACTATTTGAAAGAATCTCTAAAGGTGATGGGTGTAGCATAGTAAGATGAAAATCCTGCGCCCATCTATGTAGTTTCTATTAGTCGTCAAAATGCAGAAGATACGGCTAATATGTATTCGTTGTATGCACTATCAGCTTGTGGTGCTGCTAAGACAAACGAAAGTAGCTTCGGTAAAAATGAGTACGATGAAGCAAGAGGTAAACGTAAACTTATAACGTTTTAGAAGGTTTTGACAACGGTAATGGTAAATGAAACGTTTATTAGGTGTATTTGTTTTAATGATGTTACTTTTTGGTTGTAGCGCAGAAAAAAATGAAACTGGAAAAAGGGAAGGGGTCGTTGTTGCAACGACAGGGCATATTGGCGATGTTATTAAAGAAATTGGCGGTGACCATTTAACTGTTTCAGCTTTAATGGGACCTGGTGTTGATCCACATTTGTACAAGGCAACACAAAGTGATTTATCAAAATTAGAAAACGCTGAAGTAATTTTTTATAACGGTTTACAATTGGAAGGCCAAATGCTCGATATTTTCGATCAAATGTCAAAAGATAAAACGGTATTAGCTGTTGGTGATAAGTTAGATAAAGATAAGCTACTTGATAGTGAAGATGAAGGGCTACTACACGATCCGCATATATGGTTTAACATTGACCTTTGGAAACAAGTTGTAGAAGCGGTAACGGAAACACTTGTGAAAGAATATCCAGAGTATAAGGATGATTTTAAAGCAAATGAAACAGCTTTTTTGAAAAAATTAGATGAATTGCAAACTTACGCGAAAGAGCGTATTAATGAAATTCCAGAAAAACAACGTATATTAGTAACGGCCCACGATGCGTTTAACTATTTTGGTGAGAGCCAAGGTTTTGAAGTTCGTGGCTTACAAGGGCTTAGTACAGAAGCAGAATATGGTGTGAAAGACGTACAGGAAATGGTAGATTTCTTAGTTGATAACAAAATCAAAGCTATTTTTGTAGAGTCAAGCGTTTCAGATAAAGCGATGAAAGCCGTAATAGAAGGAGCAAAACAGAAAGGGCATGACATTGTTATTGGTGGAGAGTTATTTTCAGATGCTATGGGTGCTGAAGGAACAAAAGAAGGCACATACATTGGGATGTATCAACATAACATCGACACAATTGTCGATGCACTGAAGTAGGTGGAAAAATGAATGCATTAACAGTTGAAAATTTATCGGTTGCTTATGATAAGAAAACAGTGTTGGAAAATGCCAACGTTACAGTGCCTACAGGCAGACTCTCGGCAATAATTGGTCCGAATGGAGCAGGCAAATCAACATTTTTAAAGGCAATTTTAAATCAATTACCAAATAAGGTTGGGAAAGTAGAAATACTAGGAAAGAACTTTGATCCAAAAAGTCTAATTGTTGGCTATGTACCACAACGCAATGCAGTCGATTGGGATTTCCCAACAAATGCCCTCGATATTGTGTTAATGGGGCGATACGGACATACAGGTTTATTTAAAAGGCCATCCAAACAGGATAAGCTGCTTGCTAATCAAGCTTTGGAAAGTGTAGGAATGCAAGATTTTGCAGAGCGTTCCATTGGTCAATTATCCGGTGGTCAACAACAGCGTGTGTTTTTAGCAAGGGCTCTAGCGCAAAATGCAGATATCTATTTTTTAGATGAACCATTTGCTGGTGTAGATGCCGCAACAGAAAAAACGATTATCGATATTTTAAAAAGCTTAAAGGCACAGGGGAAAAGTATTTTTGTTGTGCATCATGATTTACAAACAGTAAAAGAATATTTTGATTACACAATTTTATTAAATAAGACGATTTTAGCATCAGGTGCAACTGAAGATGTTTTTACTGCTGAACAATTACAAAAAACATACGGTGGTAAATTATTTATGATGCAAGACACGTTAGGAGCGAACAGCGTATGTTAAGCGGTAACTTACTTTGGGTGTTGCTCGGTACGATGCTACTTGGCATTGCGGCTGGAATAACGGGGACCTTTTCCTTTCTTCAAAAACAGAGTTTAGTTGGGGATGCTGCAGCACATGCAGCGTTGCCTGGTATTGCTATAGCATTTTTATTAACGGGCCAAAAAGATTTACCAATCTTAATTTTAGGGGCTGCAATTACGTCAGCATTATCCGTATATTGTATTCAATGGATTGTTTCATTTTCTAAAATGAAAGCAGATGCTGCTATTGGTTTAGTATTGACCGTATTTTTTGGGGTAGGGGTCGTATTTTTGACAATTGTGAATCATAGTCCGCTAGGAAATCAAAGCGGACTCAATGATTTTATTTTCGGCAAAGCTGCAACAATGACAAAAGTTGATTTAACATGGTTATTTATTAGTGCAACAATCATCATTTTAGTTAGTCTATTATTTTATAAGGAATGGAAGCTTTTAATCTTTGATCCTGTTTATGCAAAGGGCATTGGCTTGCCGGTTGAAGCGTTAAAAGCTGTATTGACGATATTGATTGTTTTGACAATTGTAACAGGTATCCAATCCGTTGGTGTTATTTTAATGTCGGCACTGTTAATCATTCCTGCTGTAAGTGCTAGGCTATGGACGACAAAATTAAGTTCCATGATTGTACTGAGTGCTACGATTGGTGGCATATCAGGTTTAGTCGGAACCTTTATTAGTTCACTGCGAACGGGATTATCAACAGGACCTATTATCGTATTAGTAGCAGCTAGCATTTTCTTTATCTCTTATTTAATAAGTCCAGCAGGGCAAATTAATAAGTTTCTCAGAAAAAAACAGTTTCGAAAGCAAGGTGAGGTAGGGTGATTGAGTTTTGGGTCATTTTTACAGGTCTTCTAGTAGGGATAACATGTGGTATAGCAGGAGTTTTTCTAATATTACGTAAAATGTCGATGATAGCAGATGCCATTAGCCATACTGTGCTGTTCGGAATTGTTATGGCTTTTATTGTTACGCAAACATTAAATGGCTTTTGGATGCTAATAGGAGCGGCAATTGCAGGGATATTAACTGCTTATTTAGTACAGTTACTGCATTCATCGGGTATACAGGAAGATGCTGCCATTGGTGTTGTCTTTACGTCTTTATTTGCTGCAGGCGTCTTGCTTATTACATTGTTTGCTAGCAATGTTCATTTAGACGTTGAGCATGTATTAATGGGTGAAATTGCCTTTGTCCCTTGGGATAAATGGACATTATTATCGATTACAATGCCAAAAGCAGTCTGGATGTTGTTGCTCGTTTTATTAATAAACATTGGGTTCCTTGTTTTATTCTTTAAGGAAATGAAGCTAGCAACCTTTGATGCAGTGTATGCGGCGTCTATAGGCGTTCCAATTATTTTTCTGCATTATGGCTTTATGACTTCAATTTCCTTCACAACTGTAGCAGCATTTGATAGTGTAGGGGCAATTTTAGTAGTTGCCATGTTAATTGGTCCTGCCGCAACAGCCAATTTAATTAGTAAATCGATTAAACAAATGTTTCTATACAGTATGTTATTTGGCGGGGCAGCAGCGATTATTGGCTATTATTTGGCGAAATTTTGGGACACGTCCATTGCAGGTATGATGGCCACAGCAGTCGGCATATTATTTGTCGTCACGTTATTAGCTCAAAAAATCGTCGATAGGAAAAGAAAATCCCTTGTAGGTAAATTAGAGGGTTTATAATTGATAATAATGAAGAGGTGAGGCTTATAATAGGCAGCATCTCTTCATTTTTTATTTTTGGAACATCGAGAAAGAATAATGAGAAAGGTAAAAATAAGGTGAACATTTCATCCTTTAGCATGATTTTCACTTTCTAAATAAATAGTATACTTTTGTCAGTGATGAAAAGGAGCGATAGCATGATAAAAGGGTTATATGAAGCACATTTACCAGTAAGTAATTTACAAAAGTCAATCACTTTTTATAAGAAACTAGGGCTTGAGTTAGCTTATGTGAAAAATCAATTAGCTTTTTTCTGGATTGTCAAAGGGGAAAGTTGGATTGGGCTTTGGGAAAGTAAGGAAGCAAAATTAGATTATCATCCTTCTATTCGGCATATTGCTTTCAGAATTGATGAAGAAGATTTAGCACGAGTGAAAGAGTGGCTGCAATCCATTGACATTGAAATAAAAACAGCATTTGGTTTTACGCCAGCACAACAACCGCTTGTTTTACCAAATAATCCACATGCACATGCCGCAATCTATTTTGCTGATCCAGACGGGAATTCCATTGAGCTAATTGCACCATTGAGACTGGATGTTGAGGAAGATTTTCCAATGATGTCGTTAAATGATTGGTACAATAATGAGGGGATATAGATTGGGAAAAAGAATACATAATTACAAGTTAAGGTAGAGATAAAATAGTAGAATTGTAATTTTATATGTACGAATATTTATAATTTTGTTACGATGGGTGTTATTAAAATTTAATAGAGGACAACGAGGGGATGCAGCATGTGGAAAAATCACAACGTATGGATTATTTTATTAGGTGAGTTTGTAGTAGGTCTTGGCCTATGGGCTGGGATTATTGGAAATCTAGCATTTATGCAAGAGGTAGTTCCGTCTGATTTTCATAAATCATTAATTATTTCAATTGGAATTTTAGCTGGTCTTGTTGTAGCGCCGCTTGCAGGACGACTAATTGACCAATCAAGGAAAAAAACGGTCATTCAGTTTGCTAGTGTGGGTCGCATTATTAGCGTATTTTTTATGTTTATCGCACTTTATACAAATTCGGTCATTTGGATGATTCTCTTTTTAATTACATTGCAAATTGCGGCAGCATTTTATATGCCTGCTTTACAATCAATTATTCCAATGGTTGTTAAGGATAAAGATTTAATCTCATTGAATGCATGGCAAATGAATGCTCGAACGATTTCACGAATTGTTGGAACAGCGGCAGCGGGTTTAATGTTAAGTTATTTTGAGTTGAAATGGTTATACATTATTTCGCTTATTGTATACATACTAATGTATTTTATAACAAACGGATTAAAGCTAGATGAAACAATTAATCTGTCCGTTCAAGATAAAGAAAAAGGTGGATTTAAGGAAGTTTTACCTATGCTAAAAGAGCATCCAGTCGTTTTAATGACACTTGTTCTAATGTTAATCCCTACATTATTTTTAGGCTCTTTTAATTTAGTCATTATGAAAATATCAGAAATTCACCAGTCCACAACTATTTCTGGTTTATTGTATACGGTTGAAGGTATCGGCTTTATGTTAGGAGCAGCAGGGCTCAAATATATTGTTGAGCGAGTGAATATAGGTACATTATTATTTGGACTTGCGTTTATCATTGGTTTAATGGAGCTTATGTTACTGCTTGCAGATAATACTTTCTTCGCGTTACTGACATTTGGACTATTTGGTTTTTCTGTAGGTTGTTTTTTCCCAACGACAATGGTAATCTTTCAAAAGCAAGTGCCGAAAGAGTATTATGGCCGTTTCTTTTCCTTCCGCAATATGATTGACTCTGTCGTCTTCCAAATCGTTCTACTATCAACAGGAATGATGCTTGATTTAATCGGCTTAAATGGAATGGGTCTAGTATTTGGTATCATTAGTCTAAGCTTAACCGTGTCTTTTCTATTTTTTTCAAAGAAAAAGAATGTAATTATGCATGCACAATAACGAAGCATAATCATACTGAACACGGCAATAGATATTTCCAAAAAATTTATTGCCTTCTCTTTATTAATTTAAATGAAAAGCTATTTCCACTAAATGTGGAGGTAGCTTTTTTTATTGCAGTGTATTCCATAGTTCGATAGGCGTTGAATTATTCTATGTTTATAATGGCTATAAAATAGTTTTTACCAAAAGTTAGGGGAATTTGTATGAATAATATTAAATTTATCGCTTTATTACTACTTACAACTTTTTTAATGGGCTCTTCGTTTGCCATTGTAAAATTGGGTTTACCTTACTCATCTCCATTATTATTAGCGGCATTGCGTTTTATCGTAGCTGGTGTATTAATGGCTGTAATTGTTCTTCTTTTAAAAAGACCTCACCCAACGACAAAAGCCAATTGGTTGAAAATTCTTTTGATTGGTACGTTTCAAACTGCTGGCGTGATGGGGTGTATATTTTTAAGCTTGCGAACGATTACAGCTAGTGAATCTTCTATTCTAACATTTACGAACCCACTGTTAGTCGTTGTATTGGCAACTATTTTTACAAAAGCACATTACCGTTTGTATCAGTGGGGCGGTGTTATTCTCGGTTTAATCGGTGTCATGATTACAATGGGTGCACAAATCGAGTGGAAAATTGGTCTAGTTTTCGGGTTTCTTTCTGCTGTTTTTTGGGCCATCGCCACGTTATTAGCAAAAAAATGGGGTGTACTGTTTGATACATGGGTTCTATCAGCATATCAGATGCTCTTTGGGGGATTACTGCTCTTACTAGGTAGTATTGTACTGGAGCAGCCACATTTTATCGTTAATGGCCATTCATTGGTTATTTTACTATGGTTAAGCATTTTTTCTTCAATCATTCAATTTGCTGGCTGGTACTATCTTTTACAAAATAGTGATCCAGGGAAAACGAGTGCTTACTTATTCTTAGCCCCTTTCTTTGGAGTATTAACAGGCTGGATATTATTAGATGAACCATTGCACTCGTCGCTTTTGATAGGGGGGCTATTTATTTTAAGTGGTATTTATTTAGTCAATCGAAATTTTACTTCTGCAAGAACAGGCAACTATTAAAACCGATGCTACCCTATAAGTCCTTCTACTTCTATAGCGTAAAAATCCACTGTCCTTTCCACGGGGCACGATGTAAGTAAGTCGCAACTGTTGCTATCGCACCGTCTGTTGCATCTTACATTACGTGGGTTCCCGCAGGAGTCTCAGTGGATTTTTACTGAAATACTATAAGCATAGTAAATTGTTTGAGAATTGTTTGAGTGACTGGCACTATTTCACATCCATATGAAAAACTTGTTTAAAGCCTTTTCGTCCTTTTTCGGTAACTTTAATTGCACGAATTGTTGGTACACGCGTAATCCATTCTAAGTCTAAAAAATGTGTCAGCAGTCCGTGGCCAAGTGCTCCAGCTAAATGATGACGACGTTCACTCCAGTCCAAACATGCGTGACAAAAAGAGCGACGCTTCCTTTTTAATTTTTCTAAATCTATACCGAACTGTGTAAAAAAAGCTACGCCATCTGGTGTAACAACATATTCATTTTGTTCTTTTTGCAAATAACCCGAGTTGACCATTGAATCAGTTAAGTGAACACCTAATTTACCGGCTAAATGGTCATAGCAAGTTCGAGCATCTTGCAGTAATTGTATTTGGCTTGATTGCTTTAATGAACGCACTTCAGGTGGGGGTGAAATCGCTAGAAAAGTTTCTAAAAACTGTGCAATATCTTCATTTGCTAGCTGAAAATAGCGATGACGTCCCTGCTTTTCGACTTTTATTAGGTTACCTTCTACTAGCTTAGCTAGGTGAAAGCTAGCTGTTTGAGGTTTAATATTAGCCATATATGCCAATTCACTAGCTGTATGATATCGTCCGTCCATTAAACTAGCTAGCATTGTTGCTCTTGATGTCTCTCCAAGCAAAGAAGCGACTTCAGCCATATTTGGGTTAATACTCATTATTCCAGCTCCTTTGCATTCCATAGTTCGATTATATTGAAAGTATTTATCGTTTACAATAGAGAAGATAGAAGAAGGGGGACTAAAAATGGATAGTTATTATGCAGTAATTTTCACATCACAGCGGACGAATGATGACAACGTTGGATATGCAAAAATGGCAGATACGATTGAGGATTTAGCAAAACAACAGCCTGGTTTTCTTCGTGTTGAGAGTACAAGAAATCATGAAGGGCATGGAATTACGGTATCGTACTGGGAATCGCTAGAAGCAATCCGAAATTGGAAAGTCAATGCTAAGCATGCTGTAGCGCAACAATTAGGAAAAGAAAAATGGTACAGTCATTATCATGTAGAAATATGCCAAGTTATGCGTACCTACTCTTTTCAAGGGGAATGAGAAATTCGAAAGGAAAACAAGAAAATCCGCTGGACCTATAAAAAGGTTACGCGGATTTTTTCTTAGTCTACCTTCAAATCAAAGGACATCAAACTAGCATCTAGTAATCGTAATGTTACTTTCTCCAACCTCTTTATATGCGCGGTGGTCGATTGCACCAGCAACTGTTTCAAACGGAATCGCACGTCGTATTCCCGCTGTAACGAATTTTTTAGCTTGAATTACTGCATCCTCAACGCTAAGACCTTGTGCTAATCCTGCAGTAATCGCCGCAGAGTATGAACAACCTGCACCATTTGTATGAATTGTATCAATACGAGGAGCTTCTAATGTTAGCATGTTTACGCCATCAAATAATACATCCGTTGCGGGACCATCGAGGCGTCCGCCTTTCACAAGTACGTATTGCGTACCAAGCTTATGTAAATCACGGGCTGCGTCCTGTAAATCACTTATAGTAGTAAGGCTTCTCCCCCCGAGTAAATACTCAGCCTCAGGCATATTTGGTGTCATAATGGTAGCGTGAGGTAATAGCTTGTCTTTTAAAGAGGTCATGGCACCTTCCTCCATTAAAGCTGTCCCTACTTTACCAAACATTACAGGATCAATAACTACTTGTTTGACTTGAGCGGAAGGGAGCCAGTCCGCCACAAGCTCAATAATGTCTTTGGTGAATAACATGCCTGTTTTTAAAGCATCTATGCCAATTTGTGACGAAATTGTATGAAGCTGTGCCTCAATAACTTCTAGTGATTGTGTATAAACACCTTGCTTTGTATGAGGGTGTGTTGCCACGAAGGCAGTAATGGCAGAAGTGCCGTACACACCTAGTTCTTGAAAAGTTTTTAAATCTGCTTGAATACCAGCCCCACCACGCGCGGCAGAACCAGCAATTGTACATGCTTTTTTCATAATAGTGTACTCCTCTTCTTGTTGCGTTTAGCTGGCAGTTTGTCGATAGTTAAAAAGTATTTGAATATTATTTTATTTTAATAATAATTGTCATTGTTTTGAAATAGCCAGAAAGTAAAGTTTTTATAATGTCAGTTTATTCATCTAGTATTTATTAAAGGAATGCGTACAAAAAATAAAGCAAATTAAAAACTTGTATGTGCTAAGTAATTTACTAAGCACATACAAGTTTTAATCTGTCTATGCAAACAAATTAGCTTTGCTTATGTTAGTTTTTGTTTATAGCGATTCACAGGAATATTGCCAAGTTTACGCCAAATTGTTTCAACAGGTCCTTGTTTATATTTTTGTAACCATAATGTTGAAAATCCAATCATAAATAATGAAATGCCTAACCAAGATGCATATATTAAAAGCGGGTTATAGTGTTTGGAAAGACCGAGCCCCCAATTGTAGAACAAAAAGGATGATACGATGTTTTGGGTGATATAGCATGTAAGCGCCATTTTTCCAACGTTACTAATATATTGTTGTGTTTTGACAAACTTATGGTGGCGAGCGATTAAGAAAACAAGGCCTAAATAGCCTAGTGATAAGATAGGGGCAAAAACGTAGCGGTCAAATGCGACAAAATGTACATTGAAGAGCGATAGTGCATTGATTGGAATGCCGATACCAAAACCAATCCATAGCAGGCGCTTTTGCAGTCGAATTCCGCGTTCATCCATTTTCAATAAACCTTTTCGTACGAGGAAGACGCCAAGTAAAAATAAAAAAACATTCATAGGTAAAATCATAATGGCTTCTGATCGTAATACCCAAAAATGCTCCATCCTGTAAACGACTTGCTCCCACCAAGTAAACCCAGATATTTCAAGCAATTGATTATCATATCGTATTAATGCTTGTTCAGCTAAATCACGTTCAGTACTAATATTGGCATAAGGATTATTTGGAAATAACATACTTACTAGCTTAGAAGACATAATCACACTAATGAACCCTTGCCAAACTTGGTAAAGAACATGAATAGCACCAGCACAAAACATACATATTTTCATTATTCTCTCGGATCGTTGAATGATAAAAGCAACGAGGATACCTGTTAGCGAATAACTCATTAGTACATCAAATTCAAAAACAAATATAAAATGGAGAAGCCCATCAATATAGAGTAAAATCATTGACCATAAATATAGGCGAAACCAAGGGAGTTCACGATTTTGAAAGCTAGTATATTTCAATTGCATGCCAATACCGAACATAATCGTTAACAGACCTAGAAACTTACCATTCGTCAAAAAATCTGTGAAATGCGATATGTATGAACCAATATTCGAAATTTCAACTTCATCCACTTCCACAGTATGATGAGACGATCCAAAAACCCAAATATTCGTTCCAAGTGTGCCAATAATAGCGAGTCCTCTAGCGACATCTAGTAATTTTATTCTCTCCATAAAAAACACCTCTTATCAGTTTATATAGAATTAATAGATTGTCATGTAGCTTTCATAATTAATAAACGCCAAGTGAAAAGGAAGGTTTCGATAAAATGAGCATTTTATTGTATTGAAATAGAATAAATGTGTTTTATTTAGCGGGGAACTGACTGGCAACAAAAAAACACCTTAGAAAACCAAGGTGCTTAAAACATTTGTGGTAATAAGTCATTTATAAAGTGTTGATTTTTACGCAACCAAATTTTTAAAATAATCCGATGGGTTAATAACTGATGCCTTTTATTTGGTCTATTTTTTGCTTCAAGTAAACTTTCTAATAATATACAAGTCTCGGTAGCATAAGCTTGAGGTTCCACTAGAACAGTAAGTTTATAATCAATTAAATGAGCTGCTTGTACTTTTGCGAGCAGTTGCGCAAAGTGAGAAGTCATTTCTTGATAGGCTTCGTCCAGTTCTAAGTCAATTAATGTATATAAAGTATGTTTTATTTCAGCCTCCAACGCTTGGAGCTGTTCAATTGTAGCTTGTGTCAAAAAATCACCTCTTGAATGTTAAGGACATTATGCCAAAATGTAAAGACCAAGTGCAGCAAAGAGTAATCCTAATAATACTGTACTACAAATATAGGCTAAAGCTAATCCCCATTTTTTCTTTTCTACTAGTTGTAGCATTTCAAAGCCGAACGTCGAAAAAGTTGTGTAAGCACCTAAAAAACCGATACCTAAAAAATGCCATAATGCTTCACTTGGATGGCTGCCAAATAAAAGACCAAGGATAAAAGAACCTGTAATGTTGATAATGAAGGTTGCCCAAGGATAAGTACTGACAATCCATTTTCCTAAGTAAAATCTTGTTAATGCACCTAAAATTCCACCTATGCCTACAAGGATCATTGCATTCGCCCCCTTGCAAGTAAAGCACCAAGCCAAGCGCAAGCTAAACCGCCCAATACGCTAATTAAGCAATAAGAAAGGGCTTGTACCCATTGGTTATTTTCAATGAGTAAAAGTGTTTCTACAGAAAAGGTAGAAAAAGTTGTGAAGGCTCCTAAAAAGCCTGTACCAACGCCAAGTACGAGTGGTGTCCGGTTAGTAAAAGTCGTAAAAAGAAAGGCTAAACAAAAGCATCCAACTAAATTAATAAAAAGTGTTGTAGTTGGAAAGTTAGCGGTGTTGGGAAGTAACACGCTGAGGTAATAGCGGGACATCGCGCCGAAAAATCCACCTATACCTATTGCCAAAAACGTTTTCAATATTAAAGACTCCTTTAACTTTTAAGGTCATTATTGTTTGTAAAGTACATCATTTACATTCACTATTACTTTGTATTGTATCAAGGACGTAGGTCGGATGGTAGCTATTCGAAAGTAAGTTTTAACGTCACGTTCCCCTTTTTACCAATTCAAGCAATTCACTACTTTAAAGCGTTAATTATTTCCTGTAAAATATAAAAAATAACAGTTAGAATGTTGACAATTATTTCAATAATATGATAATCTTCAATAACACTATAACAAAAAAGGAGGGCATGACAATGATGGTTTTAACAGTACAAAACAAAAGCACAGCTTCATACATTGTCCATGTCTAACGTTGTTATTTATTATGCAATAGAAGGTATGGGCGCACCTTACCTTTTATAAGAGACACATGCTCTTTTGAGGGGATGTGTCTTTTTTTATTGCAAAAAAGTTGTAGTGAACTAAAAAAGGAGTGTATGTCGTATGCGTAACATCACAAGGAAATTAATTTTCAATAAGGAATTGCTAGATAGTGGGTAGCGAAGATTTAACGCAATTTGAGAAAGAAGGTTATGAAAAATGTTTGATGTATTAAGCAAATTAAGCTGGTTTTTCAAGCAATATTGGAAGCAATACACAGTAGCGATTGTGCTATTAATGATTGCTAGTGCTTTAGAAGTTATTCCTCCTTATTTACTTGGGAACATAATTGATATTTTAACAGCAGGCACAATGACAACTGCAATTTTATCGAAGTATATTTTGATTTTCAGCGGTATTATTGTTGGTGGCTATGTATTAAATTTTGTATGGCAATTTCGATTATTTGAAGGTGCCATTAACTTAGAGAAAATTTTACGACGCAATTTAATGCAACATTTTTTACGGATGACGCCTACTTTTTATGAAAAGAATCGCACGGGTGATTTAATGGCGCGTGCTACGAATGATTTAAATGCTGTATCCCTAACTGCGGGCTTTGGGATTATGACACTTATTGATTCAACCATTTATATGGGATGTATTATTTTTGCAATGGGCTTTATGATTTCATGGAAATTAACCATTTTTGCCATGTTACCAGTGCCTATTATGGCTATTCTTATACAATATTTAGGGAAAATTGTGCATGAGCGTTATATGAAGGCACAGGATGCCTTTGGCGAATTAAATGATAGTGTTCTCGAGTCTGTAGCAGGCGTTCGGGTTGTACGGGCATATGTCCAAGAAAAAAAGGACGAAGCAACATTTGCGGAGATGAGTGAAACCGTTTATGAAAAAAATATGCATACTACGAAAATAAATGCCTTATTCGGACCAATTACGAAAGTCGGTACAGGTATTAGTTATGTTGTGGCACTCGGTTACGGTGCACACTTAGTATCTACTGAGGCGATGTCGTTAGGGCAACTTGTAACGTTTACTGTCTATTTAGGATTAGCAGTTTGGCCAATTTTTGCAATCGGAGAACTTATTAATGTAATGCAGCAAGGGAATGCCTCATTGGACCGTGTACAGGAGACATTGCGCTATGAAGCAGATGTGCAAAATATTGCAATACCTCAAACGGTAGCAGCTCCGCATGCCATTGGATTCGATAATTTATCCTTCCAGTATCCAATGAGTCAGGTAAAGAATCTTCAACAAATTTCGTTGTCACTAAAAAAGGGGCAAACACTTGGTATTGTTGGAAAGACAGGTGCAGGAAAGACGACTTTCCTGCGACAATTACTTCGTGAATATCCAATTGAAACGGGCCAGTTATCGATTGATGGGATTGATATAACATCACAAACAAAGGAGCAATTACTCGATTGGATTGGGTATGTCCCGCAGGATCATGTGTTATTCTCTCGAACAATTAGAGAAAATATTTTATTTGGGAAAGAAGATGCAACGGAAGAAGAGCTGAAACAAGCGATTTATGCTGCATATTTTGAAAAAGATTTAGCCCATCTCCCAATGGGGCTTGAAACACTTGTTGGCGAAAAGGGCGTATCACTTTCAGGTGGTCAAAAGCAGCGTGTATCTATTGCTCGTGCACTAATAAAAGACCCTGAAATTTTAATACTCGATGATTCGCTTTCTGCTGTAGACGCTAAAACAGAGGCGAAGATTATAGAAAATATTCAACGAGAACGACAGGATCGAACTACGATTATTACAACCCATCGTTTGTCGGGAATTCAACATGCAAATATGATTATTGTGCTTGATGAAGGGCAAATCGTAGAGCAAGGAACACATGAACAGCTCCTTTCACAACAAGGCTGGTATAAAGAGCAATTTGACCGTCAACAGCTAGAAGGAGGTGCCTCATGAGTACGAGTCAACGATTAACTCGCTATGCGATGTATTTTAAAAAACCAATATTACTAGGTTTATTTTTCTTAACAATTGCAGTATTTACCGAGCTTGTAGGGCCTTTTATTGCGAAGCATATAATCGATAATTATATGACGATTGGTAAATTAGAAATAAAGCCGATTACATGGCTGTTAATACTTTATTTAATATTGGCGATTGCAACAGCAATATTACGTTATTTTATGTATATTTATTTACAAATGGGAGCAAACCGCGTTGTTCAAAAATTACGTAAGGACGTTTTTGAGCATATTCAAACATTGCCAATTCAATATTTTGATAACTTACCGGCAGGGAAAATCGTGGCACGCGTGACGAATGATACAGAGGCAGTACGTAATTTATATGTACAGGTGCTATCGAATTTCGTAACAAGTTTAATCTCAATTTTAGGTGTCTATGTAGCGCTGTTCATTTTAAATTGGCAAATGGCTTGTTTAGCATTAGTAATGGTGCCAATCATTTACGTATGGATGATTTTATATCGTAAATTTGCTTCGAAGTATAACGATGTTATTCGAACTAAAATTGCCGATATCAATGCGATGATTAACGAATCAATACAAGGTATGACCATTATTCAAGCATTTCGCCGTGAGCAACAAATGACGAAGGAATTTGATGATATGAATAATGAGCATTATGCCTATGAGCGTAAATTATTAGTGCTAGATTCGGCGACTTCATTCAATTTAGTGAATACGTTAAGACTTTTAATGTTTACCATTTTTATTTTCTACTTTGGGACGCAGTCGATGACGACAACACAAATAATTTCTGCAGGGACATTATATGCATTTGTCGATTATTTGACGAAATTATTTAATCCTATTACAAACATTGTCAATCAATTTTCTCAGCTTGAACGCTCGCTCGTTGCAGGGAAGCGTGTGTTTGAGGTGTTAGATATAGACGGTGAACCGGTATCAGAAGTAAGTCTTCCGAGATATAAAGGGAATGTCGTTTTTGAGGATGTTTCCTTTGCCTATAAAAACGATGATTATGTTTTGAAAAACTTATCTTTTGAAGCTCATCAAGGGGAAACCATTGCGCTTGTAGGTCATACAGGGTCAGGAAAAAGTTCCATTATGAACTTATTATTCCGCTTCTATGATCCTTCAAAAGGAAAGATTTCAATCGATGGTATTGATATTACAGCGGTCGCGCGTCAATCAATGCGTGAGCATATGGGTATTGTATTACAGGACCCATATTTATTTACAGGAACGATTGCTTCAAATGTGAGCTTAAATAATCCGAAAATTTCACGTGAAAAAGTGGAGGAATCTTTAAGAGCAGTTGGTGGTGATCGCGTCTTAGTAAACTTGCCTAATGGTTATGATGAACCTGTAATTGAAAAAGGAAGTACACTATCTTCAGGTCAGCGACAACTAATTTCCTTTGCACGTGCACTAGCCTTTGATCCGGCAATATTAATATTAGATGAAGCAACATCTAATATCGATACAGAGACAGAAGAAATTATCCAACATGCAATGGATGTTTTGAAAAAAGGTCGAACAACGTTTATCATTGCCCACCGTCTTTCAACGATAAAAAATGCGGATCGTATTCTTGTATTAGACCGTGGGGAGATTGTTGAGCGCGGTACGCACGAGGAGCTATTAGAGCTTGGAGGAATTTATGAAAAAATGTATCAAATGCAAGCTAACTCATTGCAGTAATTATAGTGATTACGACACTTCTAGAGGATACTCAACATGAGTGGTTCGTTTGTGTCAAAATTGTCTTTAGCAAATAAATAAACTTAAGCCCCACTTTGCTAAGTGGGGCTCAGAGTTTCGACAAAAGGTATCAAGATAGCTCACTCTTGATGCCTTTTTTTGTTTATTGGAGTAAAGACAAAACGGGTGCCAAGGGCGAGTGACAGGCACTCAAACAATTATTCTAGTTGATTGGAACGGAGAGCGTCCGCCAGTTGCGGAAATCTACGACAGTAGTCCGTTATTTTTAATTTATGATGTACTCTTCACATTTTGAAAGACGTTGATGAAAAATAAAAGGACAGAAAGTGCAACCGCGATACCGCCTCCAGATACAAACAGCTCAAATAACCAATGTGGAACATCTAAATAAACCATCATCATACCAACTAATAGGAACGGTAAACCGATATTATAAAGCCAAAACTGAGCCTTCGCGAGCCCTGTTTCTGCAGCTTCTTTAAAATTACAATAAACTAAACCTATGAATCCCGTAGTCAGCCAACCTACTACACCAATATGAGCATGTGTCGCCTTCCATTGAAGTTGAATTGTATAATGCATGAACAGTCCAAACGCGAAAACAAGTAATAAATAGAAGATAGAAATTTTTATCCATTTTGCCCCCATCGAAAAACAACTCCTTTCCTGAAAGTGTTTTTAGCTAGCTAATACAGTCTATTCTTGTCGAAAGAAAAAGATGACTGTCCTCTTTGAAGAATTCGGAATTAATGCGGAATTGAAAAAATAAATAATTTTACTTAAAATAAAGGGTAAATACGTGAATATTTTTCTAACAGGAGGGTCTATGAAAAAGAAAATTATTATTTATACGATGTTATTCATGTTGTTCAGTAGTTTTCCATTAATAAATGTCGAACAAGCTTGGGCATCTGAGCAAACAATGACGACTAAAATCAATACAATCATCACGAAAAACTGGAAAAATAATGAGTATAGTATTACTGTACGAGAAATGGAAAGAGGGGACGTCATTTACAGTAATAATGGCGATAAAATGATCCGTCCTGCTTCAACACATAAATTACTTGTTAGTGCTGCAGCATTAGATTTACTTGGTCCTGATTATCGCTTTACAACGAAGGCGTATATCGATGGACCCGTTGAAAATGGTGTATTACAAGGAAATATTTATTTACAAGGTGGTGGAGATCCTACACTGCTACCTGTCCATTTAGAATCATTCGCTAATGGAATAAAAAAATTAGGCATCACAAAAATTACAGGAAAATTAATTGCGGATGATACGTGGTTTGATGATGACCGTTTAGCAAAAGGTATTGTTCCTGAGGAGGAGGCATTATCTTATGCATCTCGTATTTCGGCTCTGACTCTTTCTCCAAATGATCAGTACGATGTCGGTAATGTCCAAGTTAAAGTGACTGGCACCAAAATTGGCCAAGCTGCAAGTGTTCAACTTTTCCCACATGCAAGCACAATACCAATTGTTAACAAAACTAAGATAATAAAAAAAGGTGGGAAATCGACGATCAATATTACGAGAGAATATGGAACAGATCGTATTGTTGTAACAGGCAATTTACCTGCTGGTACAGAGAAAAATACATATGTGACCGTTTATAATCCAACATTGTATACGCTGGATGTATTACGAGAAAAATTAATAGCAAAAGGTATTCAGCAAATGCCTCTTGACATAGGAAAAGTTCCAAATAATGCTCAACGAATAGGAATATCCAATTCAATACAATTAAAAGATATCAATTTTCGATTTTTAAAACTAAGCATTAACGGTATGGGAGAAATGTTGACGAAGCAAATAGGGAGAGAACTTCTTGGAGAAGGAAGTTGGTCGGCAGGTATACAGGCAATTCGTACATATGGAATAGATACTGGACTGAATATGGATCAATGGTACTTTGAAGATGGCTCTGGCTTAAATCATCAGAACCGTGTAAGTAGTATGCAGGAAAGCTTATTATTATATAAAGTTCGTAATAAGTCCTGGTACTTCTCCTATTTAGACGCCTTACCACATGCAGGCCGAAAAGGAAAGTTGGTTGGTGCTACATTAGAAAATCGCTTGAAAGGTTATAGTGTTTCAGCTAAAACAGGCTATATAACGGGAACCTATGCGTTAAGTGGCTATGTTCAAGGAAAAAGTGGTAAATGGTATATTTTTAGTATTTTAACACAAGCCAATAAAGGTGCAGTTATTACCACTATTGATGAAATAGTAAAACAAATTGCAAATGAAATGTAAAGGGTTTCAAAAAGTTGAGCAAACTAGTTTAATTAAAAATAATTTAGTGATAAACTATTGAATGGATTTAAGAAAAGGAGATGTTTATCCATGGGTAAATTACAAGACAAAGTCGTAATTATTACTGGCGGTGCAGGTGGTATCGGTAGTGGTATGGCAAAAGCAATGGTAAAAGAAGGAGCTATTGTAGCAATTGTTGATTTAAATGAAGAAACAGGAAAAGCAATGGAAAAAGAATTGCAACAAATTTCTCCAAAATCAATGTTTTTACAAGCAAATTTAATGGATCGTGCTAATTTGCATAAAATTATCGATACAGTTGTTGAAAAATACGGTAAACTAGATGTATTAGTTAATAATGCACATGCTTCTAAACAAGCAACTATTGAAGACACAACACAAGCTGATTTAGATTTATCATTTGATACTGGTTTCTACCCAACATTTTATTTAATGCAAGCAGCATTACCGCATTTAAAAGAGTCAAAAGGGAATGTTATTAATTTTGCTTCTGGCGCGGGTCTTGCTGGACATGAAACACAAGGTGCCTATGCGGCTGCAAAAGAAGCAATCCGCGGTATTTCTCGTGTAGCGGCAAATGAATGGGGACGTTTCGGTATTAATGTAAACTTAATTAGCCCTATTGCGAATTCACCAGGTGTACAAGCATGGGCAAAAGCACAACCAGAATATTACGAAGCTGTTAAAAGTAAAATTCCTATGGGACGCTTTGGTGATGTTGAAGAAGACATCGGCCGCGTAGCAGTATTTTTAGCATCAGAGGACTCACAATATATCACAGGCCAAACGCTTATGGTTGACGGTGGCTCTATTATGCTTCACTAATATTCTCGGATGTTCGAGGAGGATTTTTTTTGGCACAGACAAGTATTTTTAAACTCATTCATATGATTGATCAGATGAATAATGCGAATATTATACGCTTTACGAAAGCGTTTCCGTATCCGTTAGGTATTTCACCAATTTTAGTTTTAAGTGAACTGAAAATAAAAGGTCCTCAAAGACAAGCAGAATTAGCGGAAACGATTGGGTATACGAAAGGTGCTATGACAAGTATTGCTGAAAAATTAGTGAAACTGGGCTTAGCAGAAAGACTTTACGATGATGCCGATAGACGGACAATTCGTTTGCAGATTACCGAAGAAGGTGTAGGTGCTTTAATCAAAGCGCAAGAGGTAGGGAAGGAAGTATTTATTCAACTTTTTGAAGTATTGAATGACGAAGAAATTGCACAATATTTGTCTATTCAAGAAAAGTTAGTGCAAGGAATTCACGACAGAGCTGAATAGCGCTTCTTTAAGAAGTGGCTCAAACTGTAGACAAAATATCTTGAGGATTTACTTCCCAAGATATTTTGTCTTTTTCTGTAGAATCGGCATATAGCCCATGCTTCTTTCAAACAGTAGTGCTAATTTTAGGTACTAATGAATATAAAGATGTATATTTAGTAAATACTAGTGTACGTCTTTTTTTTGTGCAATATGCATATAGGTAGACTATATAAACTTTTTTCCAACCTAATACGTCAAATAGATGGGCAAATTTTTTATAAAGCTAGAGAGGACATAAGTATGGAAAAAAACATGAAACGCTCTAAAGAAAAAAAGAGCAAAAAGAAGATTTGGCTGTGGATAATAGGGAGCCTATTAGCAATTTTTCTAATTTTTATAGGTACTGCTTATTATACTATCCAAAAGACGATGAATAAAATAAATACACCACTTGTAGAAACTACAGATACTTCCGACAAAACGCAAAAAACAATTACGAAAAAAGAGCCTTTTTCTGTGCTGATGCTAGGTGTTGATGAACGAAAGGACGATAGTGGTCGTTCAGACACAATGATTGTTATTACAGTAAATCCTGAAAAGCAAACGATGAAAATGTTAAGTATTCCAAGAGATACACGGACAGACATCATTGGGCATGACACAGTGGATAAGATTAACCATGCTTATGCATTTGGAGGCGTACCAATGGCAATGGATACGGTTGAAAATTTATTAGATATCCCGCTCGATTATTACGTATTTATAAATATGGAGGGATTCCTACAAATAATTGATACACTTGGTGGTGTAACTATTCAAAATGATATGGATTTAACCTATGATTCGTATCATTATCCTGAGGGTGAAATTACATTAAATGGTGATGAAGCTCTTATTTTTTCACGTATACGCTATGAAGATCCACGGGGTGATTTTGGCCGTCAAATTCGTCAAAGACAAATTATTGAAGCGGTTATGAAAAAAGCTTCAACACCTTCAATGTTGTTGAAGGCAACTGATATGCTTGATGTTGTCGGAGACAATGTCCGTATGAATTTTACGGTGAAAGATTTAATCCAGCTACAAAGTATTTATAAAAAAATGGATAATAATATTGATCAGTTATCATTTGAGGCAGGAGAGGGTCAAATGATTAATCATATTTGGTACTATATTCCGGATGAAACAGAGCTACAACAAATAAAAACAGAGTTAAAAACGCACTTGGAATAAGAGCTTGTAAAGTAACAAATTGGCTACAATAGTTGTAAATTATATGTCGACGAAGGGAGAGAGATGAATGAATGGGAGGACCCAGGTGCTTAGGTATACAGCATTAAATAATTGCATGCAAAGCTATGTACCTAAACGTAAAGTACGAAAAAGTCCAGTCAAATTCATGGTGAAACAGTTACAACTATTTTGTTTTAAAATCTTTATGTAATGCTAAAAAAATCATTCAGGTAGGATGCATGCCTAGTTGAATGATTTTTTTAGTTATGAATGCAATTCAATTTTTTATTTCGTTTGAAATATCAGAAAATTAAGTGTATAATAGAGTTAAGAAATGGTTGAGGGAGTGATTGTGATGATGATTGGAACAATTTTATTAGCCATCGCGTTGCCGGTAGGTATTGTTTTAGCAGTAGATTTATTTAACGAGCAACATCACTCTGCTTCATAAAGAGACCATTCTAAAAGTGAAAAACAAAAGCAATTTCCTAGACAGAAGCTATTGAGCCTATGTCTTTTTTTCATGTCTTGGAAACAATTTGTGTTATTATTCGTCAATATACAATAGAAAATGCTATACTATAAAAAAAAGTATCGGGGTATGAGTATGCAAGCAGAAAAAACGAATATGAAAAAAGAAATTCTATCCTACATTAAAATTATTGTTATTACAGCAATTGTCGTTTTAGGCTGTAAACAATTTTTATTTGCACCGATAAAAGTACAAGGTGCTTCTATGTATCCGACATATGAGGATAAGGACATAATTATTGTAAGTAAAACGAGTAAAATTGAACGCTTTGACCAAATTGTCTTTCAATCACCTACTGAGGATGAATTATATATTAAACGTGTTATAGGACTTCCAGGGGACATAGTAGAAATGATAGATGATGTATTGTATGTAAATGGTAAGGCGTATAAAGAAGATTATGTAAATCGTCAAACAGATGATCCGAGTCAATTACGTATTACAGAGAATTTCACACTAGAAGGTTTAACAAATGAGAAAAAAGTGCCAGAAGGTAAGTATTTCGTAATGGGAGATAACCGTCTAAAAAGCTATGATAGTCGCCATTACGGATTAATTGGTAAAGATGCTATTTATGGTGAAGCTAAAATAACTGTTTATCCATTTAAGCACTTTCACGTTGGCCGCGAATAGATAAATAACTAATGAAAATAGAGAGAGGCAGCTCCAATTTTATGAGTATGCCTCTTTATTTTTTAATTATTTTCTGTCAAATCTTTACAAATTTTATAAGTAGGATAATAGACGCAAACTGTTGAATTTTCAACAGTTTCTTTTATTGGGTTTTGCTTTATGTCCAATCTAGGAGATGGTTGATCGATTGTGAGCTCTTCTACTACTAATTCTGCGCCATAAAATAGCATTAAAAAATAGCATACTAAACCAAATATACGCAAACAATCACCCCATAACTATATGTGTACTATTATTATTTATGGTCGACAGACAAAAAATATAAGCAAAAATTCAAAAAAATATATAATAACTAAAATCAAAACTCATTCAATGCAATAAATGTGTGTTGGGCAATCTGAAAAGAAGAAAAATGTTGTAACGTAAAAATCAATATGCTACTATAGCTAAAGTAAAATAATGATCTGTATAACCTCAATAATATGGATTGAGGGTCTCTACCAGGAACCATAAAATCCTGACTACAAAAATTTCTTTCATTTTGTAGTCAGGATTTTTTTATTGTTGCCCACTATAAGATGGAAGTACAACAGAAGGGTGATTAAATGAATTGGAGAGTTTTTATACTGGCAGCTACGACTTTTGCAGTTGGATTGGTAGAGCTAATTGTTGGAGGTATATTGCCATACATTGCTAAAGATTTGAACGTATCTGTAGCAACGGCTGGACAATTAATTACGATATTTGCTCTAGTATATGCAATTTCTGCCCCTGTCCTTTTATCGTTAACAGCTAAAGTAGAGCGGAAGAAACTATACCTTATTTCATTACTTTTATTTACATTAGGTAATGTCATGACCTATTTTAGTCCTACCTTTGTCATTGTCATGATTGCAAGAATCATAACAGCAATGAGTACGGCTCTAGTTATTGTTTTGTCTCTTACAATTACAACAAAGATAGTAGAACCAAGACATCGTGCTAAAGCATTAGGGCTTATTTTTGTAGGTGTAAGTTCAGCACTAGTAATTGGTGTACCGATGGGTATTTTTATTACTGAGGCTTTTGGTTGGCGTGCTGTTTTTTTAGGGATTGCATTACTTTCTAGCATATCTATGATTCTAATTTTTATGCTCCTGGAAAAAATGCCAGTTGTTGAGGTTGTCCCATTAAAAACACAAATTAAGTCATTAGCTAATTTAAAAATTGCAAGTGCGCATTTAACAACATTATTTATGCTTGCTGGTCATTATATGCTTTATGCTTACTTCACGCCGTTTTTAGTAGAGGCATTTAACTTAAACTCTTCCTGGGTGAGTATTTGTTACTTAGTATTCGGTCTTGCTTCTGTAAGCGGTAATGCGTTTGGTGGTTGGTTAAGTGATAAAATTGGTACTGGCAAATCAATCGTACTAATCATTGCAACTTTTGCTATCGTATTATTTGTAATACCGTATACAATCGTAGCCTTCCCGTTATTTTTAATCGTAACTGTTTTATGGGGAGCGCTTAGCTGGTCACTTACACCACCATTACAAAACTATTTGATTCAAACAGATCCCGAAACATCTGATATTCAACAAAGCTTAAATACTGCCGCCTTACAAATTGGTATTTCAATAGGATCAGCAGTGGGGGGAGCGTTGTTTACTCTTACAGGCTCTGTAATGCATTTATCAAGTTTCGGTGCAATTTTAGTTTTATGTGCGTTAGGTTGTGCAATTTTTTCTATTAAGAGAGCGCCACTTTCAGACAGCAATCAATTAGATGGAAGTATCCAAAGGGTTCATCAATGAAAGCTTAAATTACTAAAAAAAGAAGGACTATGATTGTTGAAGCGAGAATGTAAGAGTAGAGAGGGAGGCTGGTAAATAAATGCAGGTAGATTTAACGGAATTTGAAGGATTGAATGTGAAAGTTGTCGCAACGGTTGATCATACGCTTTATCGAAACGTTGGTGCAATCATTTTATACGAAGAAGATTCACACATTTTATCTGTACGAAAACTGAAACGAAAAATCGCTGATCAATATATACCAACAGACGAACTCGAAAACTTTATGTTTGACACACAGGCAGATGCAATTAAATTTACACATAAGCTAACTAGAATGAGTGCACTCGATTATTTATTAGTTACAAACAGGGAAAAAGAACTAAGTGAATAAAAAGATAGCCTTTTAGGTCGTCTCGTATTGAAGCGAGACGACTAGAAGCTATGGGCTTTATATTGAGGAAGGAGAAAGTAGCCAACCTTTCTTATTACTAAGCTCAATTAACTTGGCACCTAGAATGGCATATTTCATATGAAAAACACTATATTTTGTCGTAAGACTACTTTCGAAAGACATGTCCATTGCTTGACTGACTGAAATTAAGGAAGATGCAATATTCATGGATAGGATAGCACTAATTTCAGAATCATTTATAGCTGCCTTTCCACGCATTTTAGCAATTTGTAAATTTCCTTGGTCAATTGATAATGGCGGCGCCAGAACACCATTTTCTTTTAATAACTTCTCAAGCTGTTTATTTTCCTCTTTTAAACATTGAATAAATTCCAAAATAATGACTTTTAAGTCTCTGTTAACTGCATAGTTGAAAAAGAAATGGTTCGTTGCAATATAGCCATTGTTTACGCCAAGTTGTTTCCAAATTGTAAAAACTTCCTTAAAGCGTAAAGAATCTATATTTCGTTTTGACATTTTCATTGTTGCACGTCCTAACTCATTTTATAGTTGTTGAATGTGAGATTAGGATGGGAAACAAAAGATTTTTTTATACATATTTTTGTAAATAATACAATTATAGATTCGACTTAGCAGTGGAGTTATGTATGTCTTGACATTGGGGAAGCTCCAGCAGTTCCTCTGTTTGACAGAAGTCTCAGGAGCTTACCTTATTGAGCACCCTTCTTTTTCTTATTTTTAAAGCTCTTAATAGTTGTCTTTAAGGAAGCATAATTTCCGATGGCTGCGTATCCATAAAAAAAGCCCATAAATACACCAGCTAAAAAATTATGTTTATGGCTAATAAAAATAGAAATAATTAAACCTAAAACTAGCGCGATTGCTGGGACATATTTAGGCTGAATAGGAAAAAATATTTTCAATAATTGTGTAATAATCATAACAACTGGAACGGCAATTACAGCATCCCAAAAATTTGTATGAATAATTGGAAAGTCCATTTTTATACACCTCTTTTACGAATTAAAGTAATGCTGAATAATAGTTAGATTTCCCAGACTTAAAAATTTTATGCACTTGTAGTTGAGGTGTTTACAAAGTGAGCTTTATTCAATTTTAAACAATCAATAAAGGAAACACGCAAAGGTGTTTCCTTATACAGCCTAACTTTATTAATAATAGGAACCATTTTGATACATGTATGGATAATGGTAAGGATTAAAGTTGTATTGTGGATGTGTTTGCATTGAAGTTGGTGAGGTAATGGAAGGTTGATTGCAATTATTTGCAGGTCCGATATAAGTTGAAGGAACAACAGGGGCGATTGTTTGCTTCCATAAGTTTTCATCTAAGCAATAAGTGTGTGCCATTATATTCGAAGGCGTAAATTTCAAAATATCCGAACCTAAAATAACTTCTGGTGTAGGTGCATCAAAAATTGCTAATATGTGCGTGTTATCTGCACTCGCGACGATATAATGCCACCATCCTTGTGGAATGTTTGCTACCTGTCCTGGTTTTATTGGGTAGTTTTGAATTTGTTTAGTGAAAGGATTTAAAATGGAAACGGTAGCAGCCCCAGAAATACAATAAACAAGCTCTGCTGCATTTTGATGATAATGTGGCTCTACAACGTTATTCGCACTTAAAAAAATATCAAGGAGAGAAACATTTTCTAGACTATTTAATTGAGCAATACCAAGAATGTTTATGTAGTTCTGATTATCCTTTCTAAAAAGTGGACTTGTATTTACATCAAACGTAAACTGTGTGGATGGAGATGTGTAATCATTGGGCAAATCAATACATCCTTCCTTCATATATTTCTCATGTTCATCAATATCACAGTTTATGACAAATGATATTTGTGCATTAAACGATTGCCTAATGGAGTTAGTTAAATAAACGAAAACCTCTCCCTTTTATTTGTGAGAGGTTTTACGTTATCTGTTAGCAGAGGTCAATCCAGCCTCCGTTTCTGTTAACTCGTTGTAACGAAACGAATAGTTCTATGATAGTGGTAGGGAGTATGATGAAACTAGCCTCTTGTTTTTAATAGTAAATAGATAAAGTAAGGTGCACCTAATATGGCTAACACGATGCCAACGGGTAATTCCGCAGGAGCAATAATGATTCGGCTAATAGTATCAGCCATTAACAAAAGCAAAGCACCAATTAATGCACTAAATGGAATCACCCGATAATGCAAACTGCCTACTAATTTTTTTGCTATATGAGGTGCAATTAACCCTAAAAATGTAAGTCCACCCCCAACAGCAACACAGGCGCCTGCTAGAAGCACGGCCAATACTAGAAGTCTTTTACGTTCTTTTGTTACGTTAATACCGACTCCAATAGCGGTCATCTCATTCAATGCTAAAATATCCAGTACGCGTGCTTTATAACAAGCAAAGGAGATTAACGCTACTATCCAAGGAAGTAACGCGAGCACAAATGTCCAAGTACTGCCCCAAATAGATCCCGATAGCCAGACGAGAGTTCTAGTAAAATCGATAGGTTCCATGCGAAGTTGGAAAATGGTGATGCCTGCACTAAACGCAGCATTAATGCCAACTCCAACTAAGAGCATGCGCGACGGTGACACCTGTCCTCTTTTATAAGCAAAAAAATAAATGATGGATGCTGCAAAGAGTGCACCAATTAAGGCGATTATGGGCATAAAAAAGACAGACATCCATGAGCTAGAAAATAACAATCCTTGAATAAAGAATGTATACAACACAATAGCAAACCCTGCACCGGCGTTAATGCCTAGAATGCCTGGGTCTGCTAGCGGGTTTTTTGAAATACTTTGTAGGATGACACCTGACACAGCAACACCAAACCCAACAAGGATGGCCATGCAAATACGGGGGAAGCGGAAGCTAAAGATTGTTAAAGTATTATCTGGGGAACCGTTCCCTAGCAATGTTTGAAGAAAACTTAAAATTGAAATTTTCATATACCCTGTATTTACACTAATGAATGCCACTACAAATAGCAGTAGCAAACAAATCACGATGTAAATAGAAAAACGATGTGTATGTTTACGTATTAAATTATGCATTATAAACCTCTTCCATCTTTACGAGCTAAATATAAGAAAAAGGGCACACCGATAATTGCAGTAACAGC
This sequence comes from Lysinibacillus sp. FSL W8-0992, assembly GCF_038008685.1. Classification (NCBI taxonomy): domain Bacteria; kingdom Bacillati; phylum Bacillota; class Bacilli; order Caryophanales; family Bacillaceae; genus Lysinibacillus; species Lysinibacillus sp. FSL W8-0992. The sequence goes on from NZ_JBBOZQ010000001.1 coordinate 2,816,707, forward strand.
ACCTACTGGAGATTCAAAAGGACTCATGATGATGCGAGCTACAATATCCGCAATTAACAATAAGCAGCCACCTATAATGGCTGAAATAGGTAGTATCCAACGATAATCAACCCCCACGATTGCACGAACGATATGTGGCACAACTAAACCAACAAAACCGATAATACCTGCAATGGAAACGGCTGCACCTGTTAATAAAAGCACAGTAACTGTACAAAGCACACGTATAACTGTTGTTCGTTGACCAAGCCCTGTTGCTACTTCTTCACCTAAACTCATAACAGAAATTGATTTTGCTAATATCATTGCCAGCAGTAAGCCAATGATGACAAATGGAATAGCGACCTTTATATGTATTGGCTGAATAGAAGAAAGACTACCTGCATACCAATAGCTTAAATCTTTAGCAATATCGTACTTCAGACCAATTGCTGTAGATAGTGCACTTAGAAAAGCAGAAATGGCAGCGCCAGCTAATGCTAGTTTTACAGGTGTAATGCCACCTTTTGCAACCGCAGTTAACGTAAATACTAGTGCGGCTCCAGCACCTGCACCAATAAATGAAAAAAGTATAAGCATAGGGAAACTAGGTGTTTGAAACAGCGTGTATGCAATAGATAACATAAAACCTGCACCTGAAGTAACCCCTAATATGGAAGGGGAGGCAAGGGCATTACGCGTAACACCTTGCATAATTGCTCCTGAAACAGCGAGGGCACTACCAACGAGAAGTCCAGCAACTGCACGTGGGATACGCAACTCATGTAAAATAACATGTTCATTATTAGTTTCATCATAATGTAAAAAGCTATTCCATATTGTTTTATAAGTTAGTTCGTTGGCGCCAAATCGAATCGAAATGATAACTACTAAACAAATTAAACAACTGAATAGCAATAGAGTGAGAATATTATAAGTTACACGGTAATGATGTCTAAAGAAAGCTAATGATTTTCTCTTCATCCATGTAAAAGCTCCTAGCATTGACATAATAAATTTTTTATTTTATTTTTTAAATGAGAATGATTTTCAATATCAATTAAATTATAACATAATCGTAGTTAGGAGGCATTAACATGATTTTAAAAACGAAGAAATGGGGATTAACATGTGCTAGTGTCTTAGCATTTATGCTAATGGGATGTGGCAATAACGAGACAATTACTGCTTCACAAGATGATACAAAATCGGAGCATAAAATAGACCATGTTATCGAAACTCGAACACTAACAGATGCGATAGGCAATAAAGTAGAAGTTCCGGTTCACCCTAAGCGGGTCATAGCTTCTTACTTAGAGGATCATCTTATCGCGCTTGGAATAACACCAGTTGCGCAATGGAGTGTTCGAGATGGTGCAAGCGTTCAAGATTACTTACAAGATACTTTGAAAGATGTTCCAACAATACCATTTGATTTACCGTTTGAAGCAGTACAAAGCTTTTCACCAGATTTGATTATTATGGACTCTGCCGCTATGGTGGAAGGTGATAAATATGTGCAATATAGCAAAATTGCACCAACTTATGTCATTGGAGCAGAAGTTAAAAATGACTGGCGTGATGAACTTCTACGTGTTGGTGAAGTGTTTGAACAAAAAGATAAAGCACAACAAGTGTTAGATGACTATAATGCCAAGGTGAAAGAAGCAAAACAACAAATTCAGCAAAAGGTTGGTAATATCTCAGCCGCAGCCATCTGGGTTGTAGGCGGGAAGTTTTTCATCGTTTCACAAAATCTTTCGAGCGGAGATGTGATGTACAATGATCTTGGCTTAGCTGTGCCATCTGTTGTACAAGAAATCTCAGCAAACGCGACAGCCAACTGGAACGAAATATCACTTGAAAAGCTTGTTACATTAGATGCAGATCATCTGTTTATTATCGATAGCGGTGATGATGCAAGTGTCAAAGCATTAAGTGAAAAATTATGGGGTACGATCCCAGCAGTCCAAGCTGGTAATGTACATAGTCTGCCAAAAGATTCTAGTTGGTTATATACAGGCGCAATTGCCAATACGAAAATCGTTGATGATATTGTCAATGCTTTAACAAAATAAATTTGAATGTGATTCCGCGAAAGGAGTGGGGATTCGCGAAGTGAGGGGGATTCCCGCGGAAGGAGAGAACAATTCCGCGAAGTGAGGGGGATTCCCGCGGAAGGAGAGAACAATTCCGCGAAGTGAGGGAGAATCCCGCGGAAGGAGAGAACAATTCCGCGAAGTGAGGAGGGAATCCCGCGGAAGGAGAGTACAATTCCGCGAAGTGAGAACGGAATTCCGCGGAAGGAGAGTATAATTCCGTGAAGTGAGGACGGAATCCCGCGGAAGGAGAGCACGATTCCGCGAAATGAGAACGGAATTCCGCGGAAGGAGAGTATAATTCCGCGAAGTGAGAACGGAATCCCGCGGAAGGAGAGAACAATTCCGCGAAGTGAGAACGGAATTCCGCGGAAGGAGAGCACGATTCCGCGAAATGAGAACATAATTCCGCGGAAGGAGAGCACAATTCCGCGAAGTGAGAACGGAATTCCGCGGAAAGAGAGCACGATTCCGCGAAATGAGAACATAATTCCGCGAAACCAAACAAGATATAGATATGTATAGATTATCACCTCGCTTTCATCTTCAGAATTTACTTGAGAGTTTAAAATTAACCATAAAACCAAGTTTATTGCGATAACAATTACTACGATGACATATTTTATTGTGATGTAAATTTAAATTAGTACTTTTTGGAAAAAATATAATATAATTGACAAGATTGTTCATATCTAGAGCTGGTCTGTAAATATTTTCACGTTCGTTCCTCAAATAAAAATTTTTTGAACTCCGGTTGTATCCCACATAAGAATACAAGTATAGACATATAAATAAAGGTAGTGGAAAACTACGAGCTTATAAACATTGATAGAATCATATCTAGTAGTTTCTATTGACTCATAAAAAATAAAAAAACTTAAGAAATTCTTAAGTTTCAGCTAAGGTAAAAATTAAGATTTATTTTCTATAATATAAAAAAAAGGAAATAACGAAACCATTTGAAGAATTAAAACGTATTGGTATTAATAGAACATTATTGAAGTAGGTGAGGATATGGCACATACCATTTACATAGTATTAACTAAAACAGGTACTTTACTATCGAAGGCGATAGGTATGTACACTGGAAAAGAGATGAATCATGCATCGATCGCCTTTGATGATGGACTCTTTGATATGTATAGCTTTGGGCGAAGACAGCTAAATAATCCTTTAAGTGGTGGGTTTTTACGAGAAAATGCTGAATCTGGACTTTTTGAGTGTGCTGATTGTGTCATTTATCGCTGTCGAGTATCGTCCTATCAGTACTTAGAAATGATTAGAATTGTGCGTTATATGTATTGCAATCGAGATCGTTATAAATACAATTTTATCGGGCTATTTGGTGTGATGATGCAAAAAGAAGTGCGCAGAGAACGTGCGTATTTCTGCTCACAGTTTGTAGCTACACTTTTAAAAATAGGTGGACTAAAGATTTATCAAAATCCAGCGTTGATGACACCAGATTGTATTGCACAGTTGCCATATTTAGAGGAAATCTTTGCTGGAAAACTAGCAGATTATTTACAAGATGTTCGTCAACCAGCAATGTTGTATGGATAAATTTTTCTCATCTGACGTGATTGACGTTTTTCTGATATAATAATTTATTAGACTACGAGATGAGGTGATAAAAGTGCAAATTGTTATAGTTGAGGGTGTACCATATGTTTGGCTACATCAGTTACAAGCAATTCATGCACATGTATTTGATGGTGCACACCTTAAGCTTGAAAAACTTGAAGACAAGAAAGAACTTCTTTGTTTATTTGCAGTTGAAAAAGAAGAATTGGTCGGATTTAAACTAGGTTATACACATCCTGATGGCGTTTTTTATAGCTGGCTAGGGGGCGTCGACGAAAAGATGCGAGGTCAAGGAATTGCAAGTCAGTTGATGAGATATCAACATGAAAAAGTGCAAGAGCTTGGCTTTAATAAAGTTCGTACATACGGTAGAAACGAGCGGAAAGCAATGCTCATCACAAATATAAAACATGGTTTTGACATTATTTCAACCTTTGTAGATGAAAAAGGACGACATAAAATAGTATTTGAAAAATTATTGAATTGAGGAGTTTATAATGAAGGCATATTTAGCAAACGGGTTATTTTCTTTAGGGGATCGTTTAGTCAATGAACGATTAGCATCGGCAATTCGACAAGCGATACCGGATATTGAATTATATGTACCACAGGAGAATGATGCAATAAATGATAAGACAGCGTATGCGGATAGTTTGGCAATTGCAGAGGCTGATTTAGCTATGTTACAAAAGAGCGATGTATTAGTCGCCGTATTAGATGGCGTCGAAATTGACTCTGGTGTTGCAGCTGAAATAGGAGCATTTGCTATGCTCAACCGTCCAATCGTTGGGGTATTTACAGATGTCCGTCAGCAAGGGCGTGAAAATATGATGAAAATAGAAGCGCTTATTCGTGATGGGATTGAAAATCAATTCGTCTACCGTAATTTATTTGTCATCGGTTTAATAAAACGCAACGGTGTCATTACTTCCTCTATTAACGATGCTGTATTAGCGGTTCAGGAATTCCAACAATAAGGAGGATTGCAAATGCTTTTAACAACAACGGATGTTGTTGCTGGAAAAGTAATTGAAGAAACATTAGGTTTAGTCAAGGGCAATTCAGTTCAATCAAGAAATATTGGACGCGATATGATGGCGGGGCTTCGTAATATTGTTGGTGGCGAAATGAAAGAGTATGCAGAAATGCTTGTTCGCTCAAGAGAAATTGCTACAAATGCTATGGAAGAAGAAGCTAAACGCCTAGGTGCGGATGCGATAGTGGCAATTAGATATTCGACATCATCCGTAATGGATGGCACCTCCGAGGTTTTAGCCTATGGTACTGCAGTAAAATTAAAAAAATGACTTTAACAGAGGACTTCAGTCTAAGATTGAAGTCCTTTTAGTTTTAAATATTGATAATAATAACAAATACGTGGTCTGTCTGTCTGTGAAGTGTATGTAATAGTAAAATTATTAATGAACTAATTATCCCAAATATATAGAAAATTCGTAGTTAAAAGGACTAATAATGTCCATCTCGTTTTGTATAATAAGAGGGTAACTATGTAGAAAGAGTGGGATATATGGTGGATTCACAACAAAATAAAGGCTATCGTGTCATTTCGATGTTTGATAGATTGATGGATGGCCAAGGCATAAGCAAAAAGCAAGAAGCATTTACACATCAGGTTGGTGAAAAAACCATACAACGGGATTTAGATCAAATAAGAGTGTATATTGAAAAAGCTAAATTAGATTGTCATTTAAAATATGTGCGAACAGAAAAACTGTATAAGCTGACGAAAACAGGAGAAAATGTTTTATCGAAAGAACAAGTGCTGGCGATTGTTAAAATTCTAATCGAATCAAGAGCACTTTTAAAATCAGAAATGAGCGACATCATCGATAAGCTAATTTCAATTGTTGCAGCGGATAAACAAGAGTTTATTCATAATATCATATTAAATGAAAAGCATTTATACGTTGATTTAAATCATAAAAAATCTCTTTTACATTTAATTTGGGTAATTTCAGAGGCTATTCAGAAGAAAAAAATAATTAAAATTGATTATTTACGTGAAAGTGAATCAATCCCTTCACAAAAAATATTAAAACCTCTCGGTGTTATTTTCTCAGAATACTATTTTTATCTTATTGCTTATGATAGTAAACATGAGAAGGATTTACCGATTGTCTATCGCATCGACCGCATCCAACATTTTCTGGAGTTAGATAAGAAATTTCAAATCCCTTACTCAGAGCGCTTTCAGGAAGGAGAATTTCGCAAACGCATTCAATTTATGGATGCAGGTGAGCTAATGCATATTAAATTTATGTTTAAAGGGCGCTCACCGCAAGCAGTTTTAGATCGTTTGCCAACAGCCAAAATTTTGTCAAATAAAGCTGGGGAATGCTTATTTGAAGCGGAAGTTTTTGGGCGTGGTATTAAAATGTGGCTGCTTAGTCAAGGTGAAAATATTGAAGTGTTAGAGCCACTTGAGCTAAGAGAGGAAATGATTGAAACAATCCAATCCATGCAACAAAATTATCTTTACATGTAAGCATGAAAACATGATTAAAAAACGATTCCCTTGCCGACTATAGTAAAAAGGGGGATTTAAGATGTATTTACTTTCAAATTTTAAATTACTAGTAGAGAAACAGGAAGAAATCGATGCAATTTATCAAAATTGTGATGAATTAAAAATAACAATTGTTGAACCAAAAATCTCCTCTGAAGTTGAGCATTTTTTCGAATGTAGTAAAAAGCATTTAGAAAGCCAAGGATTTAAAGTGACAGTGACAACATCAAAGCTAAATGCACAATATAAGCAAGCGTTTATTACTATCGACAAGCATTCTAAAGACTTAGAGGAATGTATTTTTATTAATTTAAATAATTATGTAGAAGATCAGTTATCGATTATGTTGGACATTGAATCTCAACAATCCCAACAAATCATTACATATAACAAAGATGGCTTTTCATCGGCTTTAGATCAAGTAACTGAAAAGTTAAATCGAGCGAAAAATCTCCAAAATGCTTGTCGAGCCACGAAGCTTATTTATAAAAACAATCAAAATAATATTTTCCATTCTGCTGATGAGGCAATAAACTATTATTTTAAATAATACGGGACGTAAAAATTAATAAGTGAATTTAGCATACTAGGAGTAGTTCTAGTATGCTATTTTTAATTTTTCACCAGTACATACGTGTTACTATCAATACTATCATTTGTTTTCGCATCCTCATTTTTTTAAAAGAAAAGTTCTGGAAGAAGGAATTTTTACGAAATTTGAAGAATTAAGGTTAGGATAAAGGAGGAGTTACATGTTTCCGATTATAGAGACAGAAAGATTAATATTAAGAGAAATAACGTCTGAAGATGCTTCGGACCTTTTACGCTGTTTTTCAAATACTCATGTTACACAATATTATGGAATAGATACATTTAAGACAATAGAACAAGCTGAAAAACTAATTGAATCCTTTTCACAAAGCTACAAGGAAAAGAGAGGCATTCGATGGGGGATAGAAAGAAAAGAAGCGAAAGGTATGATTGGCACAATTGGCTTCAATGCTTGGTCACCTAATCATAAGCGGGCAGAAGTTGGCTATGAAATTCATCCTGATTACTGGAGAAAGGGCTATACGAAAGAAGCTATTACCGAAATTTTGTCTTATGGATTTGACAAGATGGAGCTAAATCGGATTGGGGCAATTGTTTTTATCGAAAATGTGGCATCGAAACAATTACTAACGACAATGGGTTTTCACAATGAAGGAATTTTAAAAGATTATATGTATCAGCAAGGAAAACCACATGATACATACGTATATGCGATTTTTAAAGATAATTAATAATTATCCAGATGAAAGAAACGAGCCCAAATTCACCTTTTCAAGGTGAGCTTGGACTCAAGTGAGTCTATTGTTCATTTAGTCTTTAGTCAAAGCTAATAGAAAGTTGTCTCGATGTGATTCTTCTTGCATTTTGTTATCGACTAACATGGCACCATATTTCACATTTGTCATGCTGGGATCTACTAAAAATTGAACATTTACTTTAGCATCCTTGTTGTTGATAGGACAATCCCCTTTGAATTCCACAACATCTTGTCCCTTTTGTGTTTCAAAATATAGCCAATATGGATTTTGACAAGATGATGCAAAAGCTGTTTCTAATGATTTGTTACTATTTTCAATTGAATAGTTTTTGACATATGTAATATATTCATTATCTGTTATATCTTTTTGTGGACCGTAAAAATACCAAAACAGCCCTAAAATGCCGATTGGAATTATCCACAAAATATTACGCTTACTCAATTTCCCCATTTCTCATCCCCCTTATAACCTATATTTTATCATCTCGGCACTCTTATTTGCTAGCTCAATATAATATTTTCTAGGTTAACCTTTTTTCTTGTTGACTGTAACTTGAAGTGGGGGGAGAAGATGTTTTCCTCAAAAGTGAAATTAAACAGACAATTAGGTTTTTTCCGTTTTTTACTAGCTTCATCTTGTAAATAAAAAGACCATCTCAAATGAGATGGAACCCTTTTTCTTTAGCACCCTGTTAAAAAATAAAACTTAAGAATGCAAAGCACGATGAACAAAATATTTCGCATGCTCTGCGTCTTTTTTCTTAACAGAAACAATATATTGATTGTCATAATTACTGTTCATTCCAAAACTTCCATAGTTACCTCTCCTAGTACCATGTCCAATCCATTGTGTTGAGGGGTCAACTACTTTATAGGTATATTTTATGCCTTCACTGTTTAAGATGGCTCTTACCTTTGATAATTCTTCCATTGAATATCCAATATACACATCTTCTTTATTAAAGAAAAACATAACTATCCCCCTTTTAATAATTCTACCATATGTTTCCACTATTTTTCCGCAATCATGTTTCGTTAGTTGGAGTAGAAAACGTTGCGTACCTCTTGATAATTAATAAAACAAAGCGATAGTTGGGAATCCTATTAATTTGCTAGTGAAAATTATATATTTGATGAATGGTGTTCCGAGTACGAAGACATTAGATATTTTATATTGTTTAAAGTAAAATAGTGGTAGGGTATTCATTAACTCAACTAATCCGATTAGTTGAGTTTTCCGTTTTTATAAAAACGCTATTCAAATATTTAAAAGAAGATGTGATTATTTAATGGGTAAAATTGCTATTTTAGCTGAAAAACCATCGCAGGCAAGAGCTTATGCTGATGCATTTAAAATTAAACATAAAGAGAAAACGTTTATAGAGTTAGAGCCATGTGCTACATTTCCAGATGGAGCAGTTATTAGTTGGGGGATTGGTCATCTCGTCGAATTAAAGGAACCTAAGGAATATAAAAAGGAATGGGAGAAGTGGTCATTAGATTCACTGCCGATTATCCTAGAAAAATATGAAGATAAAGTTGTTAGTAATATGGACACACAGTTTAATGCAATTAAAAAAATATTCCACGATCCACAAGTGACAATGATTTATAATGGGTGTGATGCGGAGCGTGAAGGATCCAATATTTTTTATTCCATTTATAAAATGACGAAAGTAAAAAAGCCTGTAAAACGTTTATGGATTAACTCTTTAGAGGTCGATGAGATTCGAAAAGGCTTCCAAAATATGCAAACAAACGAACGGGATATGCTAATGTATCAAGAAGCAAAAACACGTCAAATTAGTGACTGGCTTGTTGGTATGAACTGTAGTCGTTTATATACACTACTTCTTCAAAAGAAGGGCTTTAAAGGTAGCATATCAATTGGGCGTGTACAATCACCTACAGTTTATTTGATTTATAAAAGATTACAAGAAATTGAGAATTTTAAACCTGAGAACTTTTATGAAATTGAGGGTCTATTTAAAGCCCAAAATGGTATGTATAAAGGCAAAGCGAAAATTAAATCAAAAGTTAGAGAAGAAGTAGAGCAATTGTTGATGCAGCACGGTATTCAGCCAATTGATAGTGGTCAAATTGCAAATGTCTCGAATAAGACGAAGCGAATCCAGCCACCAAAATTGCATGCGTTATCAACGTTGCAAGCAACAGCAAATAAACGCTGGAAATATAGTCCAGCACATGTGTTGAAGCTTACGCAGTCATTGTATGAGAAAAAGCTAGTGTCTTATCCTCGTACAGATTCCCAGCTTATTACGCACAATGAATACGATTATTTAAAAGATTCGTTGCAAAAATACCAACAACTCATTCAACAGTCATTCGCACCTGTTGTAAGAGCCCAAAATAAACGTTATGTTGACAGTTCAAATGTAGGTGAACACTATGCCATTATTCCAACGAAAAAGGTACCAACAGAAAAAGCGTTGCAATCGATGGCTGTAGATGAAAGAAATATTTATTTTGAAATATTAAATACAACACTTGCAATGTTTCATCAAGATTATGAATATGATGAAAAAACAATTTTAACAACTGTGAAAAATTTAGAATTTAAATCGGTGGGGAAAACAGAGCTTGTGAGGGGTTGGAAAGCGCTTTTCACTGCTGATAAGGAGCCGCAAAATCGCGATGAGGTATTACCTGTTGTGACACAAGGCGAAATTGTACAAAGCAAGGTCGAAATTATAGAAGGCACGACAACTCCACCAAAGCCCTATACGGAAGGGCAGTTAATCACCATGATGAAAACATGTGGTAAATCGGTTGAAGATGAGACAGAAATTGAAATTTTAAATTCTGTTGAAGGTATTGGAACAGAGGCAACTCGAAGTGGCATTATTGAGACGATTAAAAAGCATGGATTTATTGAAGTAAGGAAAAATATTGTAAGCATCACACCTAAAGGAAAACTACTGTGCAGAGCGATTGAAGGAACATTGCTTTCTAGTCCTTCTATGACAGCTAAATGGGAGATTTATTTAAAAAAAATAGGGCGTGGGGAAGGATCAGCAAAACATTTTATCGATAATATTGGCAAATTTATTCAGCAGCTAATCGGTGAAGTGCCAAATAAAATTAACACGTTAACGATTGAAGCTGAGCAGTTTACAAACCCTGTTGCAAAAGATATCGTAACGTGTCCAACATGCAAAGTCGGTAAAATCAGCTTACGTAAGAAATTTTATGGCTGCTCAGAGTATAAAAGTGGCTGTAAACAAACTTTTCCAGAAAGATTATTAGGGAAAAAGCTTACGGAGAAAAATATTAGAGATTTATGTACTAGTGGTCAAACGACAGAGATTAAAGGATTTAAAGCTAAAAGTGGAAAACAGTTCAGTGCCGCACTTCGTTTCGTCGAAGGCAAAATTGAGTTTGAATTTAAGACAAATAAATAATGGCAATCTAGATGCCAAAATTATCAATTTGAGCAGATGATAGGACTGTATATTTGACAAAAAAATCTTTTTATGCTATAATTTACATCTGTAATTTAAAGTGATAGAATGAGATTCTCCTGGCCAGGGGAATCTTTTTTTATTGGAGTGTTTACTGTGAAAAATAATGAATCAAGTCTAACTTCTCTTGTTTCTGCATTTAGCCGAGCGTATCACGTGAAAGAAGATCGTCCAATTATTTTCAATGATTATATCGCGCAAGATTTCCTATTACCAGAAGAATTTCAAGCAATATCAACAAATATGGCTAATGGCATTGCTTATTTTAGTTCAAATATGGCTGAAAAGCTAAAAAATCAACAAGATGCAATATTAAAGTGGGTTACACAAATTCAACTCTCACCAACGCCACTTGCGAGAGCCGCATATGCAGAAAATGTTGTATTGCATGAATGCCAACTTGGTGCGGAGCAATATGTCATTTTAGGTGCAGGTTTAGATACGTTTGCTTGGCGTCACGACTCATTGACCAACGTTACTATATTTGAAGTGGATCACCCATCTACTCAACGATTTAAAATAGAACGTTTACAGCAAGCAGGTCATACAATTCCGCCACTTTTAAATTTTGTAGCAATGGATTTCATGAAGGAGCTTTCATTAGAAGAGTTAGTTGCAGCAGGATTTGATTCATCGAAGAAAACGGTATTTAGTTTGCTTGGTGTCACGTATTATTTAACAAAAGATGTGTTCCAGCAATTGTTAAGCTTGTTTTTTAAAAACTTGCCTAAAGGTAGTTCGATTATATTTGATTTTGCCGATGAGCGATTGTTTACAGAGGCTGGCATTTTCAATCGTGTACAAAACATGATACAAATGGCTAAAGCATCTGGAGAACAAATGAAATACGCAACTTCCATAGTAGATTTAGAAATATTACTTTCGAAAGAACAATTGTTAGTTTATGAACACTTATCACCTCAAGAAATTCAAAATCAGTATTTTGCTAATCGAGATGATCATTTACAAGCGTTTGAAACGATTCACTATATACATGCAGTAAAAAACTAATTCCCACCTAGTCGTTGAAATCCTTACCTATGTATATTTTTATGGAAGGATTATCAAAAGAAAGCGTTTCCTTCATTATATAGAAGAAAAGCAAGCTACATTTTGAGACAGTGGGTATAAGTCAGAGCGAACCATTGAAAATGCCATCCTTTGTAGGGTGGCATTTTGCAATTTACCACCCAATTCTTTATCAAATAACACAAACATAATGATTTTTGCCGCATATCATAATGGGAATAAGTATTCTCTCCATTGTAAAGAAGTAATCAAGTACAGTTAGCTGTGCAAAGGGAGCAAGCTATAGAATTATATTTGAAGAAGGAGACGAGCTAGAGCTACCAGATGAACTAGCTGAATTAAGCTAGTTCAAGCGAAATTTTTTATGATTATGTAATATATACGAAAAAATTTAATAAAAACCTTAACTATTTCCTTCGAAATCCGTATAATAAATCAAACAGTGCGAAAATTGTCCATTTTTCTATTGATAAATTGCGTGAATTTTTTAAATTGTATTGACGTAGAGAACGATAATTTGTACACTGTGTACATTCAATTGTTTTTTGGAGGAATACATTATTTTAAAAGGTTAGGATTTGATAGATATGATCGTATGTAAATTTGGTGGAACATCTGTAGCAAGTGCAGAACAAATTCAAAAAGTAGCAAACATTGTAAAATCTAATCCGGCGCGCAAAATCGTAGCCGTTTCAGCACCGGGAAAACGTTCTGGTGATGATATAAAAGTAACTGATTTATTAATTGATTTAGCGAATGCGGCATTGAAAAATGAAAATACAGAAGAAAAATTACAGACAGTAGTGAACCGTTTCAAGTCAATAGCAGATGGTTTACAGCTGGATAATACTATTTGTGACGTAATTGCTGAAGACCTACGTGAACGTGTGCTTGGTGATGTTTCGAACGAAGAATTATTTATTGATAGCTTAAAAGCAGCTGGAGAAGATAACAACGCCAAGCTTATCGCTGCATATTTTAACTCTATCGGTATGCCCGCACGTTATGTAAGTCCAAAAGAAGGTTTGGTTGTCAATGATCTACCTGAGCGTACGTTCGCATTACCTGAAGCATATTCAAATTTAGCGCCTTTAAAAGATACAAAAGAAGTTATTGTTTTCCCGGGTTTCTTCGGTTACACTAAAGCGGGCATATTGCGTACGTTTGATCGCGGTGGCTCGGATATTACAGGCTCTATTTTAGCAGCAGCTATTGAAGCGGAGCTTTATGAAAACTTTACGGATGTGGATTGTGTATTTTCCGCGAATCCGAAAGTCGTGAATGATCCAGTTGAAATTAAAGAAATTACGTATCGCGAAATGCGCGAATTATCCTATGCAGGTTTTTCTGTTTTCCATGATGAAGCATTAATGCCTGTTTATAAGATTGGGGTGCCAGTTAACATAAAAAATACAAATAATCCATCAGCCCCAGGTACTCGAATTGTACCGAGTCGTCCAGCTACAGGTCGCCCGGTAACAGGTATCTCGGCAGACAGTGGCTTTTCAACGTTATATGTGTCAAAATATTTAATGAACCGTGAAGTAGGGTTCGGTCGTAAACTTCTACAAATTTTAGAAGATGAGAATATTTCTTATGAGCATACTCCATCTGGTTTAGATGATATTTCTGTTATTATGCGATCTAATCAACTAACACCAGAAAATGAAGCGCGTATATTGACGCGTGTAAAAAATGAATTGCAAGCAGATGATGTCCAAATGCGTCATGGTTTCTCAATGATTGTTATTGTTGGGGAAGGTATGCGTAATAATACAGGTCTTGCGGCACGTGCAGCAACAGCGATTTCAAAAACTGGAGCAAATATTGAAATGATAAACCAAGGTTCGTCTGAAGTAAGTCTTGTATTCGGTGTACTACAAGAATATGAAAACCGAATTTTACAAGCATTATATGGAGAATTTTTTGCACAAGTGCAAGCATGAGTGGACAATATACGATAGTTTTATCAAAAACCATTTATAAAATTATCTAAACATAAAAAGGAGCTGTCCCACTAAGCTATGAATTCATAGCTTAGGAGGCAGCTCTTTCATTTTATCGTGTGACTTTCACAATGGATGATTTTAATGTTTTCTAACAATACTATAAGGAATAGAGTTTTCTTTTATGCAGTAATGCTGTAAAATCGAGTGCGTACATAGATAGGAGGGCATAATTTTGAAAAGTTTTTCAATGGGGATGATTTTGTCTGTTATAGGGATTTTATTTGTCTGTTTAACAATTATGGACATATTACCAGCATCAACAAAATCAATGAAAGTTGTTTTTGTCGGTATTGGTTGGGTTTTTATTATTGCCGGATCAATTATTCGATTTAAAAATTTAAAACAAAAGCAATAAGAAAAATATCAAGAAAATGAATGTTGCAAACTACAAAGTTATGATACAATTTCAAAGAAAATAAATAATTTCAGTACGATGAAGTTGTTATTCTATACTATACAAAAAATTCAGAAGGTTCAAATTTGCAGTGTATTCATAATTAAAGAATGAACAGTACAAATTCTTCTTAGTAAGAATTTGTTTTTTTATTTGCCTCTATTCGTAAAAAGGGTTTTTATAGAAGCTTCGGGCTACTACGTATAGGCGGTGATGTGGATAATCAACCTATTCCATAAAATATTTTAGGAGGTGAGTAGATGACGATAGTACGTAAAGACAATATTAAAATAATGGATCAGTATGTTGCAATTCAAACAGCAACACCGATGAAAGTCGTATCCTCTGCAATGCATAATCCAGGCTTTGGCTTTTATACGCATCTGCTAAATCGCTCAGTGCCGATAACTTACGATGAACGAAAACCACATCAAGAGTTACAAAGCTTTTTGCAATTAGAGGGCTATCCTATTACCAATACCGTTGCGATGATGACAGCAGTTAATGCACGTTTTGCGACGATACGAGAATTTACATATGAGGGTATTCATCTTGTCGTGATGATTACAGCGGGACTAGGAAATGCAGTCGATATTACGCGTGCATTTCATCGACAAGAGCAGTATCACGCAGGAACCATTAATACTTGGGTACTGATTAATGGAAAACTATCAGATGAGGCATTGTTTCAAGCGATGATTTCAACAACAGAGGCAAAAGTTAAGGCACTTATAGATGAAAATATTACGGACCCTACAACGGGTACGCAAGCAACTGGTACGTCAACTGATAGCTTGCTAATTGCGTCTACAGAAGAGGGCGATTTCCATCAATATGCTGGCCCTATTACAATGTTAGGGAAAATTATTGGCCATGGTGTTTATGAAACGATGCGAGAGGCCATTCAAAAATATAAAAAAGAGAAGGAGGCGAATCCTCTATGATTTCACTAGTAATCGCCTGTATTATTGGCATACTATTTGATTTAGTTGTCGGGGACCCTCCAAAAATGCCACATCCTGTACGCTGGATAGGTAAGCTTATTCAAGCGCAAACCGCATTGTGGAATAAGGGCAATATGCGAAAGGTACGTGGCATGGTCATGGCGCTTGCTGTAGTAGGTACGACGATGTTTGTAGTCACAGTTATTTTAATACTCAGCTATCAAGTGAGCATAGTGTTTGGTATTCTAGTAGAGGGATTATTAATAGGTATTGGTTTGGCTCAACGCAGCTTAAAGGAAGCCGCATTAGCTGTTTATGAACCGCTCGTAAAGGGAGATTTTGCACAAGCACGTGTGAAGTTATCGTGGATTGTCGGACGAGATACCGAGCAACTTGATGAGGATGAAATTGTTCGTGGCGTTGTAGAAACCGTGTCTGAAAATACAAGTGATGGCGTAACTGCGCCGCTCTTTTATGCATTTTTATTTGGTGCCATTGGCTTATGGGGGTATAAGGCGGTAAATACACTGGACTCGATGATTGGCTATAAAAATGAAAAATACAAAGATTTTGGTATGTTTGCAGCAAAGCTTGATGATGTATTGAATTTTATTCCAAGTCGTTTAACAGGATTATTGATGGTACTTGGAACAAAAAATGAAACATCTGTAACGCTTGGCAAACGATTAAGACGTTGGGCACAGGATGCAAAAAAACATCCAAGTCCAAACAGTGGTTATTTGGAAGCAGCAACAGCGGTACAGCTAGGGGTTCAACTAGGTGGAAAAAATACATATCAAGGAATTGCATCATACAGAGCGACAATGGGTGAAAAATTAGTACCGTTAACGAAGGAGCATATTGCAACTTCTATTATTCATATGCGTGTAGCTACATTGCTCTTTACGCTCGTTATGTTAGCAATGGAGGTGTTAATTTTTGCAATTACCTAATCATGGAGCAAATCCGCAAAATGTCTATCAACAGCTCGGGCTAACTATGCCTACAGAAGTTTATGATTTTAGTGAAAACGTAAATGCTGCAGGGCCGCCTACATTTGTTGAGGCACGTTGGCGCACATTTTATCCATTAATTCAGCGTTATCCAGATCCAGATGGAGAGCCTTTTTTAACAAAGGTGGCTCAATTTCATCATATTGAAAAAGATTCTATCGTTTTAGGTAATGGGGCATCAGAGTTATTCAGTGTTTTAGCAAGACGCTATGCAAATAAGCGTGTACTTGTCGTGCATCCGACATTTTCTGAATACGAAAGAACATTAAAAGCAGCAGGGGCGGACGTCGTGTCGATTGTTGTCGAGGACTTTGTTCAATATACATTACCGATGGAGCTTCTTTATCAAGAAATGGTCACTGCAGATGCATTATATATTTGTACACCTAATAATCCAACAGGTGTATTACCAAAGAAAGAGGAACTACTACGCTTAATAGCTTATGGAGCGGAAGTAGATTGTGAGCTCGTTTTTGATGAAGCATTTATCGACTGGGTCAGTGAAACACATTCGTTAATTGACTATGTTGCTAATAATGCGCATGTAATTGTCGTTCGATCTATGACGAAAATGTATGCAATACCTGGATTAAGACTAGGTTATTTAATAGCGAATAAAACTATTATTTATGAGTTAAAAGCAATGCTATCTCATTGGAATCTCAATGCATTTGCGCTCGTTATTGGAGCAGGTTGTTTGGATGAACATGAATACTGTCAACAAGCAATTAATTATGCAACAAAACAAAGGGAATGGTTACAGCAGTTTTTAACAGAAAATGGATGCTTGGTGACGAATAGTGTTACGAATTATGTTTGTTTTTCATTGCCGAAAAATATGCAAGCAGATACATTTTTTAGTTATTGTTTAGCTGAAGGAGTTGTGCTGCGTCATACAAAGAACTTTATGGGGTTAAATGGGGCATGGTTCCGCATCGGAATAAAGGATGTAACGGCGATGACCTATTTACAAAACTGTTTACAAGCGTGGTTTAATGCAAATAAGGGGTGAGAAAAGTGACGACTTTTTATCTAGTTCGACATGGGGAAACAGTATGGAATAAAGAGCATCGATTACAAGGGTGGTTAGACTCACCTTTGTCAGAAATGGGCATTTTGCATGCCCAAAAACTTGCAGAACAATTAAAAGATATTCCGTTTGCAGTTGCGTATAGTAGTACCAGTGACCGTGCGAAAGAAACAGCGCGCTATTTAACTGCTGGTCGGACGCTTGCGATTCACTACGAGGACGACTTACGTGAGATTTTTTTAGGAAATTGGCAAGGGCAAACTATTGAGGATATTATGGAAACAAATCGATTTGACTATGAGCTGTATAAGAATTATCCAGCACAATTCGTCGCGACGCATACTGAAAGTTTTGGTGCAGTGACAGAACGCGCCATGTATACGTTAAAAAATATTGCGAAAATCTATCCACATGAACATATTTTAATTGTGTCACATGCTGTTACGATTAAATGCATTATAAATGCAATATTAGGTCGTGGCATTGATCAGCTATGGTCTGCACCATACATCGAAGGAACTAGTGTAACGATTGTAGACCGATTAGAAGAAAGTTGGCATATCAAGGTAATTGGTAGTACACAACATTTACAATAGAGAGGTGAGAACAGTGCCGTTAATTTTTATTTCAGGTGGTGTCCGCAGTGGTAAGTCTCACTTTGCCGAAAAAGCAGCTGTTTTACACTACCAAAATAATTATTTATTGAATAAACGACTTATTTATATAGCTTCTGGTGTTGCAATGGACATTGAAATGGAAAAACGGATAGCTCGACACCAGTCTGATCGACTAAAACAAGCGATTGCGTGGCATACGATTGAAGCCCCATATGAAATACAGAATGTTTTCAATAATTTAGTTGATGGCGATGTCGTACTTTGGGACTGTGTAACGACTTGGCTGACAAATGCCTTTTATGAGGGGTTTGATCGTGGCACACCTTGTGTGGAAAAGCCAGGTTGTTTAGAAGAAAAGCTGAGAATTATGAAAAGTTCAGTGCAAACGTTACTTGACAAAAGGGTGACGCTTTTTGTCGTTTCCAATGAACTTTTTGATGAGCCTCCATATGTTAATGAAGAGGTCGAATTGTACCGACAAATGCTCGGTAGCTTACATCAATGGTTCGTTTCTGTCGCACATGAGGCATATGAGATAAATTATGGTATCGTAAAGAAATGGAAATAAGTGAGTTATTATATGGAAGTATAAAGCAGCAAATAACTTAGTTAAGAAATTTCTATATTAATTTGTTACAAGATAATTGAAGATAACTTAAAAGAAAGAAGGCAAGGCAATGAAAACTATTTGGCATAGCATATTGCTCGCATTTCAATTTTTTACGGTTTTGCCTGTACATAAAGAGATTCCTCTATCTAAAAAAACAATTACGGGAATGTTCTCCTTTTTACCATGGATTGGTGCGCTTATGGGAGCTGTCGTTGCAGCGACAATCTTTAGTTTAACAGAATGGACATCTAGTAGTGATGTTCTATTAACATTTTTGATTGTCGGACTGTTTGCGTTTTTTACAGGGGGCTTGCATTTAGACGGCTTTATCGATATGGGTGATGCCTACTTTTCGTATCGAGATCGTGAAAAGCGTCTTGAAATTTTGGATGACCCACGGGTAGGCGCATTCGGTGTTTTGTCTGTCTTATTTCTAGTGTTAGGAAAATTCGTTGTCCTTCATGAGCTTTTTGTACAGAACAAACTATCATTGTGGATGCTCGTTTTTATACCTTTATTGACACGTGTGGGGATGAGCTTCTATTTTCTATCTTTAAAGTGCTCAAAGGAAAAAGGTTTAGCCTATTTTTTTAAAACACAACTGAACCATCGTGTATTGGCCAGTTTAATGATAATGACGCTTGTATTTGCAAGTTGTTGCGTATTTTTTGTAGTAGGCTTTTCAAGTTTACCATTCGTGCTTATTGCTGTTATTGTCACTGCCTTTTTATTGTTTCGTCAATTTACAGTGCGCAATTTTGGCGGTGTATCAGGTGACTTGCTTGGAGCATCAATTGAAGGAATGGAGGTTGTGCTATGGGTGACATTGTTACTGTTCGCTTAATGAGGCATGCACCAACTAAAGAAAACTTGGAAAAGCGTTATATTGGCTGGACAGATTCTCCATTAGCAAATGCTGCAGCGCTTCCTATACTTAATGAAGCTATAAAAAAGGTATATGGCAGTGATTTGCGTCGGTGTCAAGAAACGGCTTCTCGTTATTTTCCACATGCTAGCTATATTGCAGATGCAAGATTTCGGGAGTCAAATTTTGGTGATTTTGAATGTAAAACATATGATGAATTAAAGTCGGACATACGTTACTGTACGTGGCTAGATGATCCGACTAGTATATCACCACCAAACGGAGAACATTTTGATTTGTTTTGTGATCGGGTGATTGCTGGATTTTTAGCATTGCCAAAAGATGAACGCGATTACTATCTCGTCGTGCACGGTGGGGTTGTACGAGCGTTACTTGTAGCATTTGCGCCACAGCAAAAGTCTTTTTGGTCGTATCAAGTTCCACATGATCGGGTATTTACGTTAACATTTTCCAAAGCGGCTTGGAAGGAGGGAGCAAGATGCATGTCTTTATCGGAGGGGCCTATAACGGAAAAACCGCCTATGTGACTCAATTGCTTGAGGAGCAGGAAGTGGCGTTGATGAATGGGGTTATTCCAGAGGTTGCACCGGCATGTGATGCGTTAATTATTAAAAATCTTGAACACTGGCTGGTAAAGCAAAATCTTGAGGAAGATGAAGTGATTGTCAAAAATATTATGGCGAAGCTTAAAATTCTTGAAGAAAGCTGTCAGTTATATATTATTGTAACCGATATGGGACGTGGTGTAGTGCCAATGGAAAAACAGTCACGGCTATTGCGTGACACTTGTGGTCGTTTGTATCAGGCGTTATTTGCAGAAGCAAAACAAGTTGACCGCATTTGGTATGGCATTGCAGAACGTATAAAATAATCAAAAGATTAGATACATTCCCGAGAGGGGCATTCACTATTTTTAGAAAAGGGGAAATGGAATGGATCGACAAAAATTAATGAATATAACACTAACTGCCATGGTGGCGGCGATTTGTGCTGTTGGTGCAGTCATTAAAATCCCGTCATTTGTATCAACGGCGGCATTAGACTCAGCACCAGCATTTTTGAGTATTGTGTTCTTATCACCTGTTTTAGCAGGAGTGGCAGGGTTAATCGGTCATGTTATTACAGCGATGACTTCTGGTTTTCCATATGGACCCTTGCATATTATTATTGCTATTGAAATGTTTATTGTCGTGTGGATATTTGGTGTAATGCATAAAAGAGGCATGCATTTTTGGAAATGGCCAGTAGCACTTTTACTAAATGGTGTCATTGCACCAATCCCTTTTTATTTCATTATAAGCCCAGCGTTTTTCTGGGGTTCATTAGCCAGTATTTTTATGGCAACAGTCATCAATCTTATTATTGTCGCTGTTGTCATGCCGATTCTCTCGAAAGTGTTTGTCCGTAAGGAGGGGCGCGTGAATTGAGAAATGCAGTAAAAGTAGGGGAACTTATTGCCACAACCGACAATGCAGCAGCGATTGGTGAAAAATCACAAGATATCGTATTTGCCCCCGATAAGTTAACAGCATATTTAACAGCGCGTGTTACTTTTTTAGAGCAACTTGCAGCAGGAGCGATACCTATGCACATAATTCTCGCTAACTTTTCGGGTGATACATCATGGACTCGCTATGTCGCAGGAATTGGACAAGTTTTTGAAGAAGTAGGGCTACGCTGTCCTCCAATAGAGGGGAGTTCAGAATCCAATATGCCCACATTGCAATCTGGATTATCTATTACAATGCTAGGTGAAGTACAAAAAAGATTACCGTTTGATCGTGATCATCTGAGTTGGTACACATATGGACTACCACTCGTAGGCATAGAAATACTTGAACAACCCGAAGATGTTGCTCAGCTCCAGCCAATATTTCGTGCATGGCGTGAAGAAATTGTGCAACAAGTTTGGCCGGTAGGGTCGCAAGGACTACAAGCAGAATTTTCACGACTTTTTGGTCATCACCAAGTAAAAAGTTCGTTGGATATCGAAAAATCAGCAGGACCTTGTGCAGTTATATTATTAGGTATCAACCCCGAAAAAGAGCAATTAGCGCAAAAATTGTTTACTCGAAATTTTGAGAGGTGCCAGTCACTCAAACAATTCTGAAAATTCGTAGTCGGTTAGTATTAATTTGTAAGTTAAAATCGATGAAGTCTACTGCGGGTAAGCACAAAATGTAAAGCCGCAACCCGTACAGTAGGGAGGGTTGCGGCAATGTACTTCGCGTAAAGTAAAGTGGATTTTTACGCTACAGAAGCCTGTTTGAGTATACTTTATACAAATATTTTTAAGTTCTGCGCATATAAGCGCGGACCGTTATTGGTGCGAAAATTGCTACAATAACTGCAGCACCGATAAGGGACGCACTTAAATCCCAACCGACTGTTCCATTATTAGTTAGTTCTCTAACTGCAGTGACTAGATGCGATATAGGATTGATCTTCACAAACCATTGCAAGAAGTTCGGTAATGTTTCAGCTGGTACAAAAGCGTTCGACAGAAACGTCAGCGGAAATAAAACGAGCATTGAAATCCCCTGTACACTGGAAGCAGTTCGTGCAATTACACCAAAGAAGGCAAAAATCCAACTCATAGCCCAAGCACATACAATGACAAGAAGACCTGCTAGCACAACAAAACCTAAACCACCTTCTGGACGATATCCCATGATATAACCCATTGAAAAGGTTAAGACAGTTGCGATTGTATATCGAATCGTATCAGCTAATAACGCACCAGCCAATGGTGCAATACGTGCAATCGGTAAAGATTTAAACCTGTCAAAAACTCCTTTATCCATATCTTCTCGTAATTGAACACCAGTAACGATTGAGGTCGTAATAACTGTTTGAACTAGAATACCAGGAATAATAACTGGTAAATAACTTTGAACGTCACCAGAGATGGCACCACCAAAAATATACGTAAACATTAAAGTGAAAATAATAGGCTGTAGTGTTACATCAAACAATTGCTCAGGTGTGCGTCTGATTTTCAAAATGCCGCGATAAGCCATTGTTAATGAATTATTTATTGATTGACGTAAGCTCGTTCTGTTGGGCAGCTGGCGTCCGCTATGTTGTTTTATTATTGAATTTTTCATCGTTTTGCATCTCCTACCTCATTAGCCTCTGAAAAAGCATTGTCCTGAACACCATGGCCAGTAATCGTTAGAAATACCTCATCTAAAGTTGGCTTTTGCACACTCATTTCGTCTAACAAGATTCCTTTTTGTCTGAGCGCAATAAGTAAATCTGTAACGAGGTCCGCATTCGTCATCGGAGCGGTTATCTTTCCAATATTAGAAGTTATCGTTGAAGGAACTTTTAGTACATGTTCAATTATTTGACGAGCATCACTAATATCGTTTGGATTTTGAATACTTAAATGCAGTGATGAAGTACCGACTGACGCTTTTAGTTCATCGACCGTTCCTTCAGCAACTACTCGACCATGATCAATAACAGCTATTCTGTCCGCAAGTTCATCGGCTTCTTGAAGGTACTGGGTTGTTAAAAGTACGGTTGAGCCCATATCGACCAATCGACGAATGGTATCCCACATTTGATTACGTGTTCGTGGATCTAATCCAGTCGTCGGTTCATCTAAGAAAATTAATGGAGGCTGAGCAATGAGACTTGCAGCTAAATCTAATCTTCGACGCATACCTCCAGAGAAATTTTTTAGTGGACGTTTTGCAGCATCTGTTAAACCAAATTCTTCTAATAGTTCGGCAGCTTTTTTTCGTGCATCAGCTCGCCCTAGTCCAAGTAATCGAGAGAAGATAATTAAATTTTCTGTAGCACTAAGCGACTCATCTACTGAAGCATATTGACCTGTCACCCCGATCAATTGACGAACAATATGTGGTTCCTTCACCACATCATAGCCGAAGATGCGTGTTGAACCAGCATCCGCGCGTAAAAGGGTTGCGAGCATTCTAATTGTTGTTGTTTTGCCTGCCCCATTTGGACCAAGCACACCGTATATACTGCCAGCGCGTACGTTTAAATCTATACTGTCAACAGCACGATGATCGCCAAAATTTTTAACTAAACCCTTTGCCTCAATGGCCCATTCTGGATTGCGCAATATTCCTTCTCTGTTGTTCATTTCTTTCAAAATTATTCCTCCTTACATGCTCTTCATAAATGTTGCATTGTAATGAATTTTCATAGCAAATGACTTTCTTTTCTAGCTATCATTTTAGAAAAATGTTCATAAACGGATAATACAATAAATTTATGAACTGAATATTAACTGAGAAATAATATTGAGGATGAATTAATTTTGTTGTTTCTATTTTCATAAAAAATATATTAGCAAAGCTATTAAATTCAAAATTGTTTGAGTGCCTGGCACTTAGGAATGATTTTCAGTTATAATGAATATCGAATGTGATTTACAAGGAACGGAGACGAAAGAATGCAGGCAGTTAGACAGTTAGGGCACTTTTTAGGGCCCTATAAATTTTTTACATTGATTGCACCAATTTTAATGGTGCTTGAGGTAACGATGGATTTAATCCAGCCAACCATTATGCAACATATGATCGATACGGGAATTGCGAATAATGACAATCCGTATGTATTTAAAATGTTTTTATTTATGCTTATGAGTGCCGTCCTTGGATTAGTAGGGGGGCTTGGATGCTCAATTTATAGCTCCAAAGCAGCCATTCACTTTGCCTCAGATGTACGTCAGTCATTATATGAGAAAATGATGACGTATTCGGCAAAGGAAAGGGATGCGTTTACTACTGGAAAGCTAATTACAATTTTAACAAGTGATGTGGAAAGCATCCAACGTGCGTTTATGATGACGCTACGTATTTTTGTACGTGGACCGTTATTATTTATTGGTGCGGTTGTCATCGTATTTGTGACGGCTCGCGAGTTATTTTCAATATTGCTCGTAATTGTGCCGATTTTAATCATCGCAATGTATTTTTTCACTAAGTATTCAGGTGTTTTATATCGTAAAGTACAAGAGGCGATTGACGGCGTTAATACTAAGCTACAGGAGAATTTAGCAGGTATTCGTGTAGTAAAGGCTTTTCGTCGTGAAAAGCATCAAGTAGAGCAATTCGCGGGACTTAATGACACACTTACGAAACGTTTTATTACAGCAGAACAAATTGTCGGTGTACTCGTACCATTTACAATGTTTGTAGTGAACCTCGGAATTGTTGCTGCACTTTGGCTTGGTGCTATTAAAGTTGAAGCAGGCACGTTGCAAGTCGGTGTAATACTTGCTTTTATTAACTATTTAACGATTATTTTAAATGGGCTTATGTCTTCTAGTATGGTCTTAATGCAAATTGCTCGTGCACTTCCATCTGGCGAGCGTATTGTCGACGTTCTAAACAAGGAAGTAGCGGTGCAAGAAGCAGCGCAGCCGATTACTTCGTCAATTCAAGGAACAATCGACTTTCAAAATGTGAGCTACCGTTACTATGAAACGTCAGAAGATGTGCTGAAAAATATTACTTTTTCTGTAAAGGCGGGTCAAACCGTAGGGCTAATTGGTAAAACGGGTAGTGGGAAATCGACACTTGTAAAGCTATTACCGCGTCTTTTTGACCCGACTAGTGGTACTATTCTGCTGGATGGCAAGCCGCTCAATCAATATGCATTACACACGCTACGTGAACATATCGGCTTTACCTCTCAAAAAGCCTTACTTTTTTCTGGACCAATCGAAAAAAATATACGCCTTGGTAAGGAAGAAGCGACAAATGATGAATTACAGCAGGCACTGGATGCAGCCTGTGCATCTGAATTTGTTGATAAGCTTGAACAAGGACTGGCGCATGTGCTATCACAGGGTGCAACGAATTTATCGGGTGGCCAAAAGCAACGATTAGCACTGACACGGGCATTTGTAAGAAAGCCAGCAATATTAGTTTTAGACGATACAACCTCCGCCCTTGATAGTGCATCTGAAAAGCATGTACAGCAAGCAATTAGCGAACATTTTCAAGAAACAACAACATTTATCGTCGCGTCGAAAATTACTTCTATTCAACAGGCAAATCTTATTTTAGTGTTAGAGGATGGCCAAATTGTTGGTCAAGGTACGCATCAGCAATTATTACAAAGTAACCAACCTTACCAAGCAATCTACGCTTCACAGCAAAAGGCTGGTGAACAACAATGAGTCAAAATCAACCAAAGCAAATGAATTTTGGACGTGGGCCACGTATGGGTGGACCTGCTGAAAAGGCAAAAAACCAAAAAAACACAATATTACGTGTATGGCAATATGTCAGCCAACAAAAAGTAGGGCTGTTCTTTTCGATATTTTTCGTCATCGCCTCTACATTTTTAAGCTTGGCAGGACCTTATTTGATCGGACATATTGTTGATGATTATATTATGAAAAAACAAGTCGCTGGTACGATTCGACTTGGTATTGTGCTAGCCTGTATTTTTACGGTAGCATCGATTTTCACTTGGCTACAAACATATGTCATGATTCAAGTGGCGATGAAGACAATACGTACATTACGCCTTGACCTATTTAAAAAACTTCAAACATTAACACTGAAATTTTTCGATCAACGTGCACTTGGTGATTTAATGAGCCGTGTAACGAATGATATTGATAACTTAAATACAGCATTAGCACAAAGTGTGACCCAAATCGTATCTTCCATTTTAACAGTAATCGGTGTTAGCATTGCGATGTTCTCACTTAGCTGGCAGTTAGCCATTGTGACACTAATTATTATTCCTTTAATTGTTTTCACAACAAAGCAAATTGTCAAACGTAGTAGTAAAAACTATGCGGCTCGTCAACGTGATTTAGGAAAACTGAATGGAACGATTGAAGAAATGATTACGGGAGCGGAAGTACTTACACTTTTCGGTAAAGAACAACAAACGATTGAATCTTTCCGTAAACAAAATAACAACCTACGCGACTCAGCACAACGCGCAGAAATTACTTCAGGCTTATTAGGACCAATCAATAACTTTATGAATAACTTAGGGCTAGCAGTCGTAATCGGTACTGGGGCATTTTTAGCGGTGAAAGGGGTAGTGACCGTCGGGATAATCGCTGCATTTGTCACATACACGCGTCAATTTTTCCGTCCGTTGAATCAGCTGTCGAATTTATTGAATACTTTCCAATCGGCGATTGCGGGGGCAGAACGAGTATTTGAAATTTTAGACGAACCATCGGAAGTAGCGGATAAAAAGGATGCAATTGATAGTCGAAGCTTAAAAGGGGAAGTCGCATTTCAAAACGTCTCCTTTAGCTATTTGCCAAATCAGCCAATACTAAAAAATATTAATTTTCATGCTAAGGCAGGAGACACCATTGCACTTGTTGGTCCAACTGGCTCAGGGAAAACGACGATTATTAACTTACTAACACGTTTTTATGATGTGGATGCAGGTGAGATTCTTATTGATGGTCATAATATCGAGGACTATAAAATGGCAACAATTCGTAAGCGCGTTGGTGTTGTGTTACAAGATACTTATTTATTCACTGGTACTATTCGCGAAAATATTCGCTTTGGTAAGCTAGATGCTTCTGATGCAGAGGTGGAGGAAGCCGCTAAAATTGCAAATGCGCATAATTTTATTAAATACTTACCAGCGCAATATGATACAGCTGTACAGGCGGGTGGAGCTAATTTAAGTCAAGGACAGCGACAGCTGATAGCTATTGCTCGTGCCATTTTAGAAAATGCTGATATTTTAATATTGGATGAAGCGACATCTAGCGTAGATACGCAAACAGAGGTCGATATTCAAAAAGGATTACAGCATTTAATGCGTGGTCGTACTAGCTTTGTGATTGCACACCGTCTGAAAACAATTGAAAACGCCGATCAAATTTTAGTTATTCAACAAGGCGAAATTGTTGAGCAAGGTAACCATCAGCAACTAATGCAAAAACAAGGAATATACAGAAACCTACAGCAAAAGCTACTTTTAGAAAAAGATGAGCTAAGCTTATAAAACATTTAAAGTTTCATGAGAAAATATTTATTTTTTCATGAAACTTTTTCCATTGTCTGATTGTCTAACTACAAATTGTGTTGCACGTTACATTTTGAAAAAAATAAAAATATTTTTCTGTTATAAGGTTTGCACAATTGCAATCACGAAGCTTCATGGATGGAGGGCGAGCAAAGTGATAAAAGCGCAGAAGGATGCTTGTTTATCAAAAGCGATGACACAGTATGGCGATTACTTAGTGCGCGTGTGCTATACATATGTACAAAACTGGGCAGTAGCCGAAGATTTAGTGCAAGATACATTTGTAAAATATTATGAAAAAATGGACCAGTTTCGAGAAGAAGCATCTGTAAAAACGTATTTATATCGTATTGCTATTAATCATTGTCATAATTATTTATCTAGTTGGCGTTATAAAAAAATACAAGTAATTGATTATTGGAATAAATTAACTGGAAATGAAATGAATCCAGTTATTCAAGTGCTTGCAAATGAGTCCGATAGTATGTTAATTGCTGCCATTGAAAAGCTACCTACAAAATACAAGGATGTCTTATTATTATTCCACTTTGCAGAATTATCGTTAAATGAAGTTGCTGAAGCGTTAAAGATGAAAGAAAATACAGTTAAGACAAGGTTAAGAAGGGCACGTCAATTAATTGGCCTGACATTACAAGAGGAGGGGTTTGAATATGGATCAGATTCGTAATGCTATTAATACTGTCTATAAAGAAGGTACGTTTTCAATGGACAATCAAACAAAAACCTTTCGAAAAATCCATCAGCAAAGAAAAAGCTCCCTAACCCCTGTTTTATTAACTGTATTCTTAACAGTAAGTCTGGTTATAGGACTAGATGTACTTTTATTTAAAATCGAACAAATATCACCCGATATGCCTGTAATATCTGGCTCTGCATTGTACTCCGAAAAATCTGGTAAGGAAAAAGACTATACAGTTCTTCAGCAACCTTGGATGATGGCTGGGGTAGTAGCAATTGCTATTTCAGGTTGCTTTGCACTCTATGCGCTACGTAAAAAGTGGCTATGGTGGTTGTTGCTTTGTGCAATCATTATAATAACAATTGTTGGAAATATGTCTGAACGCATTGGCTATCGCTATTATGTAGCAAATGAAGCCGATATCGTAAATACTTTGCAATCAGGGGTATGGCCCATAGGAAATACCGATGATTTACGTCTATTTGACACGATTACCATCAATCAATATCGTATGAGTTATTTTTCTACACCTAGTATGCAAGGCATTGCTTTTTTCAAGCATGATAGTAAAGGTTATAAATTGGATCACTTTTTTTTGAACTCGGACGACACAATGCAAGTTATGGCGGTACCGAACATTCAACATATTGTAATTCCGCTTGTGAAGCAAAATACCATTAAAAAGTTAATCATAAACATCAATGACGAACAGATTGAATTGGCTGTAAATGCTAATCGTGCACAACTAGTTGCAGTACCTTACCACTCGAATGTCGATTTATCAGCCGTCACAATACGAGCTGTTCACCAAAACGGTACTGTTGACGATTTATATGAACAAACAGACATTTATATTGCTCCAGACAGTGAATAGCTAAACATTTACTGAACCCTTCTTCTTGAACACTGCAAAAGTGACAAGATGAAGGGTTCAACTTTTGCAAGTAGCAGCATATAGATGGATGGGAATGTAAAAGCAGATAGCTACGTCTTAGGTCTTAGTCGAAGTTAAAGCTAAAGGTCGTTTTTATATTTCCTAATTCAGATAAAATGGATTTAATGGAAGAATATATAGTGGGAGGAAATAAAAGTGAAAAAATTTTTATGCTTTGCTTTAATGGTTAGCGCTTCGTTAATAGTTTTAACTGGTTGTTCTTCTTTTGTTCCCGAGAAAGAAAAAGAAGATACTTTTTCGGTTAAAAAGGATGATGCGAAGAAATTAAATGTAGAAATTAATCTTGGTGTCGGTGAAATGACAGTTGCAAAAGGTGCAACGGAATGGATGGAAGGAAGCGCTCAATATAACATAAAAAAATTAGCGCCAAAAGTACACTACAAACAACGCGGGAAAACCGGTGATTTAGTCATTGAGCATAAAGGATCTACTAAAGTTAGAATTGGCAATATAAAAAACGTTTGGGATATCGAACTGAATGAAGATATACCGATGGATCTTTCAGTAGAGACAGGTGCATCAAAAGCAAGGCTGGATTTAAGAGGTCTAAAGCTTGAAAACTTAGATATTGAAACGGGTGTAGGAGATCTATACGTGGATCTAGGTGGTGAATGGAAAGAAAGCTTTGAAACGAATATTGAAACGGGTGTTGGTCAAACTACGGTTATTTTACCTTCAAAAGTCGGCGTAAAAATTACAACTGAAAAAGGAATTGGCTCCATCAATCTTGAGGGCTTTATTGCTAAAGGGAAAGGGGTTTATGTCAATGAAGCGTATGAACAAGCAGACGTTATACTAGACATAAATTCTGAAATTGGCGTAGGCGATATTACATTTAAATTGGATAAATAAGTACATTCTATATTTCTTTAAAATTGTGCGTCAAATACATCAGGTAAATTGTATTTGACGCTTATTTTGTGTTAGCTTAAAAGAAGCAACAGAGATTGAAGGAGCGAACGTATTGAGAACTTTTACATATAAGCAACCCGCATCGATTGAATCGACAGAGTTAGTTCAAATAGTGAATGAGGAAGGGAACATATCTTCAAATGTACAACGGATTTACTCCAATGGGCTGAAAAAGGCTTTTGACCGTATGATGGATTATCGGTATTTTGTACAATTCGATGTAAGCGCAGTGGATGGGCAACGTCTTTTCACATGTAAAAAAATATCCCGACGGGGGCGTGTTCATTTTAAAGGGAAGGATATTGTAACAGGCAAAGATTATATGATTGCTTATGATGGCTGGCAAATTATGATTCCTGATTTAATCATAACAGATGGTCAACATAAAATAATGCTGAATAAGGAAATGGAGGACTGGTCACTGTTTACATTGAATGAACAGCCGATTGCACGATGGCAGGCAGTTTATCAAGAAACACATTTTGACATTACGCTTCAAATTGAAGAAACTAGCCCGATTCAGCACGAAGCTTTTTTTATTGCAATAGGACAGGCTGTGTTATTTGTCGGTGCATAGTATGTTAAATGATAAAACTGCCGTTGATTTTCGCTACTGGCGCATGCTTTCCAACTTAGCACACAATCTGTAATGTATGTCGAAAACCGCTCCAGTCAGTATAATTGTTTGAGTGCCTGGCACTTACCCGTGGCACCTACTGCATCAAAGGTGAACTTGATGCCTTTTATCTATATTGTGTACAGCTCTCATTATGGGAGCTGTTTTTTTATTGAATGTGTGGGTTAATCATAGGAAATTCACTGTTATAATGTTAAATATAGTATAAACTGTATTCGCTAGTTTCGAGGTTCTAAATTGAAACGTTGAATACAAACAAATGTGTGAAAGAACAAGAGTTTTAGGTAAATTTTCTTGAGGAGAGAGTGGAATGAAGAAAAAGCCGATTTACGTTGAGATTGATATGCAAGCATCAATTGAAGATGCATGGAAATATACTCAAAATCCGAAGCTCCATGAGCAGTGGGATTTGCGTTTTACTAAAATTACATATGAAGATAAAAAGTTTCCAAATGAACCACAACGCTTTACCTATGAAACGAAGGTTATGCCTGGTTTAACAGTAAGTGGTTGGGGAGAAAGCAAAGGGGAGCATATGAAAAAAGATGGTACGAAAATTTCCTCTTTGCATTTTGGGACTCCCCAGAAAATATCGCCAATCGCAGAGGGAAAAGGATACTGGAGGTATATCCCTAAAGAGCAAGGTGTAACATTTTTAACGCAATATGATTATGAGGTGCGATATGGGAAACTTGGTAAACTATTAGATGTTACGTTTCGTCCACTAATGGGGTGGGCAACAGCACTCAGCTTTGACGTATTAAAAAGATGGTTAGAGAAGGGAGAAAAACCAAGTACCCAATATGTTCGCTTCTTTTTAACCATGCTTATTAGTATATCCTTTTGCATTGTTTGGCTGTACCATGGCCTTGTACCAAAAGTGATGATTCAGCATCCTGAAGAAGTAATGATGGTAAAGGAATCACTTTCCATTTTGAATGGTGCCACAACAACAAGAAGTGACGCCAATCTAAATAATGAGACTTTTCTAGTTTTTTGTATTGGTATTGCAGAAATGATTTTTGCGCTTTGCTGGTTATTACCGAGAGGGAAGCGGATGCTCTTTCGGTTACAAATTATTTTGTTTCCATTATTAACGCTCGGCGCAGTACTTGTAAATACAAATATTGCGATGGCGCCATTTAATCCAGTGACCTTTAATGGCGCATTATGGGTACTCTCCATTGTTGGGTTTATTCTTAGTAAAGATTTACCTAGTGCGAAAAGTTGTAAACGAAAGCGAGGGGAAAATGGATGACTATTTACCAAACATTATTAGGTGAGGATTTTAAAAAACTTCATCCGAAACTGCAACAACGCTATGCATTACCATTAAATCAAACTTTTTATGCAAAAGGTGTTATGCATAGCATAGAATCAGGTGCAAAATGGATGCGTCCTTTTTATATGGTTGCTGCAAGGTTTAAGTTTTTATTTCCCGAATCCGGAAAGCATATCCCATTTACAATAAGCAATACTTGTCGCCAATTACCTAATGGAGAACTAGAAGTAAAATGGGAACGAACTTTTTTTATGACTAAAAAAACAAGGCATTTTGATGCAAGAATGACGGTAGATCCGGTCAAAAAAGTTGTAAAGGATTATTTGGGCTCACCAGCTCTTTTCTATTCCGACTTATTGTTTTCTGTAACACAAGAGGGAAAATTAGTAATACGGTCTGGCGCACAGCGTTTTGTTATGTCTAAACTAGAATGTAAAATTCCTAAAATGTTAGAAGGGCATGTAATCGTCGAGGAAGGCTATGATGATAACAGAAATGTTTTTACAATTCATGTATATATCCATAATCCACTTTTAGGGAGGTTAATGATGTATGCTGGCGAATTTACGCAAACATCTCTTTAGTCCTGTGTTATTAATTGGTTGGGTACTCATAATCATCTGCTACCTGTTTAGTAAGCAACCCGATTATTTGATTTTGCTTACATTTGCTCAACTTGTATTAGTCCCTGCTATGCTAAAAATGGTTGTAGCTTTCGATAAAAAAGGTCATGTAATTATAATTGCGATGATGCTTGCAGTAACACTATTACATTGGTTAGCAGATAGTGAGTTAGCAATTTACTTAGCTGTTGTGTACGTTCTTTATACAGCGTTTATTGCACTACAGGGTTTGATACGATTTTTACAGCGAGGTTTTACGAATACCGCTGAAATCGCTATAGATATTGGGCTCATATATATATTTATTGGAGGACTATGGTTTTTTGCTTATATTGCAGAGATTGATACAGGATTTTCGCCGTTAATTACGTGGTTAACTGCAATCCACTTTCATTATTCTGCATGTTTATTAGCTATTTCTATTGGTTTGTTTGGAAGGATACATAAAAGTAAAGGATACAATATCGTCGTTTTGATTTTATTGACAGGTCCACTGCTTGTTGCACTCGGAATTACGTTTTCAACAATCATTGAAATTGTGTCAGTTGCGCTTTACATAGGTGCTATCTATTGGCTGTTTACACTTTCGTTGAAGACAAGTTTGCCTAGAAGACAGGGACTCTTGTTGCGGATTTCTTATGGTTCATTATGTTTGACAATATTATGGTCCTTACTTTACGCATTTGGTAATTTTACTGGCATAATTCTTGTCAGTATACCTGATATGCTAACATTTCATGGCTTAGTGAATTGCTTGCTGTTTGGATTAGTCGGCGTAATCGCATGGGGCTTAGAAGTCCCGAAATCTACCCATCAACCATTTACTTTTCCAGTAAGTCGTATACGGGGAAAATTACATACAACAGGAGATGCCCATGCAGGTTTAGTTGATGCACTTCAAGATTTTGTAGATACGCGTAAGCTTCCTCAAGTCATTCCTCATTTTTATGAACAAACGAACTGTTATCGACTAAATGCTTCCGTACAATGGCGGGCATGGTTTAAACCACTAGCGTTTATCTATCAAGGCATAAGCCGTTGGATGCAGCAGCTTAATTTACCTTTGACAAGCAAGCAAGTAGAGATGAATGGCGTTATTGTCAAAGTAGATGAACGACAAGATGGTCGACATGCCCCACGTGCATGGATTCGAAAAATCGATGAGCAAACAACTTTTGTGGCCATATACTCACAACATACGACAGCTCAAACAACGTATATGAATATTGCATTACCTCTTCCTTTTTCAACAATGATAGGTATTTTATATGTATATGAAAAAGATGGGGAATTACATATAACAAGCTCCCGAGGAGGGGATGCAGGCATCTATTTAGCAATGAAACACTATGTATTTAGACTGCCTTTAAATGAGCATTTTACTATTAGTGCTAAAAATGAGACAACATTATCTGCTGTTCATACGATGCGCATTTTTGGACTGCCTTTTTTACGTATAGATTATCAGATCGAACAAAAATAAGACGACCCATAAATCTCCCATTTCATTTTGAAAACGAAATGGGAGATTTTATTTTGTAGCTATAATACCATCGAAAACGGGTGAAAAGTCTTAGTATTATCCCTCATTTATAATCCAATAGGGAAAATAATTTGTAAAAAGGATGCTGAAAAACACAAAGAAACTACTAATTTATTCAATTTTATATAAGAAAAATTCTAAAATCATCCTAAAACAAATGAAAAATGGTAGATTACTAATATTGTGCAATAGAGTTAAAATTTCTTGATTGTAAGCAAAGATTTTTTTCGGTTTAAAAAAGTTTTATATTATATTTCATTAGCAAAGTGAAGGGGATTAAAATATGACTTTAAAAAAGGGGAGATTGAATAATGCACTTTAAATCTATTGGCAAAAGAATCGTTTTTGCATTTAGTATTGTAGTAGCAGTAATTGTTTTTTATATTAGTTTTAATTTTTACGAAATATCGCAAAGTAATAATGCAACTGAACAAATTGTAAATGAGGAATTACAATTATTAATTACAGATTATGAGTTAGCATCAACTATTGGATTACGGATTGCGGCAGCACGTGGATATGTGTTGTCTGGTAATGAAAAATATAAAAATATTTATAGTGAAAACGTAGAGAGAGCACTTAAAAATGAAAAAATACGATTATCTATTTCGGAATCGTCGGAATTTAACAAGTATTCGGAAATGGCGAAAGAATGGAGTAGCTATGTCCAAAAAGAAGTATTTGATGTATATGATCAAGGAAATGTGGAATTAGCAGTACATAATTTAGCGGCAATGGATACGAAAGCTACGGAAATTCGTGAAGGATATGAAGGCTTAGCAGAACAACGTAAACAATCCATTAATACAGTTGGAGATTCACTAATTACTTCTGGGGAACGGAAGCAAACTGCAAGTATTATCGTTGGAATACTTATAGTCGTCATTGCAATTATTACAGCGCTCATTAGTGCTCGTCTTATTTCTAAACCAATTATTTTGATTACTAAACGCATGCAGCGCATTACAGAAGGTGTTTTAAGTGAGCCTCCACTAATTGTAAAAACAAAGGATGAAATAGGGCAATTAACAGAAGCAACAAACACTATGTCTCAAATCTTAAATGATTTGTTAAAACATATTCAATCGGTATCAAATGAAGTTGCTACACATAGTGAAGAACTAATGCAATCAGCTACAGAGGTCAAAGATGGTACAGAGCAAATCGTTGATACGGTTGCAGAAATAGCGAGTGGAACAGAAGTGCAAGCGAGTAATGCTTCTGATGTTGCGACAAGTATGACGGACTTTTCAACGAAAGTAACAGATGTCAATCAAAGTAGTAAAGATGTCTATCAGTTCTCTGAATCCGTGATGAGGTTAACAGAAGAGGGTAAAGAGCTTATGGAAGCTTCTACACAGCAAATGATGACCATTGACTTTATTGTGAAGGATTCGGTTGAAAAGGTAGATGAGTTAAATAAACAAACGCAGGAAATCTCTAAAATTATAGCAGTTATTCAAGAAATAGCTGCGCAAACTAATTTATTGGCACTAAACGCTGCAATTGAAGCGGCACGTGCTGGGGAGCATGGTAAGGGCTTTGCCGTCGTAGCGGATGAAGTTCGAAAACTTGCTGAACAAGTATCTGCATCAATTAATGAAATCACTAATATTATAAAAATAATTCAAGATGATTCAATGACTGTAACAACATCATTAGAAAAAGGTTATGGAGAGGTTGCAAAAGGTACTACACAAATCGTTTCCACAAATGAGACATTTAGTGATATTGCAAATGCTGTTTACTCCATGTCATCTAGCATCGTTCAAATGTCTTCTAAGCTAGAAGAGGTTGTACAAAGTACGATGGATATTAATAAATCAGTTGATGAAATTGCTGCTGTTTCAGAGCAATCAGCAGCAGGTATTCAAGAAACTTCTGCGACGATAGAACAAGCCGCAAGCTCTATGGACGAAATTAAAAATAGTTCAAGTAATTTAGCGGTAATGGCAGAAAATTTAAATGACCTAGTTGGTAAATTTAAATTATAAAAATTATTAAACCTATCTGATTTCATACTTTCATCACAATTAGACGATATACTATTGTAATGGAAGGTGGAGTAAAATTGAGAAAATATATACTATTAATATTAATGAGTGCACTTCTTATGGCGCCTGCAGTAGCCTCTGCGCATACGATGGATAAAAGTATGCTTTATACAGATGTTTCTGCAACTTCAGCGAATATAGAAGAAATCATGGTCCTTCAAAGTATGGGGCTTATTGGTTATAACGGTGTCGACATGGCATTGAACCCATCTGAAAACTTATCCCGTAAAGATTTTGCAGCCTGGATAGGAGCATTTTTCGGTCTTGAAGGTTCAACGGTGGAAGAACTTGCCCAAGCAGCGAAAAATGAAGAATATGTATCTTCGTTAGAAGGAGACATTACATATAAAGAAATTAATACAGCATTATTGCATAATAAATATGAATTTGAAAAACCAGATGCAACGTTGACAAAAGAGGAGTATATTACCTTTTTATCTGAAAACTTAGATATGGATATGGGTGGCCATACTTTACTTCAAATGGGTGGTTTTTCTTATGGCCCAACTGGAACAATTGAAGATGTCGTAACAGGAGATAACATGGGCGTTATCATTGAAGGCAAAACGTATATGCTATCAGGTCATCCTCGTATTTTTGCTGATTCAACTGACCCTGAAAGCTGGATTGGTCAAAACTTAGAAAAATCTATTTTGACGACGAGTGGTGGTCACCATCATGGACATGAAGAAGAACAGTCATCAAACACACCGACATTACAATATATTCAAATTGCTTCGACAACACAACAAACAACCGAAGATACAAAAGACAAGTATGAAGGAACTGCAACACCACGTGAAGAACTGAAAAAGAATGAAGGAAATGACACAACTTCAACAAGCTCAAGCACGATATGGATTGTTGCAATCATTGCATTAGTTGCAGTAATCATAGCAATTTTCTTCATTAAACGAAAAAAATAATTGAGTGAAAAACCAGTAATAAGCGAATTAATCGCATTATTGCTGGTTTTTATTTTTTAAAATTTACTTTTGAAGCATTAGAAATATCGGTTAATTCAGTAACTACTTCTTATGAAATTAATAGGCATCCATTAGGCACTACTAAGTGAATTGTAAATTATTTGTACAAAATTGTATAACAGGAAGTTCAATGGGTATATAAATAGGATGTAAAGGATTGATTAAAGGTAGTGAGCTAAGGAAAATTGTAAAAGATAGGTGGTAAGTGGATGGCAACGCTTGTTGTAAAAAAAAGTTTAATGCACCGTTATCAAAGTATTAACCAGGCGTTAGAGGATGCTAAAGTAGGTGACTTTATAGAAATAAGGGATGGCATTTACGAAGAAAGTATTGAGGTTTCAAAAAGGTTAACACTTTATGGTAAGGGCGATGTCACGATTAAAGGCGGCGTATTTATTCGCTATCAAACACATGTAGAAATGCGGAATCTTCGTTTTAGTCAGGGACAGGGAATTTATATTAAAGGTGATTTACAGCTTGAAAACTGCGTAATTGAGCAACAAATGGTGAGTACGCAAGTAACAGTTAACTTTGGAAGTCTAATGATGAAAAATGTCGATATTATAGCAAGCCCTTCCAATCAATTTGGACTGCGAATTGATAATGGGTCTAGCGTAATGCTTTCGGAGTCTTCGATACAACAACATGCCAAGGCACAAATCATCGTACAAAATAGTGAAATTTCAATGACAAAATGTTTGTTGTTAGAGGGTGCGACGAATGGAATCTTTGCCATACGGAATGTCAAAATGTCGATAGAGGATTGTGAAATTCACGGGCACGAAAAAACACAAATTGTTGCAGCTTCATGCACAATTAATATGATAAATACAGTAATTCATGGAGGAAAAGATCTAGGAATTCAAGTATTTAGTGGTTCTAAATTAACAATGGATCATTGTGAGATAAAACATCATATAGGAACAAATGTAGTTGTCCATGAAAGTGAAATTGTTGCGACAGATAGTATCATTGCAAATGGTCAAAGTAACGGATTTTATATAGGTGAAAAATCAAAAGCTATCATCTATGATTGTCTGTTATTTGAACATGTAAAGCCACAGTTGTTTATTGAAAATAGTAAAGCTGAGGTTCGAAAATGTCATGTGAGAAAAGGTAGTACAACAGGTGTCACTATTTTTAACGAAGCTGATGTCATAATGACGGAATGTGATATACATCACCATACACAATTTCATGTGATTGTAGACGCAAGTGGACTTGTAGTCGATCAATGCATTATACATTCTGGACAGACGGGAGGAATTTATGGCAATGACCATGCGAAGATTACACTGAAAAATTCACACATACAGAATTTTGAAAGCCATCATATTTATATAAATAATGCACGTCTTTTTGCGAATAATTGTACTTTTAAACACATTATAGGTAATGGTATTACATGTATTGATGCAATTGTTGAAGTGGTAGACAGTCAATTTTTGCACTGTCAGCAAAGCCCTTATTCAATTTTTTGGTCTGATAAGTCAATGGGACGTATTCAAAATTGCGCAATCGATGAAACCGAACGAACATTTTTAGCAATGACCAATCAATCCCTTCTTGAAATCGTCAACATAAGTTTACCTCATGTCAAAACAGCAGCAATTGTTCAGGAACAAAGTCAGCTATATATACGAGGGCAATTTAACGACGGCAAATGTCAGAAAGATAGCTCCTCAAAAATCACACGTCCAAATTTACAGCCCGTAACGACTGAAAACATACAGCGGCTCGTTGAGAAGTATAGTACATCCAACATTAGCAAGGGGGAACAATGAAAAAAGTGTAACACAAGTAGTTTCGAAATTTTGAAATTACTTTTTTTATGTGAATACCCAAAAATAGTCCTTCATATAGAGCAATATAGATTATTATAGCTTTCAAAAATACAAAAGAAGAAAACACTTTAATTATTTGGACGGTACGAGTGTAAATACTTGAAGATTACTTTTAATTCATGCAAAATATTGACAAAGATTACTGGATTTCGACATAAAAAAATTTCTTTTAAAAGTGTGAATAATGTTCCATTGTTATTGCTCAATGGAGTATTATGTTAGAAAACCTTGTTAATTTATTGGAATTGAAGAATAAAGTATTTGTAATATTATATACAATATAATAATGAGTGCATTAATAGAAGAATATGTTATTAGAAAATTTAGTTTTTAGATTGATTAATTCGTGTGTTATATCCTATAATTAGTAAAAATGGTTCATTAATAATAATGCTTGTCTTCTGTACTAGAACTTTGGATAATGTTTTTGGAATAGTGAATTATTTTTGGAATATGAAATGGGGTGAGAAAAGATGTTTGGGCTTTCGAAAGAAGAAATTATGTTGATGCTTAAGAAGGTTGAATTGGCAGATAACCAAAAAAGTGCAATAGCTGATATATTTCATCAAAATAATCTGTTAATTGAGCAACAGCTAGCATTTATTATCCATCTAGTAATAGATGAGCGCGAACGAAATACTTCAAACAATACATACTTAAATTAATGCAGTGTGATTTTGTCGAAGGAATGCAAAAAATGTCCTGACAAATCCCTAGAACAATTTGTCAATATTAAGTGAACTCATATATATATTAAGTAAAAAAAATCACAGTGGTATAAAACTGTGATTTTTTCTTTTTTCAGAAATGGAAAATATTGAAACTTTAATGATGGATAAACGTAAAGATAAGAAGGAAAACATACATGGGATGGAGGTGATAATGAAAACCGCATTGCTCTTGCTCGGTATGCAAAACGATTATTTTCAATAACAATCGTAAATGTCTATGTCAAAGAATCAAATTGTACTATTGTTAGATAGAATTAATTTCCTTATTTAACGTAGAGACACCTATCATTTATATTAAAAATGAATCATTTCTTAGACAATTTCTTTTTAATTTACACGCAAATTCACAAATAAATGATACTAGTCAAGTCGTTGGAAAACTTTCGTAGTAAAGGAGCTTACTTAGATTGACTATTTTACAAAGACTTATTGAACAGGCGAAGCGTCCAAGAGGGTTGATAGGCTCAGTAATGCTACATATTATGAATGTAGCTCATAGTGGAATAAATAATTGGTTAATCCAGAGTGGTGCAATTCAAAATGGAGATGTTGTTTTAGATATTGGATGTGGTGGTGGAAGAACG
Organism: Lysinibacillus sp. FSL W8-0992; assembly: GCF_038008685.1. Taxonomy (NCBI): domain Bacteria; kingdom Bacillati; phylum Bacillota; class Bacilli; order Caryophanales; family Bacillaceae; genus Lysinibacillus; species Lysinibacillus sp. FSL W8-0992. The sequence continues at coordinate 2,857,071 of NZ_JBBOZQ010000001.1, forward strand.
ATCCAAGCATTATCCAAAATCAATCGCAATGGAAAGATTTATGGAATCGACTTTTCTGAACAAGCGATAAGAAATACTATGAAAGTAAATCAGTTAGATGTAGCTAGTGGTAAAGTAACTGTAAAACAGGCAAGTGTTTCTAATATCCCATATCCAGAAGCTTTTTTTGATAAAATAACAGCATGCCAAACACATTATTTTTGGGGAGATTTAGCAAACGATGTTAAAGAAGTATTTAGGGTTTTAAAACAAGGTGGTCAGTTTATTATCATTTCAGAAATATACAAAATCAATTATCATAGGAAGGACTATAAAACCAATATAGAGCTAAGGCAGCTATTCGACAGTGTAGGTTTTCAATCGGTGAACATACAAGAACATACAAAAAATGGCTGGCTCTATATAGTAGGCACCAAATAACCGTAAAAAATTAATATGGAGGTTGAATAGATGAAAAGATGTGAATGGGTGAAGTTAGACGAGCCTTTATATGTAGATTATCATGACAAGGAATGGGGAGTACCAGTTTATGACGATCAACACTTATTTGAGATGCTTTGTCTAGAAGGAGCACAGGCTGGACTTAGCTGGTGGACGATTTTACAAAAAAGAGAGGGCTACCGTGAGGCTTTTGACAAATTTGATGCCTCCATAATCGTCACATATACAGAAGATAAGTTAGCTGAGCTTAAAGAAGATCAGCGTATCGTTCGCAATAAACTTAAAATAGCCAGTGTCGTAACGAACGCGCAAGCTTTTTTGAAAATACAACAACAACATAAATCATTTTCTGATTACATATGGTCCTTTGTCGATCATCAGCCTATTGTCAACAATTGGGCAACTATAGCTGAAGTACCCGCGACAACAGAGCTAAGTGAACGAATGAGCAAACAGTTAAAAAAAGATGGTTTTAAATTCGTTGGAAGTACAATTTGTTATTCATTTATGCAAGCAGTAGGTATGGTCAATGATCATATTGTTGATTGCGGTTGTCGTCAATGATAATTGCAGAGTGTTAGTAAAAGAAAAAAGCGTGTATCATCGTCCTAGAAGAAAGCGCCTTCAACAACAACTCTAAAGCTGAAGTATGGAACTTGCAAAGTGACTTAAATGAAGGTGTATTGCTCGTCTGCTTTAAAAAAATAACGAAATACAGCTAGACAATTGGTATGTTTTCGTATATAATAAAATTAATAAAAAGATTTCTTGATTTAAAATATTGAATTCACCTATTACAAAAAGTAATCGTGTTTTTCGGTACTTTTTATAATAGGTGAATTTTTTTTGAAGAAATTGTTTATTAATTTATTTTTTTGGAGGTTTCGTATATGAAACAAGGTACAGTTAAATGGTTTAACGCAGAAAAAGGTTTTGGATTTATCGAAGTTGAAGGTGAAGCAGACGTATTCGCTCACTTCTCAGCGATTCAAGGTGAAGGTTTCAAATCACTTGACGAAGGTCAAAAAGTTGAATTTGAAGTGGAAGACGGTAACCGCGGACCACAAGCTAAAAACATCGTTAAACTTTAATTAATAATTGCAATTGCAAAAGAGGCATCCTTCGGGAGTGCCTCTTTTTTTGTGCTGTAGAAACATCCGCTATACAGAGAAATGTTCATGTAAGATGGTTAATGTTATTTTCATGCCATGTTAAAAGCATCAGCCTGTAAATAATGAAGACGCCAATGTAAGCACCCGATACTAAAAATAATGGATTTAAAAAAATGGCATGGATTGTTGTCATAAATACTGCATTATCCACAATGATTTGGTAGATGGAGGTAGATGCAATGCCTCCAAATACGAGCATAGCAAAAACTGCTAGAACGTTAAACAAAAGGCGTACGATTTTGCTTTTCTTTTGTAGTAATAGCATTACGAAAGGAACAATTATGCTTGATACTACCAATAACATTTTCAATCAATCACTTCCTTTACCTAATTATGACCACAGACATTTAGACATAAACATTCGCTGTATTAAACATACCCATTCTATTACATGGAAAACAGCATTTAAGTAATAAGAAGTGTTAAATAATTGATAATGGGGTAATAAAGATTAAGTGAGAGGCGTATAAGGGGTATCACCCGTATAAGTAAAATTAGAAATTTATATGCGAATATAGGATGGCTATGCCTTACAAAACATAGAATGATTTATGTACCAACATGGTAAACATGAGCAATCAACCTGATGATATGAGAAAGTAAATGAAAATTAAGGGGAGAAATGAAAATAAAAGTTAATCGTTTTTTACACACGAAGAGGAAGGTGTATAAAATGGAGAATAAATCAGTTGTAAAAAGTGGAATAGGGTTTGGCTCAGTTCTAGCCATTACAATTTCATGGAGTGTCAATCATTCAATAATTTGGGCTATTATACACGGTTGTTTTAGTTGGTTATATGTAATTTATTATGCTTTAACAAGATAAGGTACGTTTAAACAAATATAAATGACAGACTATGCATATTGTAGCTAATCATATACTTTGCCGTTTTGGCATACATAACTAAGTGTTGCTTTGAACCTAGTGAAACTTCAAGCATCAGTATTAGAAAAAGGGATGATACTATCCATATACGCAACATGAAAATAAATTGGATTATTGTAGAAAGGTTGATAGGATGACACATCAAGTTACTGCTACGAGCAATATTGATTTTTGTGCAACTGGTGTTGATGAAGTATTGCAAAATGTAGCGTATATTTTATCTACATTTGTCATGTCTTACCCAGAAAAAAGGGTGAGAGATAAGAAAAAGGAGATGGAAGTACCCTTTCAAATAGCAAAGAGACGAAATACCGCACGTATTATTGACAGTATCCAACGTTTTGAACCGCGTGCAGTTGTAATTGATGTAGACTATTTAGGAGATGTATTTATAGGAAAGCTAGAACCAATTGTAAAAGTAATAGTAAATGGATAACGGAGCTTTGCAACTGTAATAAAATTAAATGGTCAAATGGTTTATATAGAAAGCATCTGCTTGACAATAATGGATAAATTAATGATTGGTTAACGCAGCAGACATTGTCTGAGCAGACTGAAAAGTATTTTAGATTGCAAGCAGATGCTTATTAAGAGTTAGTTGATCGCTAGTTTATGATTACACAGTTGCAATACGTCTAATTGCGTCAATTTTCTCGCAATCGATAATAATTGGTTCGAATGCTGCTCCATTTTCAACAAAATATGCACAGCAATTTCTGTTATCTAATTTTAAAAATACAACTCCAAGGAAGCTACCCCCACCAGATAAATAAACATCAACTGTAGTTCCTAACTCAAAGCATTTTAATAAATGACAAATGCAGCCTTTACAGTGATGGTGATCATCTTTGCATTCATCTTTTTCTTCTTTCCAACAATGTTTCTCTTCTTTACAATCACAATGATGCTGCTTATGTTTCCATTCATCATATTTATGACAGCATGCTTTCTCCTTATGTTCTTGGTCATGTTTACCACAGCAACATTTCTTTTCAAATTTGCTATAATCCCAATTCATATGTTTGAAATATCTATTATCTTCCATTCTATTATCTCCCTTTTGTTAGTTTGTTGTGTAATGCAGCGCCAGCGTTACATTTATATACTATGAATTGAAATGCAATTGACTTGGTAAAATGTCCATCAAATAGATTTAAAATTAAATGTTATTTCAAAAAAATAAATTGGTATGTATACCTAAAAGAAATAGATGGTATAAAAAAATAGGTTAGATAACATAGTCTAAAAATAAATGGGTGATAAGTATGCTCCATTAACACAAACCAAAACGAGAACGAAGTATGAAGTTATACCTCAGTAATTAACTTCATATAACTACTACGACCGCTAATTCCTCATATATCAAATTTCTTCTTTAAAAGCGATTTCTTTAAGGTTTCGTATTTTATTGATAAAGGAGAGCTAGAGAGGGTGCATAAAAGACTAAAAAGAGGCATTTTTTTTATAATGATTGTTTTGATCGTCTTATTAGCAATTTATATAAAAAATCAAATGCCTTCAACTGTCCAAATTACTCAATATAATTCTTCACAAACAAATGCTGAGGACATAGCACAAAAATTACAAAGTACTCAATTAACAAAAAAAATAATTATGGCGTTACGCGCTGAAGGCTATCAACCTGATAGTACGATTGAATATTTAATTGACTCTTCGGACAATCAAATCATTACTATACATTTACATGATTTAGAGAAATTAGATAGTAGCACAGAAAGTAAAATTCAAAAAATAGTAACTGGTATTGCCGAAAAAAATAACTTTAATTTGTTTATTGTAGATGTTCAACTTACAAATATAGATTGAATTTTTTTGTATATGCAAGACGGTCTAATCCTAAAAGACAAAATAGATAGTTGTAACTATCTTAATTTGAAAAATATTGTAAAATTATTATAGTTTATACTTCCCTTTATTGGTATATTAAGTATGTTAAAAGAAATATTGGGAGGATTTTGTGATGAAGAAGTTTGTATTAATGGCTGTACTATCTTTAGTAGCAATTATGGCAGCAGCATGTGGAAATGAAGTAAGTAAGAGCGGTAACACCTCTTTACCATCGAGTGAAACAAAGAAGGAAGAATCATCACCTGAAAAAGAATCTGAAATCAAAGACGAAGCTAAAAAGGATGAAATAGAACAAGAAGCAGCTGCTCCGGTTGTTACGGTTAATTATGCTAGAAACTATTTAGAAGATGTTCCTAGTCTTACAGAAGAACAATTAACATTGGATAAGCAATCATATAATTTTATTTCAACAAATGCAGATTTGTTCCCTGCATTATCAAAAGATGCAATTCAAAAGACGAAAAAGCTTGCAGATGATAAAATCACTTCCAAGCATTTAAATAAAAATGTAAAGCCGTATTTAGAGCAAATGGTAACTTTTGCAGGCGATATCATTCAGATTCAAGAGGAGACATTAGATGATGGAACACCTGTATCAATCATTCTAATTGAAGATATGGATTTTAATGCTATATTTGCAATTGGTTATCATTCAACAGAATTCCTTGAGGGAGATTTTGTTGAAATTTGGGGGTTACCATTAGGTCCATATAATTATGAAAATATTGATGGTGGCACTACGTTAGCTCAAGCGATCGCAACATCCTATATCGAATAGTAAACAACTGGGCACACTCTTAGAGATGTGCCCATTGTTATGCGAAAGTAAATTAAAACGACCTATGCTATAATCGCTAGGAAAGAGGTGATTATATTGAATATATTAGTTTTTGGGGCTACCGGTCGTGTAGGTAGTCACATTGTTTCATTGGCATTAAAAGAAGGCCATCACGTAATAGCATTAGTTCGTACGCCAAGTAAAATGAACATAACCGATGAAAATTTACATGTTAAGCAAGGGAATGTCTTAAACATTGAAGATATTGCATCTGTTATGGCTAATGCAGATGTTGTCATTAGTGCACTAAATACTGATGGTACAAAAACATTGACAGAAAGTTTACCTCTAATTATACAAGAGATGAAAAAGAGAAATTTATATCGAATCATTACTGTTGGAACAGCAGGAATATTACAAAGCCATCTAACGCCTAGTTTACTACGATATCAATCCAGTGAATCGAAAAGAAAGACAACAAGAGCAGCCCAAGAACACCACAATGTATTGAAGATATTAGAACAATCTGATATGGAATGGACGATTGTTTGTCCTACATATTTACCCGATGGACATTATACTGGTAATTATCGCGTAGAACGAGATTTCTTACCGGAGGGTGGAACTGAAATCTCAGTAGCTGATACTGCGGAATTTACCTACCAACAAATTCAATGTACAAAATTTGTGAAATCTCGGGTAGGCATTGCTTACTAAAAGAAAAATAAGATGTCTTTCTAAGCGGCTGTATAAATTTAAAACACACTAGTTTTAACAATAATTTGTTAAAGCTAGTGTGTTTTTTTACAAAATTAGTTGACTAACATTTAAAAAGTTAAATAAAAAAGGCTACCTTCGATAGAAAGTAGCCCCAAAACAGGAGAGTTTTTTGTAAAAGCTGATTATGCTTTACATTACTATTCATATGCTATGGAAGCTATTTTTGATTAGCCGTCCGCCTGAAAACTATAAAAATACAATTATTTTATCCATTATTATATTTTTAACTCTAGCAACAGATAAATTAAAGAGTTTTTCCCTGTTGAAAAGGCTTTAATTTATGGAGGAAGTATATCGTTGACAATATGTATACAAATGTATACAATAAAGTTGTTGTTAAATGTATACGTTTGTATACGCAAGGAGGATGTAAAATGAGAAGAGAAGAATTTAAAGAATATAAAAGAGAAGGACATCATCGTGGTGAGCGATACAGAGGAAAGGATAGTTCTTCGCATCATCGAGGACCGAAAACATTCCGTCGAGGCAGAGCTATAGCCTTTTTAGAGACAATGAATGTAAAGCGTGCAACGATTAAACAGCAATTAGAACAACCTGAGTATCAATCAATTCAACAAATTTTAGTTGGAGAATTAAAAGCAATGGATATGGTCATTAATGAATTTATCCAATTATTTGAAATTCAAGAAAATGAAACAATGGATATGATTAGTGAAGAGGAAAATATTGAAAATAAAGAATCTATGCCGAATGAGGCGGAAGGTAAAGAGATAAATGAAACAAATTAATCACTATATCGATTCAACTTTTTATCATCAAGATCCACTATTGGAGGATGTTATTTCATCTATTGAAGAAAATGGCATGCCGTCAATCTCAGTTTCACCCTCTTCCGGTAAATTTTTATCCATGCTTGTATCCATCTCCGGTGCAAAAAAAATATTAGAAATAGGTGCACTTGGAGGGTATAGTGGAATATGTCTAGCTAGGGGCTTTGGTAGTGCAGGGAATTTAACTTCCCTTGAATTAGAAGAAAAATATGCAATGTTAGCAGCGAGTAACTTATCTAAAGCAGGATTTAGTCAGCAAGTGAGCTATATGACTGGACCAGCTTTACAAAGTCTCGCAACATTAGCAGAAGATAAAAAACGATTCGACTTTTTCTTTATTGATGCAGATAAAGATAATTATGAAAACTACTTGAACTATTGTCTTTCTCTTGCAGAAGAGGGGGCATTAATCGTTACAGATAACGTACTTGCTGGTGGCAGTGTAGCAGACCCGAGTGCAAAAAATAAACGTTATACAGAAATTATGAAGAAATTTAATGAAACAGTGGCTAATCACCCACAATTAGAATCGATCCTAATTCCAATTGGTGATGGCATCACAATTTCAAAAGTGAAAATAAAAGAATGAGTATAAAAGGGAAAAAATGCCTCGAGAGTTAAGCTCTCGAGGTATTTTGTCATTTTAGAAATTAATCGTTGCATCTTTATCTAGATCATGCGCTTTTCAAACAGAAAAAGGCTGTAGCAAAAAGTACAATGCTACAGCTTAAAAGAAAAATGTTGTTTAGGGAGATTCATGGCTTTAATTTTATTATTGCACAGTTGTCGTAATTTTATACTTCATATGACAGCTAATAATTCTAATTAAAAAGCATTTTTTAAAGAAATCAACAAATAATAAAGTACTAAATATTTTTCTCTGGGAAGTGAAGATTTTTGAAGAAGTTTATGCTGTTAATCATGCCTATTTGCATTTTGGTGGTATCTGTTTTTTTTGTGAGCAAAAGTTTCTCTGCAGATAAAGGAAGGAAGTATTATGAAGAAGCAGGGCAAATATTATGGGAAATTAAAACGAATGAAAAAATTATAGCGTTGACCTTTGATGATGGTCCTCATAAAAAATACACGCCAGAGATATTAGATATATTAGCTAAATATCAGGCAAAATCAACATTTTTTATCGTAGGAGAAAATGCAGAAAAGAACTCAGAAGTTGTTCAACGAATGTATGAAGATGGGCATGAATTAGCCATTCACACATATACTCATCCGTTAAGAACAACTGTTCCGAATTTACTTAAGGAAATTAAACAAACACACGATACGATATACGGTATTACTGGATATACGCCGACTTTATTCCGTCCTGTAGAAGGACAATATACAGATGGAATGATCGAAGCTGTTACAAAAGAAGGATATAAAGTTGTAATGTGGTCTTGGCATCAAGATACAATGGATTGGAAAAGTCCTGGCGTTAATAAAATTGTAAATACTGTATTAAAAGGAGCTAAAGAAGGAAATATCGTTCTTTTTCATGATGGCGGAGGAGATCGGGGACAAACCGTTAAAGCTTTAGAAAAAATACTACCTGAACTTGAAAAGCAAGGATACAAATTTGTCACGGTATCTGAATTACTTGAAGTGCAAAAGGCAAATAGAAAATTGGAAGAAAATAAATAAAAGATATAGTTCCAAAATTGTAAGAACTAAAACGAACACCTCGATTAGTGTCACTATACAAGTGACTACTTTTCGAGGTTTTACTGTTCAAGCGTGATTATTATATATTATAGTAATTAATGGAATAAATAAAAATTTTTTATAGGGAAGAGGGAAAATAAATGAAGCAAGCTTTAGTAGTTATCGATGCTCAACAAGAATTAATTGATGGTAATAACGAAGAACAAGAAGTGTTTAAGAAAGATAGATTAATTGAAAATATTAATTTCGTTATTCAAGAAGCATTAACAGAGAATGCTTTTATTATCTTTGTTAGAGATAAAGATGTTGCAAATGGACAAGGGGCTGGGTTTCAAGTTCATAATGAAATTAACATTCCAACAAATAGAGCAATATTTATAGATAAAAAAGCGACGAATGCTTTTTATCAAACTGACTTGCTTCAATATTTAAAAGATAAGAAAGTGGATCATTTAGTCATAATGGGCTGTAAAACAGAACATTGTATCGATACAGCAGTGAGGGCAGCTACAGTGCTATCGTTCGATGTCACTCTAATTGCAGATGGTCATTCAACAACTGATTCAAAGTCACTTTCCGCAGAGCAAATTATTGCGCATCACAATGAAACGCTGCACGGTCATTATAATGTTGATAATTTTGCTGTTGTTAGAAACGCCCAAGATTATGTATTCAAACCTAACCACAATCAATATCGTGCAGAGAATTAGGCATTCGAATGTCTAAAAATAAAGAAGAGCACAAAAATGTGCTCTCCAATTACTAACGACGATGTTCTACAAGGTCTATTGCTCCTAACACGATATGTGCTAAACCAAATCCAAAGACTGTGTTTGCAATCATTTTGTTAGAGCCACTTTTTTGCTTTAAGGCATAGCCGGCAGCCGTAACAGCAGAACCTAAAATAGTTGGGATTAAACCTTCTCGAATGTTATTCATCAACAATCCCTCCATCGTAGTTAATTGGCGTAATGACACCATTATTACTATTTACGAATATGCATAATGCTATACTTGTCCAATGTTGTTTTAGTGAAAAGCGCATTCGCAAATGTGTAAAGAAATTTTGATAAGCAACCAATGCAATTATAAAGCTACGCATTCATTTCCTTTATCATCTAAAAAAGAACATATAAAAAGGGTCACTTGGGGGAAGTGACCCTTGGAGTTAATAGGAGTTTAAAACGGTAACACACATTCCATTACTTTGAATGTTAGTAATTAATAAACGCAGTACCGACAATAATTAAAAGAATAAAGAGTACAACAATTAACGCGAATGCTGATCCGTTGCCGTTGCCGCCGCCGTAGTAATTGTCACCGGAGTTACAACCACCGCCATAGTTACAGCCACCGCCGTAACTACCGCCCATGCTATATCCACCATAAAAATTATTGTTCCAATTACCTGCATTTCCGTAGTATCCCATGAAACATTCCTCCTTCCTTCAATTTATAATATGTTCATTGTAGAAATGCGGAGGGGTATTTATCCCAATTTTCATATTCTGTTTTAGAAATGTTTTTATTAATACAAAAAAGTTTGGTATTGAATAGGTAAAAAAAGATTTGCCTAATAAAAAAAGCTGTAGCTCAGAAAGACGCTACAGCTCAATATTGGTTACCATTTTGGTTTGTCAGTACAAGTATTATAACACACATTTTTATTATGGCATAGAATTGCTATGCAGAGTGGACAACTGTATAGAGTACTCGCCTTCAGTTGTATTGCATATTGTTTTTTTTCGCAATAAATGATGTTCATGTAAAGCTTGCGTCTACATTGGAATTACTGCGTTACAATTTAAATCGTTGATGGATAAACTGTAAGATCCTAAGCTACGCCAATTCCAAACGCATTGTATGGTTCATATCTAGAAATCCTTGTTTTTCGTATAAAGTAATTGGACCTATATTTTCCGTTAAAACGTTCAACTCCAAGTAATCTAACTGCCGATTTTTTGCCCATTTTTTCGCTTCAGATAGCAAAGTAGAACCGATACCTTGATTTTGATAGTGGCTTCCAACAATAATATCTACGATAAATGCGTATTGATGTTCAACTATACATGAATATGGAGGAGTCGTAGTTTCTTGTATTAGCAAGAAGCCAACTGTTCGGTTATCTATATCCGCTATTAAAATATCTGAATCTTTATTATTAATCGTATTCTGTACAAATGTCACATCTTGTTTTGCAGGTTTTATATACTTCGGTTGTAAGTTGGACATTTCAGTAAATAGCTCTTGATATAAGCATTCAATTTCATCAATTTCATTTAATGTAGCGATTTTTATTTGCACTGTAATGCCTCCATTACGTTTATTTTAGGTTATTCTAATATTTTACAACATTAGAAAGTTTTAATATATAGTTTGTGTTTTCTCGTGTAGTAAGTGCTTTAAATACAAAATGAGGGAGGAGAAAACGCTAGTGGATAGAAGCGGAGAGATTTTCACAAGATAGATTACTAATCATAAAATATTTTTTTATGTTCGTTTTTTCTGTATTTTTGTTAACGTTCATCGATTACGCAATTGAATATGCTAGAAATGGAGGCTGTTATTGACGAAATCAAACGATGTACTTTATGAAAAATAAAGTATGTTTTGTGCCTTCAGCTATCACCTGTGTGGGTTTTAAATAATGGGGAAGTAGGTGATATTCTGGAAACAAATACGCTTTGGTCATCGTTGGTAGGTGGTATGACTGCATTAATTGCATATCTAATTGGCGGTGTAGATGAATTGGTAACATCTTTAACAATCTTAATGGCTATCGATTTGACATTAGGAGTAATGGTTGGTTGGATAATAAAAGATATTGATTCTCGTAAAACGTTTAAAGGGCTTTTGAAAAAAACAGCCATGATTTTAATGGTCATAGCAGCTGTGCAATTGGACAATGCTACAGAAAGCGGAGATTTTATGCGAAATGCTATGATTTTATTTTTAATAGGAATGGAAGGCATTAGCATCATCGAAAACTTAGGTAAGTTAGGAATTCGTGTTCCGAAGTTTTTAGCTAATGCTTTTGCCCAGTTAAAAAAGGATAACGATGATAAAAAGGATGATGAATAGTAACTGTAAAGTAAAGTTGCGAATCCACAATAATATTAATAAAAAAAGATAACCCACACAGGAAATGGTAACGAATTACCAAAAAAGACCAGAGCAAAAGAAATAATAGTCAACACCTCTCAGCCTTTGGAAAGAATTAATTTGACTCAACTTTAACATGTGGTGAAAATAATTCCTCAAATCAGTGACATTGTGGTTATCTTTACACCATTATGGCAATTTACTTTTAAATAATAGATTAGTGAAAAATGCATGATGGACAAGTAAATATTGATAAAAATAAAAAAAGAGTCACATCTAACTAGGTGTGGCTTTTTGTAATGCATTTAATGATTATAGAAGAAGGAAAGTTGATGATGTAGAAAATCCGAAAAGGTTATTTATTTAAATCGTGGGACATTGATGACGGAAGAGGAGTTGCCAAAAAACTGCTTTATGATGATGCCCTAATTTTTTACATCAACAAGCCTACTCAAGCTTATAAGGAAGAGGTGGTACTATGCAATTGACTGACGGTTCCTGGATATTTGAAACTGAAGAGATAGATGCAGCTGTTATGAACTTAGAACGAGAAGGTTACGAGAGAGAGATGCTAAATGCATTTGCTCGTTATGCATACTTACGCTATAAGCGAATAAGGGACTATGTGAATCCACGTAAGTGTAAATACATGCTAATTGATAAAGTGCGAGAACAATTAAAGTCACCTGCCAAACTACGAAGAGTTTGTAGCTTAGTAGAAATGACGGAAGAGGAAGTGCAATACATTATTGCATTTGTTAAAAAGCATTTGAAATATGTAAAATAGACAAATTCATTAAATATGCTACAGAATAACAGCTGTGTCCTGTTTAGTTGACGCTTACAGTTCCTGAAAGAATGGGATTACTAGATTCTAAGTACAAGCGATCGGAGTAAAAGGTAAAAAGAAAGTGAGTAACGACTTTGCATAAGTTGAAATTTTAAATAACCTTTCTACCTATCCAGTGAGCTGTTAAAACTATAGGGAAAAATAAAGGCCCAAAAGGTAAACTAATCAAAATCATTTTCCAAGTAATGATCCCTTGAAAAAACAACGATCTGTATAAAAGAACGCTGTATGGAATAATAATAATTACCGATGTAACAGTACCAGGGGTAATAGACCGAAAAAAGATTGTTTGCCCAATGTGTGTAAATGCATGGATAAAAAATACTGATGAAACTACGATGAAAAAATAAAGGTTCATCGTTAAGCCATTGTATAAATATAGATTAGCAGCAATTGTGGCTCCACTTACAAATAAAAAAACAATGATGACTGCTACAGCAAATTGAGCTGTAGTCATTGAAAATTGTTTTACTATTCGATCAGCTAATTTTGGTGGCAATCGTTTATATAACTTGTTTTTATTGTTATGTAACCATTTTTCAACCATTATAATCTCTTCAAAATCGTGAACAATGAAAAAAATAGGAAATAACCATATTAGTGTTTGAATGTTTAGCCAAAATTCCATATTGTAACGCCACTACTTTCTTGTAAATTTGTTTTAATAAATTAAATAGGGTCACTGGACCAGAGTGACCCTAACCAACAAATCAGGAGGTGCAAAGCTAAATTAGCTTTACACTACTATTACTATGTCGAAATAGTTATGATAGCTAGCTATTAGCCTGTAAACTAGATAAAAAATAAAAGTTTTTCTTAAAAATATCCTCTTAGCTTCTTCCTAATAAATTCATTCTTTCTAATTATAATAATTAAAGGATGTTTCCGCTTGATTTATATAAAGAGCCTTCAACAAACTCCTTTAATTAAAACTCGAAGCGATATAGTATATGAGTCACTTAAATGAATAAGTACATTTGATAGGAAAATAGTATAATGTAGGTGTTGTATAATAAGCCTATGTTCTTGCAATATTGTCGAACTTAATAATCAAATTTACCATTCATGATTGTCAGAAAATATCAATATAGCATATAATAAATAAAAAATATAAAATAAGAGGTGAACTTATGGGGAAACCAGTAGATTACAATCTATTTCCGGCCTATCAAAACACACTTGATGACAGACTTAATGAGCGTAAAGAAGAATATAAAGAAGAGTTAGAAAAAGCGAAAATCGGTGGATATCTTCTAGACTTTGAAAAAATATCTGAAGTAGTACCGCAATAAATAGAAAGCATCTCACTTTGAGTGAGGTGCTTTATTTATTTGAACAAACGTGGGAAATCACTGTTTCGTATTCAACAAAATTTTCTACATCAATAGCATAACTATTTTTAATTTTATAGTAGAAATTGCATTTTTATATTCACGCTATTCCTTTCATTTATTTGTTTCCAATATTAAAAATTTCATATAAATCATCTAGAAATTTCTCCAGATGAAAACTACGAGAGTTTCCTTCTATTACTATGGGTATAATAACGAATAATCCTAAAATAAATATATAAGCTAAAATTACTTTAAATAATTTTGCATTATGTTCATTATAAACTGGTGCTTCTTCAAAATCAGATGCTCTTTCTGTCACAAAAGTTGAATTTTGATAAACAATCTCTTCATTTACCTCTTCGTTAATTGTATTGCAATACTCACATTTATATAGAATTAAACCATCTTCAATTATTTTTTTAAAAGAGTTATTTGCCAAGCAATTTGGGCAATTGCGCAATCTTAATACACACCTTCCTATTAACATCTATTTACTATTTTAGGTAAGTTAACATTAAATGTACATATTAATATGACATTACCATATTTGAGTGACAAAATTTTTGCAAATTAACGATTTAGAAGGAAGACTTGGCTGTTGTTATTTAAAGAAGTTAATACTTAGTGAATTTCGATTATGCACTACAAAATAAAATAATTAATGTAAATATAAAGCTATTGTTATAGAATGGTAAAAATACTATTTTCGAAAGTAGCGTGAAGAAATGTTTCCAATATTAAATACTGATCGTTTAGTGTTAAGAGAATTGACAGATAAAGATGCGCAAGCGATATTAAACTGCTTCTCTAATCCAGACGTTTTACGCCATTATGGACAAAAGCCATTAACAAGCATAGAACAAGTGAATCATATCATCCAAAATTTTGCTAATAATTTCAAGGAAAAACGAGGCATTAAATGGGGTATTGAAGTGCAAGGGCAAGAGGGGATTATCGGAACTATTGGCTTTCAAGAGTGGTCCACAGAGCATAAAAAAGCGGATATTAGTTACGCACTATTTCCCGAAAGTTGGGGGAAGGGCTATGCCAAGGAAGCTGTAGATAAAATTATTTCATATGGTTTTCAAGAGATGGATTTAATGCGTATCGGAGCCATAGTGTTTACTGAAAATGATGCATCCAACAAGCTATTAGAAAAATTAGGGTTTGAAAAAGAAGGGGTTTTAAGAAACTTTATGCATCAAAATGATATGCCATATGATACGAATATTTATTCTTTAATTAAGTAAATACGATTATAAAACTCAATGTAACGACCAGCGAAGTGAATATAGCGAGCTGGTCTTTTATATTTTTATTAAGGTACTATCAAAAATCTGAAAATTTAGTTAACTGTATTGATTTTTTTATTTTGATAGTATATAATGTTCGCAAAAAAATAAAGAAAGGAGACGTAGTTTATGTGTAAGAAAAAGGTAAAAAAATTGTCCGCAGGGTTAGTTCTGGTCAGTGCTTTAACGTTTTCAGCAGTAGTTCCTGTTTCCGCTGCTACATTAGAAGCTACGTATAGCGGAAACTTTGTAACAGCTTGGGAACGGTATGCTACAGGATCGGATGGGTTATCTACCATAACATATGGTTATAACACACGGTTTATTAATGAAGATTATGCTTGGGCAAACCATGCGTCAAATGAGCATTATGCGTCTTTATTTAATGGTGAATGGCATACAGGTTCAAGTCAACCTGCTTCAAGACTATCAAAAGTAGAAGTACGTCATAGAGATAGTGATACTTATATATATCGTTGTAATTGGTAATCTAGTTTGACTACTAAAGCGGGTTAACACTAGGTTAACTCGCTTTTGCACTATAAGTAATCTATTCCATAACAGGGTGATTGCGGTGAAAAAAGCAAAGTATATTCTTAGTTTAATACTATTTAGTATAGGATTCACTTTTATCGGGGAGACATACGTATGGCATTTAGTTAGCTTTGAAACGAAATATGATTACGTTACGATGTATAAAAATGGAGTAATGTCTATCCATATTCCTCAAGAAGTGATGTTAAAGGATATTACAACAGCAGCTAAGGAAGAAAATTTAGAGGTTTTTGTTGTGGATAGAAAAATTTCCACTGTTTATTCTGAAAATATAAATATATATGCGACAGAAGGAACCGCAAATTATTTAAAGGAAAGTTCTTCAGTACAACCTGGTCATTATCAAAGTATCTTTCTAGGGGATATCCAATTTGAGGTATTACCAATAACCACTATTCCAGATGTCAATAAGTTTGAAAAATATTATTTGATTGGGGATAAAGAAAACCAGATTCGTTTTAAGCAAAACCTGATTGATAAGTATGCAGGAAAGTTTCCACAGGAGGGATATAGTGCCTTCAATATTAGCATTACTTGGGTTATTATATTAGGTCTTTTACTTTTAATAACTTTCTACGAAGTGGCTCAAATGAGAAAAGAAGTAGCGTTAAGAGTTATTTCTGGAGAAAGATTGCAACATATTATTTTTCGAAATGTTATCGCAGATACACTGTTTTTTATTTGTACATATTCAGTGCTAATACTATTATTTTTACAGTTTACAAATGCAAATTATCATTTTAGTATTTCCCTTTTAATGTTTGCGGTTTTTGTTGTATTCAACGCATGTACCTTTTTCACACTTTTTTTAGGTGATTATAAAAAAGATATGAAATCAAAAGATAGTGTCAAAAAAGTTTTGCAGTTAAGTTATGTGTACAAAATTATTACTATTTGTATAACGGTGATACTGGCTGCGGGATGTCTAACGCTAATTGATGAAGGGCTAAAATTTTATAAACAAAAACCTTTTTTTGAAAATGCTAAAGATTATTCTTATGTAAATATAAATGTTGAAGACGGTGAAGTGACACAACAATTAAGGTTTGATTTTTATAAAGAGAATCTTGCAATGAATAACACCCTTTCTTTAGTAGATTTACAAACTAGAGACTTAGGTTCTCCATATGTTTTTGCTGATAGCGGTACCCTTGAATATTTACATGATAAAATAAGCGAATTAAATACTGCTTCGCTCGAACAAAAAGTGTATTTTTTAGTTCCAGAAAAATATAATTCTAAAAGTGTTCAAACGGAAATGATAAAAATATGGGAAACGTACTATCCACACCCTTATGAATTTAATATTATTGCCTATAAAAAACAAATAGACATTATAGCAATAGATAAAGGTTTTAATATTAGTAGTAAGATAGTAAAGAATCCAATCATTTTATTCAACAATATGGACACAAATGCGCTTAACCCTTACTGGAATGTTTTTATATTTGGACCATCCATGTATAAAATTCAAGACTACGAGTGGGAACAATTTATTGAAAACAACCATTTAAGTCTTTCTAAGGCAAATAATTTCAAGACAAATGTTTATGAGCATTATATTCATCAATGGAATATTTATAAAAAAGGGATAGTTATAGGTTGCGTTTTACTCATTATTTTATTAATTTTAGAAGCCATCATTATTAAAACCATTTTAAACTACGAATATAGTATCAATGCAGTTGAAATTGCATTGAAAAAAATAATGGGTTATGGCTTATTTGAAAGATATAAAAAATTATTTTTAACAACCATTATTTTTGGCGGTATTGCAGGAAAGGCTGCTTTTATAATTGGGCATTTCCTTGAGTGGAGTTCGGAACTATACTTAATCACTGGTGGGTTTTCAGTTGTGTTATTAGAACTTTGCTTTGTTTTCTATTACATACGAATAGCAGAAAATAGAAGCATACAATCAATTCTTAAAGGTGGATCCGTTAAATGATCGAAATCAAGAATTTAAATAAATCTTTTGGAAATCGAGAATTATTTAAAGATTTTAGTTTAACTATTCAAGATGGAGAGTTTATTGTAATTTCAGGGCCAAGTGGATGTGGTAAAACAACACTTTTAAATATGATTGGTGCGATTGAACAGATAGATAGTGGCAAAATTTTAGTTGATAAGATGGATATTAGTCAAAAAAAAAATCAATTAAATTATTTTGGCAATAAGGTGGGATTTCTTTTTCAGAACTTCGCTTTAATCGAAGATAAAACCGTAAGCTATAATTTGAAAATGATTAAACAAAAAAATCGTTCAAGTATTAGTCTTGAAGAAGCGTTAAACTCTGTAGGGTTATTAAATAAACTAAATGATAAGATTTATACGCTATCTGGTGGGGAGCAGCAAAGAATTGCACTAGCACGGTTAATGATAAAAAAATGCGATATTATTTTGGCAGATGAACCGACAGGCTCATTAGATAAAGCAAATGCGGATGTAGTAATCAATATATTAAAAAATATGAATAAAGATGGAAAGACGATTATTTTAGTTACGCACGATGAAGACATTAAAAAAAGAGGAGAGCGGATTGTTGAAATATGAGAAAAAAGAAAAAAATAATCATTGTTTTAGCAACTATACTTTCTATGTTTATTGTCTACAATCTATTGTGGTATGCCTGGATGAATGTTAAGTATTCTAAATATACAGGAGACTTAGACGAATTTATACCCAATCGTAGTTATATATTATCGCAAAATGCTTATCTTTATAATGTGAAATTGCCAGATTATTTATCGTTAGTGGGTAATTTAGCTGTTTCAACAGATGATAATAAATATGCATTAATCATATGGCCATCATTCATAGGAGACAATAAATATGGTATTCAAATTACAGATGAAAATAAGCAAACTTACTCTATTATGATTAATAGGGATCTGAGCGTTATCGATGATGTTCATGAAGAAATAATTGATAATAACAAAGAACAGGTTGAAACATTATTTAAGAAAGCGCAAGATATGTGGGGGGAAATATAATTTATATAAGATTAGGGGATGGCTTTGCTAGTAGCAGAACAAGGTTACATAAACTTACAGAGACTGAGCGCTTCAAAATAATAGTAAAACTCGCATTTTGATTATTTGATGGCAAAATGCGAGTTTTTCTTTGTAGGATCATAAAGCCATTTTTTAGCAACATTGTAGTAGGAAAAGTTTAGCTTATGCATTATTTATTTTTTTAAGGAAAATTATACATGTATATCTAGTAGGGATTTTTAATTTACTATATAATTTCCTTAAATCTCATTTTAAAATGACAGAAGGGGAAGTATGATGCAAATAGAAGAGCTCAAAGTGAGAATAAAAAGTGAACCATCTACATTTATTTCTTATTTGGAAAAACTAATTAAAACAAACAAATTTGATGATGGTGAAGTGTTGGAAATTGCAATACTAATCATTAAATACGGATCTGATAAATTGTCAGATGAACAATGGGCTATCTTTCTAGGAAATGGTATATTATGTGATAAATATATTGATCAATGTGATAGCTGTTCTGAACAAATGCCATGGTCAAATATGTATAGTGCTATTTTTATTAATCAAGATTATCTTTGTGCTAACTGTCGATACATGGAAAATAAAATTAAAGTCTAATATATAAACCTGTAATAGTGTTAGTTGTACCCATCGACGAGAATCCAAGCAGCAATTGAACTCGGAAGAAGGGCATGATGTTTGTTGTTTTCATATTACCTATTCAAATCCTACTTGGATTAATTAATCAAGATTTTAGCAATTTTATACTACTTTTATGCCTAACAATGAAGCAAACCCAACTGCTTGTTCTGAGGATACTTCACAACCTTTCAAACTTTCCAATGTAACATTTAACCTTTCAAATCTACATGTGCTAATATCAATTCCTTTTAATGATGTTTGAGAAAAATCAACATCATTAAGATCACATTGATTAAACAAGACCTTATTAAATTTGCATTCGAAATAATTGGCACCTTGTAGAGTTGAATTATTAAAAGTAACCTGTTTTAAACGAGTATCTGAAAAGTCACATAAATTTGCTATGCAATTTTCAAAAGATACATTTCCTACATTAGCTTCTGCTAAATTCAAACCTAATAATTTACAGTTTTCAAATTTGACTCTGTGAATTAGTCCTTCACTAAAGCTCGCATTCGATAAATCACAGCTTTCAAAAATGACATCGGTCAAATCAATTTTTCTAAAAGTTACATCTATGAATCTTACATTTTTAAAGAGAACTTTTGAAAGTATAAGTCTTTCAATACACTCATTATCAATGACGGTGTTAGAGATTACACAATCTGATAAGAACGGATCTTCTTCATAAAAAATATCTTGAAAATTTGCTTTTTCTAAAATTAAAGGTAATTTTGGTGATTCCATTTTAAATGTTTTTGCCACAATAGCACACCTTTCAAATGTAATTATTTATATAGAATAATAAAAAATACATTATTATATAAGACTTTATTTTTTAGTGATTGTGTGGACAAGAAAATCTGTCATCCTAGATTTGTTCAAGAGATACAATGAAGGGGGTTATATTGAATGATTCCGTTTGGAATATAGAGCATTGTTGCGAAGAAATTAAAAAAGTAGTGAAAGCAACTGGTTTCGTAGATGTTGATGGGCATTTCCCCGTGAATATAGGTTATTACCAACCTAAATTGACTGCTCGTAAAATTTAATAAATGAATGTTAAGGTGGTGTTCGATTTTTGGCTGAATATATAAAAGAAATAAGAAAATTGATAGGTACAAAACCATTGATATTAGTTGGTTCCACTGTCATCGTTCTAAATAACAATAATGAGATATTACTACAACTTCGTTCAGATACAAAAGAATGGGGATTGCCAGGTGGTGCAATGGAACTGGGGGAAAGCCTAGAGCAAACGGCTGCACGAGAATTATTTGAGGAAACGGGTTTAACGGTGAAAAACTTCAAATTTCTTGATTTGCTATCAGGACAAGAGCTTTACTTTAAGTATCCGAATGGTGACGAAGTTTATAACATCATTAGTGTTTATCTTGCAGAAGATCCCTATGGAGAATTAGCAATGTCAGATGGGGAAAGTTTAGATTTAAAATACTTCTCATCAAAAGAATTACCAGCGAACATTGATGAAAGAGCTCAATTGATTATGAACAAACATTTTTTATAGTGGGGAAGCAAAAGGTTGGAAGAATGAACCAGTTTTGTGCAGAGAATTAAAAAAAGATAATTTGAAAATTTTACCAGAGTAGTTGATGGAATTTTTAATACATCAATCAAATCGTATGACTTTGGCCATGTGAAATTTTAAAAATGATTAAAGGTTGATTGAAAAAATGTTGAGAAAAAAATGTAATAATAAATCAGTATTTTTATTTATGTCTTATCTATGATAGCGTAAATAGAGAGGAGGCGGACTGATGAAAATTTTTGATGCACATTTTCATATTATAGATTTTAATTACCCTATTACTGAAAACCAAGGATATGTTCCACCAAGTTATGTTGTAGAAGATTATCAAAATGAAACAACAACCTATAATATTGTAGGTGGGGCGATAGTATCCGGCTCTTTCCAAGGTTTTGATCAAAATTACTTAATTGATGCTTTAGAGAAAATGGCCCCTACATTTTGTGGCGTAACACAATTACCATTTTCCGTAACTGATGATGAAATTATTGATTTGCAGAAAAAGGGTGTGCGCGCATTACGATTTAATGTGCAACGTGGCGGCTCCGAAGATTTAACTAAGCTTGATTACTTTGCAAGACGTGTTTATGATTTAGCTGGTTGGCATAGTGAATTATATATAGATGCCAAAGAATTGCCAGAAATTGCACCAACAATTGAAGCATTACCGGCTATATCGATTGATCATTTAGGTTTATCCGAGGAAGGGTTACCTCATTTGTTACAACTTGTTGAAAAGGGTGTACGGGTAAAGGCGACAGGTTTTGGTCGCGTGAGTCTTGATGTTGAGAATGCTTTGAAATCCATTTATGCTGTTAATCCAGATGCTTTAATGTTCGGTACAGATTTGCCCTCAACTCGAGCAAAAAGACCCTTTGCGTATTCTGATATAGAATTGATCCAGCAATTATTTGATCCAGCAGCTGCGGAACAAATATTATATAAAAATGCGTTAGAGTGGTATTTTAAATAATATAATTTAAATAACATATATGAAACACCTATTTTGCAATCTGTTGCTGGCAATAATTTGAGCAAAGAAATGGAAATGCGAAGGGTGTTTTCTTGTTCCTTACAAGCTGTTGGACTGTTTTGTTGAAATAGCTGATATTATAAATATTCTAAATTTAATTTTGCGATAATCGGAAGAGTGCGCTTTAATTTACAATAAAAGGGTGATGATTATGAATTCCAATTTTAACTTTACTAACTTTCCAATGTTTGAAACAGAACGGTTTATTTTACGCCAAGCGCTAGAAAATGATTGTCATGATCTTTTTGATTTGTATTCAGATGAGCAAGTGACTAGATATACTCCGCTAACACCATTTAAGTCTATTGATGATGCGAAGGATGAGTTGAATTGGTACGATACGATTTTACGAGAACAGACTGGTTTTAGATGGGTAATTGAAGATGCGGAGTCTAAAAAAGTAATTGGTACTTGTGGATTTTTGAATTATGAAAAAGAACATAATCGTATTGAAATTGGCTATGATTTACATCCTAGCTATTGGGGGAAGGGCGTAATGAAAGAGGCGTTAAGTTGTATTATTTCTTTTGCCTTTTTGACGATGAAAATTAATAAAATTGAAGCGAAAGTTGAACCAGAAAATCAATCATCAATTAGATTGTTAGAAAAATTAAATTTTTCTAAAGAAGGTGTTTTAAGACAACATGAATTTGAGAATGGAAAATATGTTGACCTTGCGATTTTTTCTATATTAAGAAGGGAATATGAGTAAAATTCGGTTTAAAAATGTTTTCCTAGCATAAAACTGTTTTTTTATTTCTTAAATATTTCAAAAAAGTGAAACTTTCATATTTTGGTAATATTACTTCGTATATAGAACAAATCTTTATAGTAACATTAGGTATATAAAAATGTGGGAGGTTTTATATGCCTGATTTAATGCTTGTACTTTTTTTATTTAACCTTTCTTTATTTTTTTTGCATGAAATGGATGCTATAAGGCGCTCTGAATGGCGATTGTTTATTGTACTAAAAGATATGGAAGATGCTAAGGCTTATAAAGTATTTACATTGATTCACCTATTTCTTTACGTAATTATCCTTTCCTTACTTTTCAGTGAGTATCAAACAATTACTTTTTGGGTCCTTGATGCATTCTTTATCATTCATGGAATTTTGCACTTATTTTTTGAACGGCACCCTCGAAACGACTTTAAAAATTCGTTTTCAAGATCGATTATTTATTTTATGGGGATTCTTGCTATAATTCATTTATTATTTTTAATTTAGATTTAAGTCATATCTAATAAGATGTGGCTTTTTTATCTGGTCGTACATCTCCAAATTATGTATATTTATGTAAAGGAGGAATAAAAATTGAAGAAAAAATTAATAGTACCATTTTTATTATTGCTAGGTATGCTTCTAACAGCATGTAGTCAAGATAAGGAAAAAGAGGGTGGAGCTGAAAAAGAAGTTGCTGCTGTAAACTCAACTGAAAATACAGCGGATGGAGAGCCACTAAAAGTTGATAAAGGAGTTTTAAATGTTGAAGTAACAATACCAGGCACTTTTTTTGAAGGTCAAGATATAGAAAAAGTTATAGCTGAAGCGAAAAATGATGGAATCAAGGAAGTTATAAAAAATGAAGATGGTTCTATTACTTATAAAATGTCTAAAGCAGAGCATAAAAAAATGATGAAGGAATTAGAAGAAGGGATTATTAAATCAGTAGAAGAAATTAAAACGAGTGAAGATTTTACCTCTATTAAAGATGTAAGTTATAATAAAACATTTTCAGAATTTACATTGTCAGTCAACAAAGAAGAATTTGAAAATAGCCTTGATACAATTGCTTCTTTCGGACTCGCAATTACAGGTATGTATTATCAGTTATTTAATGGAGTAGATCCAGAAAAATATAAGGTGACAGTCATTTTCAAAGATGAATCGAATGGTGAAGTGATTAATACAATTGTTTATCCAGATGATTTAAACGAGAAAAATTAATATATTGGTAAAGAATAACACTCCAAATATAAACCAGAATGAATTCTACGTTTGTAGAATTATTCTGGTTTTATTTTGTTAAACTAAATGCTTTTCTAATTACTGTAGAAAAGGACAGTTTAGTTTGAATTACAAATGGTTCCTGTTTTTATGCCAGTAGGTCCATTAAATCCTGGTATTGTATCAACTACCGTATTTGTTGCAATATCTATTACTGACACGGTATTGTCAGCCTGATTTGTAACATATGCAAATTTTCCATCTGGCAAGATTGTGACTTGGTCTGGAGATAAACCAACAGGGATTGTTGCAATGACTAGATTTGTAGCGGTACTTATGACTGATACAGTATTAATACCTTTATTTACAATGTAAATAAGTGTGCCATCAGGAGTTATTGCTGTTCCAACAGGCCCTGTTCCAACAGGGATTGTATCAACTACAGTATTAGTCACGGCATTAATTACAGAAACAGTGCTACTATTTTCATTTGTGACATAAGCAAATTGACCATTAGGTGTGAAAACGATTGATCTAGGGCGAATTCCAACAGGTATTGTAGCAACTACAGTATTTGTAGTGGTATTAATAACTGAAACTGCATTCGAATTTTCATCTGCCACGTAGGCAAAAGCCCCATTTGGCGTGAACGCAATACCTTGAGGTTGAAGCCCTACTGGAATCGTCGCTGTTACAGTATTAGTCGCTGTATTTATGACAGATACAGTGTTTGATCCGTGATTGGATACATATGCAAGTGCTCCATTTGGTGAAATCGCCACACCAAGCGGATTAACTCCAACCGGAATAGTAGCAACTACCATATTTGTTGCAGTATCAAAAACTGTTACATTATTTGAGAAGAGTGCAGGAACATAACCAAATTCGCCATTTGGTGAAATCGCGACTTCGAGAGGAGCACTTCCTACTGGAATGGAAGCGACAATAGTATTAGTTGCTGTATCGATGACTGACACTCTATTATCGGGAGTTTCTAATTGACCAGCGTCTGTAACATATACGAGATAGTTACAGCTTGGTTGTACAGGTAAATATGGTGGTTTACAACTACAATTACAACAAAAACCGCAGCAGTGACAATGACAACTAGGATTTGTTTTAAACTTGAACTTTTTAAAATTACTAGGTTCCTTTTCCACACTGAACCTCCTTCTAATCGTATATGGTTAGAATATGTACAACTAAACTATATCCTTTGTATGTTGTCCTATACAAAATATTTCTTATATGTGGAAAGTCTGTATTTACTTATGTTTTTAAAATTGATTTATTTTTAAATCGTTAGGCGTTCAAGAGAAGATGGAGGGGATTTAAACTGAATAGGAAGATGCTTAGAAAAATTAGATTTTTTTGATGGTCATTTCCATTAAATAATTATTTTCATGATTAATTTTTTTCACCTTTGAAAATCCACATTTTTCATAACATCGAATTGCTCTTTCATTCGATATTTCAGGGTCTAAAATTATGATTTCGACGTCAGTCGTTTTCAAAATAAAATCAATAAAATTACTAACCATTATTGTCCCATAGCCTTTATTAAACAGATTAGGAATACCAATAAATTGGTCTATTCCATAAATCACTTGATTTTCGAGATAACCGAAATCTTTTTGCTCATGTATTTGTATTGGATAATGTTGCATGTATCCTATAGGTAGATCGTCTAACTCAACAATAAAAGGAGAAACAGTGCTTTCACCACGTACTCTTGGTTCATACTTTTTCCTCACTTCTTCAATTGTATAGGGTGAATTAATATCTCCATAAAATTCTAATACTTCTTTTGTACTTAACCAATGAGTCATTAAACGATAATCATTAGCTGTCATTTTCCTAATGTTTATTTTGTTTGTAATCAAGATTTGTTTCCTCCTTTAAATTTTTTATTAAAATTTAAGTATTATACTACGCAAATATAACAACGTGGTAATGCTTGTAAGTCAAGGAACAAGTGAAAAGTTGATTTAAATTATAGGTTGAATTTTCCAAAATAGACAGTCAAAATGAAGATTAATACATGATTGATTTTCTTTTTATTTTGGATACCTAATAATTATTATAGGACTGTCATTCATACAATAATTACTTTTATAAAGTTTTTAGCTTGGAGAAATAAGGGGGATGAAGATGGAAAATGTGAATATTTATGAAATCATTGGCGTTTCGATTGATCCTATTTATGAGGCACTAAATCAGCTTAGTGAAAATGAAGAAATCCTTATCGGAAAATATACCATTCGAAAAACAGCTAAATTTTTCGAAATTGAAAATAAAAACTTGCATGAATGCTTCAAAGAAAAAGAAAATTGCTATCAATTTTTAAGCAATTTGCTCATGGCAAAATAAAAAAGCTACGGTTATGAGTATAGTGCTTTAAGGTAATAATATGATTGCATTCTAATTTACTGAAATAACCAAATATTGTATAATTTTATTAATGATTTCATATAGTTAGGGGGATTATTATTGGATATCGAGTTTATTAACAGCAAGATTTCAGAACACTTATTAAGTGGTGCATCTGAAGTAAGTTTGTTTTTAATTGAAAAGATTAAAACTCATGATGCTTTAGATTATTTTTCATTTAAACCATCTTTAAGTCGGTCTTTGCAATTAGATATTGTAAAGGTTATCCAACCAACTATTGATAAATTAGTGGGAAAAGAGCAAGTTGAATTTAATGAAAATGGTCGACCAAATGGTGTCGTTGAATATTGTGAGCCTTCATATATAGGGATTACATATGATAATTTATTTAAAAGCTTACAAAAACCAGGTGAATTGCTGAATGAAGGTACCCAAAAAGATTTATACTGTATAAAAATTGAAATAGAAATGGGGAAATTTGCTTATATTTTAAATCGTATTCCTCAACTTAAGAAGTTTACGAAAGGTCTATGGGGAACATTGGCGGACTCTACATTTAGAAAAGTCTCAGATTCATTTATAGGAATTGAACCTGGATTTGATTTACTTATTTTTGAAGACGAAGTGCTTGTAATTAATAATATAGCGATGCAAAGAATTTTCGATTTAAAAACAAAGTATGTTCAGAATACTAATTCTGTATTAACAGTCTTTGAAGAAACGAATAAGTTAGAAGGATTTGAACAGTTTAAAAATGATAGTATTGAGGATGGTAATATTGTAAAGAGAGTTTCAAGATTGATGACAAGGCCTGAAAGAATGACGAGGTTTGTTGACAATTTTGATAAAGTAGAAGAAATCATTATGGAATTTGACTTAAATATCGAATTAAACGAAGAAAAAACGAAAATAAAATATACTGATAAAAAACAATTAAACGATATAGTCAAGTTACTTAACGACGCTTATTATAAAACTGTATTAACAGGAGAAAGAGGAAGCGATGACCTAAGGTAATTTAAGAAAGGGTGGGGGAAAATTGACAAATCTTTTTAAATTGTTTTTATTCATATCGTCCTACTCTCCATTGTATTTAATTGTAGCTCTTTCAATATACCCTTATGATCGTTTTAGCATCAATTCAATTATTCAAGATAAAGTAACGCTTACAGTGTATATTATTTTAATCGTATTATTTATCCTTTCATTTTTACCTATTTTGTATATAAAGAAATGTGAATTAAACAGCACAATTGTAGGTGAGCGTGTATCGAGAAAAAATGAAGAAATTTTAAGTTACTTAGTGACATATATAGTACCTTTATTGGCAATCGACATCACAGAAAAAAGTACATTGGTTACAAACGGAATATTGTTTATGTTAATTGGCTATTTATATGTTAAGTCTAATTTAATACATGTTAATATAACGTTTTTACTGTTTGGATGGAATACCTATGAGGATGAGCTTGGCCGAGTCTTAATTTCGAAGGAGAATCCAGACTATTTTAATAGAATGAAAATTAGTGGACACAATTTACATGTTAGAAAATTGGCAAACAATATTTATTTGCATAGAGCCTAATTTCTGAAACAAACCTTTATAAAACGCCTATTGCTGCACTGCAAAAGGCGGTTTTTTATTATTCAACGAGGTAAAGAACAGAAAGCTGCCACTGGAGAGCAAATAAAATAGAAACTCAGAAAAAGCCACCCCATTTAAATGAAGTGGCTGATTTTGTATAGTTGTTTGGATTTATTTATTAATTATTGTTGTGATTGAAATAATTGATCATTTATAAAAGCTTTTAAGAAAAATAGTTTATTTTCATTGGGCTCTCTATTATTTTCAGCCATAAAGCATTTTCTAGGGAAGAGGAATTAGGACAGTACATACAGAAAAAGAGGGAATAGGTAGATTTCTCTAAATCGGACGGTATAGGAAATTATTTTATTGAAAAAAAGAGATGAAAGTATAGATTTCTTAAAAAAGGAAATTGTATTAACTGGAGGTGATGATGATGACGAAAGATAAGAGAAATAAAAAGGATGTAGAAAGAGAAGAATTTGGAAATGATTTAAGTCCAGATGATTTAGATGTTCGTGAAGATAATGATCTTACAAAAGAACAATTTAAGAATGCGAATGAGAAGAATGAAAAACAAGAAGAAAATCAGTAAATACTAAATGAATAAAACCCCAGGTATTGAGGTGACCCCTAAAAGTTAGACACGGTTATTTCAGTTAGGCAGTATGAGTAAACTGAGTTCGGTATTGTACTGGACTAAAAACTGCACCTCCAATTGTTAGATGTGTCTAACAATGGGGGTGCAGTTCAGTAGTACTGGGGTTTTATTGTCGCTTATAAATTATTTTTGATTTAATTATAGATTCTATTTGCTGTTCTATATATTGAATTGTAAAAAGAGCATCAAATCTGATGCTCTAATATCAATGTTCTTAGCCATTATTTATTAATTAACGGGAAATTGCTCAGAGTTAATTCGTGTGTTCAGATAACTTTATAAATTCCTCTGGGGTAATGTGTTTTACCTTATAAGATATTACTGCTTTATCTGAAATCACTTTATGTTTTGTTGCAGCTTCACCAGGGGGGATTCGAAAAGTAATGTTAATTAGTTTATACGGAGGATTATGTGCATTTTCAAAAGTAATAACTCTTAAAGTAACGTCATAAAAGTCATTTTGTCTATTTCTTTCAATTTTTTCGATTCTTCCAGCAGTAAATAATTCATTATCACCGTATGAAGTCATTGTTTCAAGTATTGATTGGCCTAATTCGCGCAAAAAGGCTAATTCTATTACACTCGGGGGTTTATCTTGAGGGAAATATTCTGTATCGGATTCAGCAAAAGCATAATTAGTGACTAAGAAACACATTAATACTAACGAAATGATTATTCTTTTTCTCATATTCAATTCCTTTCTGCATTTGCCCTTGTTATTTGCAGATTAAAGAAGTTTTATGTATAGGAATTTTAAGCAAATAAAACAACGTGTTAATGATGGAGCATAATTGACCAATTCGGATATCTTTTTATATTTGATGTTTGCTATAGCTGTTCGAAAATCAATACCTTTGACAATTTTTGATGAGGTCTAACTCATTAGCATGAGGGCAAATGATATTAATTTAGTTGATAATTACCCCTATTTATTGTTTATTTTGATATAATTACCATTATGTAAATGAATCCTTATAGAAAAGCAAAATGAAATATAAAAATTTACACGAATGTGTTTGTCGAGAAGAATCAAAAAGGAAGCGGCTAAAATGTTTATACGGTGCGATCTAATTAATATGTCTGAAACAAAAGAATGCCTATATCTTAATGATTGATATAGGCGAAGTTTAAAATTATTCTGTTTTTAGAAGTGAATAAATATTTATATCTATAAAACTTTCATTAGAATTTTCGTATTGTCTAACTTGGTCTTCGAACGTGAAATTAAGTTTTTGTAATACCCTAATAGAATTTACATTTGCAGGCTCCACTTTTGCTTCAATTTTATTTAATTTTAAACTTTCGAAAGCGTAATTCAGTAGTGCCTTTATACCCTCTGGCGCAAATCCCATGCCCCAATAGGCTTTCGCAATATCATAACCGATTTCTGCCTTGCTATTTTCAAAGTCTATAAAATTGAATCCACACGTTCCTATTATTTCGTTGGATTTTCTTTCAATCATGCTGAACCGAATTGCTTCATTTGCCTGAGCCAATTCCTCAAGAAGTTCTATCATTTCTTTTGCTTGCGCTTCATGTGTAAAGCTAGTAATGTTCATATATTTCGTGACATCTGGATCAGACCAAATTTTAAATAAGCTATATGAGTCTGAAATTTCCATTCTTCTTAAATGTAATCTTTGGGTGTTTAGTTCTTTTATCAATTTTTGTACCTCCAATATTTTTAATCAGTTAGATAAAAAATATTGCCATCTGCGCATAGTTCAGTCCCTTCAAAGTTGTATAGTCTAATGATACCAAGAGGAGCAAAATAAAGAAATCTTAAAACCTTTAACACTTTTTGATTAATGAAAAAGAGAGTGTAGTAAATTAAGTTAATTAATTTATATTAAATATTTTAGGAGGAATAAAATTGAAGAGAATTTTTCCATTAATAATTCTTTTACTATTAGTTTTATCTGTATATCATTTTAAAGATAAGATAATTGTTTCAGGTGATGTTTCACAACAATATATAGAGCAATTTTTTAATAATGAAGAAATTTATGATACAGCGCATAAAAAATATGGGGTGTATAGCATGGGTGTAGATCAGAATGATAAATTATTACTTGTAAGTATGAGTGTATCTAATAAAGAATACAAGCAAGATGTAGAAAAATATTTTGAACAACAACTAAATATCCATCGTTTAAATGATTACAATATCGAAGTGTATTTATATGAAAATGGGTATAAATAATTTATTTAAATAATGGGTTTAATTACAAAATTAAAAGGTGGATAAAAGAACAGTATATAGTAAAAAATCAAAATTAAAACTATTTCTAAATTTGAAATCAATATTAGCAAAAATTTTCTAATTATGTGTTGAATATGCTAAGAGGCGATCTTATCATAAATAATTACATAGCAAGTTGATATTACTGTAAGAATCTTAAAAGCATTTATTTAATTTATGACAATGAACTAGAACTATAAAGGGGAATACGTATGATAAAATATCCATTTTTAGAAGTGGGGGCAACAATTGGCGTTACAGCACCTTCATCGGGGGTACCCAGTGAGCTGCATGATTTATTGAAAACAGCATGCATTCGTATGGAAAAGGAAGGATATAAAGTCCTTTGTGGAGAAACTGCTTGGACACAAGAGAAAGCAAAATCTGCTTCAGCTAAGAAGCGTGCCGAAGAGTTTAATAACATGATCATTAATGATGAAATCCATATTATTATTCCTCCTTGGGGAGGAGAATTACTTATTGAGACACTCGAATATATTAATTTCGGAAATATTCCAACTAAATGGGTATTAGGTTACTCAGATATCAGTCTTTTATTATTGGCTATTACATTAGAAACAGGTATAGCTACCGCACATGGAACGAATCTAATAGATTTAAGAGGAGAGTATTCTGATGACACGACAGCAATGTGGCAGTCGGTTTTAGCTCTAAAAAAAGGTGAATCAATCGTACAACATTCTTCAGACCAATATCAAAAGGATTGGCATTTTGATAAGCCTACACCATATGTTTTTAATTTTACTGAGAAAACAAACTGGAAAACTACTGCAGATAAACCTGTTAAAATACATGGGCGTTTACTAGGGGGTTGTATTGATTCGATTAGACATTTAATTGGAACAAGATTTGGTGAAATACAGAAATTTTCAGAAACTTTTATTAAAGGGGAATCTGTTATATGGTACTTTGAAAACTGTGAGTTATCTACTACCGATTTGCGTAGGACATTTGTACAAATGAGATTAGCTGGATGGTTTAATAATTGTTCAGGGATAATGTTTGGTAGAAGTAATGCTGAAACCTCTGTTGAAAATTATACAGTCGAAGATGTGTATGAGGAGCTTGCTAAGGAGCTTGAAATTCCGATTATATACGACATCGATTGTGGTCATTTACCGCCACAAATAACATTAATCAACGGAGCATTTGCAGAAGTGCAAACGTATAACGGTAAAGGAACTATTTTGCAACACTTTATTTAAATATAAAATGTAAAGCAACATCTAAAAACGTATATAATATGCGGTTAAGGATACTATTATCAATTAAATATACCTTACTGACTTTAGGAATGTAATCTATACAAGGGTCACCCTGGGATAGGAGCGACCCTTTAGAAACAAATCAGGAGGAAGTTTGCTTAACACTATTATTTATATGCAATGTTAACTTGGATTTTATAGTTAATTGCCTTTCGAAAAATAAAAAATATTAAAGAGCTTTAAAGATTTTGGGAAATCTTTCTTTCAATAGTATTACCCAAACAAAGTACCTACTACTACAAGGTACATTTTCGCTAACAAAACCAGCAAGGTAAAAAATACCGAGCTGGTTTTAAGTGTGAAAATATAACTTTTAATCTTTTAGACTGAATGATGACTAACTTTTAGTAATTCCCACTCGCTACGTAAAATGCCCATTTTAATTGCATCATAGTATTTTCCGTCAACCATTCGTGCGTCTCTAATTTTTGCCTCTAATTGCATCCCCAATTTATCTGCTACTCGCATCATTCTTTCATTGCCGGACCAAGTAGACATACCTAAGCGATGAAGAGTAGTGTTTTCAAAAAGATAGTCAATCCATAAGCTATAAGCCTCAGAACCGTAGCCACCATTCCAGTAATCTGAATTATATGTAACAATCCCTGTTTCAAGCCAATTCGTATTTTTGTCAACCCAATAAGCTCCGACAACACCTATAAATTGGTCATTTACTGCCATGACTAATGTATTTGGGACACCTTCAAATAACTCTTCCTCATTGGCCCATTCCTTTAAAAATTCTGTTTTAGTCATTTGCTTTTCTGGAATATACGGTCCATTCCATTTCTTAGCGGCTTGTGTTTTATCAACATATTTCCAATAATAAATTTCTTCTAAATCTGCAATTGTAGCTGTACGTAACGTAACTCTTATTCCTCTTTTGTGAATCATGATCATTCTCCCTTTATCGCCTATAAAAACACTAATTTTATAATAACATACATATATGCATAAATTGTCAAAAGTAAACTGGACTTTACTTCAAAAAATGAAGCTTTGTGTTATACTTGTCTGATTTTAGAGGAGATCCATTCTTTATGTCGAATTAGTACATAAATGGAGGGATACTATTGTTAACCAAAATTAGAAAAGTTAAGTTTGAAAAAGAAAGAAAAAATCCTATGTATAATGTTGTTATGGAATGTCCAGATGGGAAGGAACTTTTTGTTAAGTTTGATTATACTTATGCTACAAAAAATTTTTGGCCATTGGAAGTAAATTATAATAAAAAAAATTATGGCGCAAAGCTCGCATGGTATACAAGAGAAGTTGAAAATATGACGGTTGAATTGTTCCTAGAAACTATTGCAAACAAAATAAATAAAAAATATAACTTCGTACTACAGAATTAATAATAGGAAATTTTATTTTAGGTCCTTCAAAAATTGTTGTGAAAGGTCTTTGTGCACTTTAGGAACAATTGTGTTAGCTTTGAGAGGAAAAGTTTGATGAAAATATTCCAATTTTATAGATTTTTTTTTATGATTAAGTTGGAGGGGATATTAGATGTTTAGTAATACAGCGAATATGTTTAAGCAAACTACAAATCTTATAAATGCATTGAATAAGCTAAAACAAAACCTATCTTTTGTAAAATCAAATGTAAATAATGATAAAACGCTAGTTATCTATTTTTTAAGTAATGCGTATAGTGACTTTAATTTATTTAAAACGATCTATTTATCTGTAACGCCTGGCGATCAAAAAATCGAAACATTTTTACAAGAATTTGAAAAGTTTTTTGTAGATGCAAATAAATATTTAGTATTTATTACTGAAGATAGTATCGAAGATAAACTTCATAAAGAAGTGGTATTATCAATAAATGAATTAGAAAGATATTTGTTAAATCAGTTAGATATGTATAGATAATTTCATACGCACTTTTGACATTCCTTATAGTAGGAGTGTCTTTTTATTTAAAAAGCAAACTTGTCCCTCTCATTACAAGTGTAACTGGGGGAGGGCATAAGAAAGAGGTTAGTGGAAAGAAGGAACTGTTAGAGAAGATGATTTAAAATTAAAAAGAGCTGCCCCAAAAAGAACAGCTACTTAAAAATTTATTTGACAGCCTTTAAAAAAGCCTTCCCTTTGTTGTAGATAAATCTTTCCCACTTAGCTAATAGCCCATTTCCATTCTCACCATTGTCTAATGCTAAAGCGTGATTTTTATGGAATTCTTTTACCCGTTTATTATGTTCTTTTTGCCATTGATGTAAAGGATTATGTTTCATTTTTTAGCCTCCTTTTAGTTATTTAATTATATGGTTAGTATGGATAAATTAAAAGCAATAAATATTTAATCAATAGAAAATATAATTGGTAGTTTTGCGTAATGAATATATGAAAGAAATTGTGCAATAACAAAAAAAGCATTGCAATATGCAACGCTAAGATCGATGGATTTCAGACAACTTTGCTATGCTAAAAACAAAAGATATCAAACCGCCAATCAAAAAAATATACGCTACTAATATTGACATAGCTTCTAAGTTGTTTGTAAAGATTCTATATGCCCCTAAAGCAAATAATGCCAAACTACTTACTGGGCTAAGTAATATTCTACTCTTATCAGTCAATAAAACACCTCCTAATATTGGGATTGTTAATTTGTTAACAATACAGTGAAGTAGAGAAGTTTACACAATATGATTTTTCTTTTTATCTTTTGTTTTACGAAATAACAATGATGCCATGAATAAAAAAATTGTTAGCCATAGCCATAAGGAAAAGAGAAAGTATTCCAGCGAACTCGTTATTATTTTTGAAATAATCCCAAACGGATAAAAATCAGAAAATTGTCCCGAAGTAAGCAATATAAATGTATTTTTCGAATTTTTTAAAATAAAGTCCCTCTAAATGTAATTTATGTAAAAAAAACATAAAAAACCTTAAAATAAAATAGTAACGTAATGATAATATATTTTCGCTTTATTAATAATCCCTTTGTTAATACTAGCATTTGTATACAGTATATTGGATAATTACAGGAACATAGGAGGTATGAAATTTGAATATCAAACGAATAGATCATATAGGTGTAATCGTAAACGATCTCTCTGCCGCTAAAAAGTTTTTTATCGATTTTGGGCTTGAGGTGAAAGCAGA
This sequence comes from Lysinibacillus sp. FSL W8-0992, assembly GCF_038008685.1. Classification (NCBI taxonomy): domain Bacteria; kingdom Bacillati; phylum Bacillota; class Bacilli; order Caryophanales; family Bacillaceae; genus Lysinibacillus; species Lysinibacillus sp. FSL W8-0992. The sequence continues at coordinate 2,892,035 of NZ_JBBOZQ010000001.1, forward strand.
ATGGGATATGGAAGGAGAGTTAATGGGATATGCAGTTGGGCTTAATGACGCTAAAGTAGCGTGTGTTGGTTTGGGAACATCAGACGGTCCAACATGGATAGAGCTAATCAAATTTTATTCGCCATCAGATGATACAGATATTCAGCAACCCTTTGCAAATACACTAGGTATCCGCCATATAGCATTTACTGTTGAAGATATTGAAGCTGTTGTTGCCAAATTGAAAAAGAATGGGTCCGAAATCTTTAGTGAGATACAGCAGTATGAAGAAAGTTATAAATTATGCTATGTTCGTGGTCCAGAAGGAATTATTTTGGAGTTGGCTGAGGAAATCAAGTAAGCATGTTAATTAAAATGAAGATGTAACTCTTTGTTACTTAGTGGTGGATGTTTGTACTGTTAAGATGTTAAACCTGAAGCGGTGCAACACTTCAGAGCAAGAAATTAGACATTGGTAAGTGAACTATAATAAAAGGCAAGTAGATACTTAGTGTAATTATTATCGTCAGCAATCATATATAATAGTGACAAAAGCCTATGACTAAAGTTATAATTCTTTTGGGGAAATAAGTAGAAATATTACTGACGGATCGCCGTATGTGATGAAAATCACCTGTACGGTGAAGGCTCGTTATAAAACCTAAAAAGAAATGGTATAAGACGAGAATAGCTTGTTAGCAGCACCAACTTTAATAACGGATTCTACAAATAACTACCTAGACAATGTATTGGAAATTAGCTTCTCTTCTAATAGTGCTTGGGAATCTAAATTAAGTTCCATATCAATTAGTACGGACGGCGGAGTAAATTTTATTCCTTTAAATTTTATTTCTTCATGGGTTAGTCCAGGAAAAATCACAATTCCTAAAGGTATGCCTTCAGGTTTGTTGATTTTCAAGTTTCATGCTACCGGCTATGAAGATGCTGTTGTTAGTCAAACTGTACTTAAACCATTAGCCGAAGTTAGAATAAAAACAAAAGACGCTAGAATTGTACAAGTGGACAACTCAATTGGATTTATAACAGTTAAATCGACAGCAACAGTCGCTGAAATTAAAGCAGCAATTGAATCTTACAATGGCTCCGCACAAAGTTATATGTTCAGAAAAAATATCGGTGATGATAATTTCGACTATACAGAATCAAATACGATATCAGAGATCTATGTATCATGGTTGGACATTATCTCTGAAGATGGTTCGTCAAAAGGGCAATATTTAATAAATGTTATTAAATGAACAAAATGAGAACGTCCATTATGGCGTTCTTTTCTTTTTGCACATTTGTTTCAGTTTGTTTAGTGAAGAGCTTGATACATGAAATAAGGAATGAAAGTCGTTACAAACTAATTATTTAAACGATAGAACTATTTTAGAGGGGAGTATATATTAGATGTGAGAATGATTGAGCCAAAAATGACCTATAATCTTGGACAAGTTATTTTGCTAACACTGTACCTGCCTGAAATCACATAAGGAAAATGGCATGACGAGCGATGAGGTTGACGAAACGCATGGGACGCCTATGCGTATTTTGACATATAGTAATAATCAAGTGAAAGCGATGGGTGTAAAATGGAAGGTGCAATAGGCGGCTGAATACAGTCAGAACAACGTGTATGTAAAGTATGGTTATAGGGTTACGGGAGAGTGGGACAAGAGAGAAAATTGGTTCTAATATAGAAACATTTAGATATTGAGATAGCATTCAATCTAACAGGTTATTCAAGTATTTACTTTTTAGGATTCACTTCATAAACAAAGTAAATCCTTTATTTGTACAGAAAAACTTGCAAGTTATCATTTTGGTCGATTGTCGCTAATATAACATCTTTAATGTCTACGTTATATGTTGATGTAAGATTGTTTATTAGCCAATTTTCAGAAAACTTAGATTTTTTTAACTCATAGTAATCAATTTTTCCTTCTTGAATGAGGATAGAAGGGAGGGAAAAAGGTTCAGGTACTACCTTTAAATCTGCTCGCGTTGGAGTTTGATGTTGCGGATAAATAAAACTTGAAATAGATCCGTCTGGTTCCCATAATGCAAGAGCAATTTTTTGAATATCTTCTATCTTTTCTTTTCGTAACTCTGATAATAGAAAATCAATAGTAATCCTGGCCTTTCGTAAGTTTGTGGAAACAATTTTCCCATTTTGAATAAGTGGAATTGGAGGTGGATCCATAAAATGTCGAAACGAAATCCATTTCATACTCAATAATACCCCGAGTAAATATAAAATAATTAAAACCGACATGGTAATCATGGAACCCTTTAATCCTAATCCTTCATCAGACAAGGGATGAGCAATGATATTACCAAGAGTTATTGCCATAACAAAATCGAGTAACCCTAACTGAGAAATTGAACGTTGCCCCATAATTTTTGTTGCAAAAAGTAAAAAGAAAAAAGTAACAATTGCTCTGAGAATCCATTGTATTGCTGTAAGAGATTCTTGACCATGAAAGAAATCCACATTGATACATCCTTTCCTGTTAAATCTTTATTTATTATCTCCATTAACATCATTATTATGTGTTTGTTACATCTAACACGGGCTTGATATGAAGAAAAAACTGTGTGAAAAGATAATTACAAAAAGTCTAGGATATTGTTACTGTAATTACAGCAGAGGAATAAACAATGGAGGGGGAAATGTCCGTTAAAGAAGGATTCGTACCACAAGAAAATGGAACAGGTTTCTTATTAAAGAAAAATAATAATTTAAGGAAGGTAGTGTTAATTAAAGATTATTCAGTAGCACACGTAGCTCTTTTTCTTTATTAAACTAACGATGCAGGTTAGTTAAAGAAGAACTTAGAACATTGTTTCGATATGGAAGCAAAGCAATGGGGTTAGAACAGCTATTTTATGGATTATTATATGTACTTTTAAACGGAGGCCGATGTTGGAGAGTTATATACTACTTTCCCTAGTTACATTATAGTACGAAGTTAGTAAAGATAAATACCAATCGTGAGTATTAGATTTTCGAATGAACTCGATAAATAATAACAATTATATTTCTAGTAAAAGAAAGGTTAGTGTTGAAAGCTAAAGGTGATTTAAAAAGAATTACTATAGGTATTGTTAGCTCACTTTTTATCTCTAGTGTAGCTAATAGATTAGCAGGAAGTCATATAAGCTATAGCTACTGAGGAGATAGTCGTATTTATATATTTTATCCATGGCCATCAAAGACGTTGAAAGCTTATATATTTCTTTCAGAGATCCTATTCTACTATGAAATCTGCTATTTTCCCATCTAGATTTTTAATCATCAACATCGAATTTTCCTGAATGATTCCTGTATCTACGAAACCAAATGAAACGTATAATGATCTAGCTATGATATTACTTGTTCGATAAAAGAGGGCTACATATTCTGCTTCCCCATATGGCATGGTTTCAATATCCATCAACATTTTTTCAAATGCAATTTTGCCATATCCTTTTCCCTGATAACTCTTTTCAATCATAATATGCCAAATAAAATAGCACTTCTTCCCGTAAAAACCTTCATTTTCAAATGATTCATGATCCAGCGTATCGTAAATATACATCAAAAATCCGACCGCAATTCCATCAGCATAAATGGCAATGGGAGTCGCAGGTATCCCATCTGCGTTCAACATATGAGCGTCTGCAAAGCTTCTGAGGTTAGTAGTTTCTATAAAGTCTTTCTGGTTTTCTTCAACTTCAAGCGCAATTACTTCATCTATGTTATCCCCGGATATTTTTCGAAATTCAATCATTTTTTTATCTCCTCTCCTCTCCTAAGACAAGCTACTCCCATACATACCTAAAATATTTCAAATAACCTTTCCATAATTCTTAAATAGGGTACACAAAATATTAAATAATGCTAACTTTTTCCACTATGATTTCTCATCCTTTTTCCTGTCAAAATCCATCGTGTTAAGGCAATTGTATCATATATATATTTACAAATTATAGTGTTTTATTACAAATTATAGGTTTTGGTTACAATTGATCATTCTCGCTTGGCGTAAAAGAAGGAAAGGGTTTAATTTATTTCCAATCGAACAATGAATATGAAGATGAGTCCGGTTATTACCATTTTCTTCAGGAAGCGGAGAAAAGTGACGCGCTATTTCAAAGATGTCCTGGGTATTAAATGAGTGAAACGTTCTTCAAATACACAATGAACCTCTTGATTTACAGAAATTTCGGGTATTTGTGCAAGTGCTTCTTCGATTATTGTACAAGGTGATTATCGTGATATGGAAGCGATGAAACAATTGTTTATAAACAAACAACCCGAATATGTAAACCTATAAACAAAAACGAAAAAGTCAGCGAAGCGTTAAAGCTGATGATGGATGCACAATAAGCAGTAAATTGCAGAAGGTGAGTGAGGCTATCGATGTAACTGATTAAATGTAATTGATCAGATTGAAGAGGAATTAGTCGATGAACAATAATTTTGCTTATAAGTAAAACTTGTCGTTTCTTGCGCTTACCCGGGAAATTATTTTGCGTATGTGGGCTAGGTGAGTAATTGAAATGCTCAGATGATAAATGTGAAACGATGAGAAGTTATACATACCCAGTAGATAATATACAAAACTTTTCTTATATTTAAAAACTATTGAAGGTTATGCGATTAAGAAAATAGACTAACCATAAAAAAAGTTACATCGTTTATCCATTTGGATGGTATAATTTTACGTATATTTAATTTAGAAGGAAGTGAATTCATGAGAGATTTAGAAAAAATCAAACTCGTGAAGCCACCATTTCCCAAGCTACGATGTTTTTCTTTCAAACCTATAATTATCTAGGAGAGGATTATTTTGAAGAAAAACATCGGAAACAAAACACCTAGCTTATTATTATTGATTGTTTTAGTAGGCTTCCCACAAATTAGTGAAACAATTTTTAGCCCATCATTACCTTCTATCGCAGAAGTGTTTGAAACTTCTATGAGTGATGCACAGCTTACGATGAGTGTGTACTTTATCGCATTTGCCTTCGGAGTATTTTTCTTTGGCCGTCTATCCGACAAAATTGGTCGTCGGAAGGCAATGCTTTATGGGCTGTTTTTATATTTTGTTGGTAACGTACTTTGTTTAGTAGCAAATGAAATGGCAGTTTTATTAATCGCACGCTTTATTCAAGCGTTTGGTGCGAGTGTCGGCTCTGTCGTGACACAAACGATTTTACGCGAAAGTTTTTCTGGTGTTGAGCGGCATAAACTGTTTGCTCAAATTTCAGCTGCCCTTGCCTTCACACCTGCCATTGGCCCATTAATCGGTGGTTTTACCGATTATTATTTTGGCTTTAAAGTCGTATTTTTCGTGTTAGTTGCTATGAGCATTATTGTCTTTTGCTATGCGTATATACGCTTACCTGAAACAGCGCTAACAACAATCGAAATGAAGCCTATACTACCAATAGTGAAGCGCATGATTACAAATGCGCGTCTATGGCGCTACGGCGTATTAATTGGCGGTATTAACGGTGTATTATTTAGCTATTATACCGAAGCACCATTTATTTTTACGCAATACTTTACACTAACAAGTGCGGTATATGGTTTTTTAGGTATTATCGTTGCGCTCGCTTCTATTGCAGGTGCGATGCTTTCTAAACGACTTGTTAGCCACACAAAACCTGAGAAGATTATCGTACAAGGGTTAGTCATGATGCTCATCGGTACATTGCTCGCTACATCGGTGCATTTTTTACCGATTGTATTACAAATGCCAACTATGATTGTTAGTGTGTTCATTATTTTATTTGGTACAGGTACCGCTTTACCAAACTGTTTAAGCTTAGCGCTCGTTGACTTTCAAGACGTCATTGGTTCTGCGGGTGCGATATTTAGCTTAGGTTATTATTTACTGGTCAGCGCTATAATTTATGGTATGAGTATTTTCCATAATGGAACAGTTTTAGCGATGCCACTATATTTTTTAGTAATAGGAATTGTTATGCTTTTAATAAGCGTACCCTTACTTAATAAAAAGCTGTGAATTCTCACGTTACGTTATAGGGACCACGTTTGAACTTTATTTTAAAGCTACTCTAATCGTTCCATTATATTAAAAAATTATCAATTATATAAAAGTATTCTCTTTTGAACTGCCCCGTAAAAGTTAGACACCAATCTAACTTTTACGGGGGTTTTTTATGGTAAAAGTAAGAGCTGCATTTTCACTCCAAATGGTGTAGTATAGCAAACTAGAACAAGAAATTGATAGTCAAACTCAAGCAACAGTTATGAATTTCAGTCAAAGGAATGAAGTGAATTAATAATGTTGTAAATATAATAGATATTGTTATGTTGTTTTCTATCCTAAATAATCAAAAAGATAGTTCATGGAGAGGATGATTAGATGAGTAAAGACTTTATTATTTTTGGAGCAAGTCAAGGGCTTGGCGACGCCTTTGTAAAAGGTCTACCCACAGAGGGAGATACAGTATGGATGGTGTCAAGAACACGACCAGAAAGTTTGGATATTAATGATGGCGTAAATCGCAAATGGCTCTCAATAGATTTATCAAGTCAACAACAAATCTATGCTTTAAAGGAAACATTAAAAGACATTGCAATAGATGTATTAATTTATAATGTTGGAGTATGGGAAAAGCATGGTTTCGAGGATGACTATACATTTGATAAGGATGAAATAGAAGATATTTCTAACTTAATCAATATAAATCTAACTTCTACCATTACGTATATTCAGGCGCTTCTACCAAACTTAAGACAAGCTAAAAATGGAAAAGTCATTTTAATTGGTTCAACGGCAGGCCTAGATCATACAAACAGTTCACAAGTTTCATTTGTTGCATCTAAATTCGGCTTACGAGGTATTACAAATGCTCTACGTGAACATTTGAGAAAAGATAAAATCCCTGTCACTTGTATTAATCCAGGGGAGCTGGCTGCAGAAGTACCTTATGAAGAAGGTGCAGAAAAGGCAATTGATTTATATGAAGGTACACGTATACCTGTACAAGATATTGTTTCTATTGTGCAATGTGTGATTAATTTATCACCAGTTTCATGTGTTAAGGAAATTATTATCCCTTCAATAACAGACTTAAATGCTTAATCGTTTCAAAATAAGTAAATTTAATTACAAATATAAAGATTTTAAGCCTTTTACAATCGTCTATGGAGGACTTTTATTAGGCAAAAAGGGATCTGTTCAATGAAAACTGATACACTTGTATGAGGCTCCATGCAAGGGCGCTTGTTTCGTTGGAAATCAAAAGCTCTAAGGTTTTGGGGAATTGATTCAAAGGAATTCACTGCAGTTGACATACGATTTACATGGTGAATGGAAAGTTTATTAGAGTATCCACGAGGTAGTCCCGTAACGGTGCTATACATGAACTACGAGGATTAGAGAAAACGATTTAGAGAAAATAAAGTTTAAATTAATAGCGTTAGTTTTCTTAGAGCTAATCATCTTTATTGTGTATATATGTCGGGATTTTTTGTGTAATACTTTAAAATGAGGTAAAATAAACCATATTAACATGTTAAAAGACACGAAAAATTATTTAATAGGAGGTAGAGTATATGAATGATAATAAGAAGAATGGGAAATTACAAATCTTAGCAATAGTTTTAATAATATCTCTATTAGTTGTGGCATTTGTTACTTTTTTCTTAGGTCATTACATGGTCGGTTCAATTTTATTTGTAATCTTTATTATTATTTTGAATGCTATGAGTAGTTGGTCGAGAATGAAAAATACAGAGTACATTCATTTTAAGAATCATAAAAATAATGACAGATGGTAATTAAAACTAGTTTAGCCTATTGTACTTTTTCCTGTTACATATTAATTTACTCATACTTTATTACAAATCTACAGAAGCCATTCATTTTGAATGGCTTCTTATTATGTCTTTTCTCTTCGCTTATATAGTTGATTTAGGTCTAACTTATAAAAAGTCGTTTATCAAACTTTAAAAAGAAGTTAAGCAGTCTAGTATTTCGCTTCCGATGGGAATGTTATGTTTATATGATGGGAAATTTTACTTAAACTAGCACTGTAGGTTAGTTATACAGAGTAGTTAACGTGTGTTTAACAAAACGGGTCAGATTGTTGAATAACAATATACTTCGTATTTTGGTATTGATGTTAAAATATAAAATTAATGAGATAATGAACTAAAACTTAAATCTGTCTTCAATTGAGGGGGGAACTAAGTTGAAAATTATTAAAGTGATGCTTGCTTTAATTATAGTAGTGATTTCAATGTACGGATTAATGACAAAGAATTTTTCTTATGGTCCACTATCATCTTTATTGCTTGGAGTTCTCTTTGCAATTATGGGAATTGAAGAATATAAATTGAAAGGGAAAAATGGTTGGGGACTGCTTCTTATAATAGGATCTTTGTTAATTATTGTTATGGCTCTTTTTAGTTTTTAATTATGTTTGAGTGGCATTAACATTGTAAGTTATTATTCTACAATCGGGCGCGATTCTGAAATAAGGATCAGCGCTCGTTTTCATTAAATGGTCATATTGTTGAAGGCTGAATTGAGATAATGAACTGGAGGGAGGGGTTAGTGAAAAATACATTTAGGAAATATTTTACAAATGTTGTATGTTCAATGTTAAAATAAAAGTGAATAGTCCGTATGGAGGGAGAAAGCCATGTTATGGGTCGCAATCACCATCTATATACTTTTAATAATTAGTTCTTTTATTCTCGAAAAATTAGTGAAACGGAAATTTAATCTTGCAAAGGAACTTAAATATAATAAAAGGTTCTCTAAAAATCAAACTTTAATAGAAAATTTAATGTTGATTATATTTTTTATTGGTTTATTTATGTCTAATATTACTGTTCTTGAAAAAAATATCTATCGTCCATTCAATCCAATCCCTATTTATTTGTGGTTTTCACTATATTTATTTGTATTATTGGGATTTAGAGGATATATGGCAAAAAGAGTAGATAAAGATTCGAGAGAATATTATATCCATTTCGTCTTCGCGGTGTGGTTTCCAATAATATTCATAATAGCCTATCATACTACGAAAATTTTTCTATAATCTATTTATTAATTAAACAGCAGGGACTTTTGTTAAAGTTATTGAAATAAACCAGCTATAGAAACTCCTTTAGTATTCAACGATCGGGCGCGATTCTGTAATAAGAATTAGCGTTCGTTTTCATGAACGGGCCCAGGTTATTAGATATCAATCTTTTGTGAAATTTTACCTAATTTTGATTTGGTAGCCTATATAAAATCTCGTTGATAAGAAAAATAAAAAACAGATAGGACAGTATCAATAAATAATACTAGTTCTACCTGTTTCATTGATCAAACTTTTCTTACCTCTAACTATACTGAATATTAAGCTACTGTTTTTGCCTGTAATAAACTGCGATAATCCATAGTGACATAAAAATAATTAACGAAAATGGCATAAGACTATTTGTTATAAATGAGAGCACACAATTGATTTTGACAATCGTTAGCATTGGTTCAAAATAACCTGTAGCCTCCATCGTATTCATATAGTATTATGCTGTTTCGTTTTCATGTCAGTTGGGAAGTCACCATCGACAAACATAAAAATGCCTGATTCAATCATAATCAAACTAAGTACGAAACATATATAGTCTGGGTCAGTTCGTTATAGAGTTTCCTTTTTTTACAATTATTTTACGCCTGGCACCCAACCAACATTACGTTTCATCATGTTCATTAGCGGCTCTGGAATGTTATTATCACGACTCATATCCATTTCAGTAATAACTGGTTCACCAGCCGCTACTTTTTCTACCCAGTGTGGTTCAATTAATAGCTCGCGACCAAGTGCAAGTAAATCAGCACCTGTTTCCATCGCTTCTTTCGCATCTTCTGGTGAATAAATAGAACCAACGCCTATAAACGGTACACGACCGTCAATCACGCGTTTTAAAATTTTAATACGATTTTCTTTTTCACCGCTATATCGACGCGCTTCTGCACGGAAATCACCTAATGAAATGTGTAAGTAATTGAGCTTTTCATCTGCTAAACGATCTACAAGTTGAACGGTTTCATCTAGAGTGATACCGTCTTCTTCAGGCTCTTCTGGGCTAAAACGATAACCAACGATAAATTGGTCATCAGCATATTGCACTTTTGCACGGTTTATACTATCGATAATATTTAATAAGAATGTCATACGCTTTTCAACAGTTCCACCGTAACGGTCTGAACGTTTATTTGTAAGGCCTGAGAAGAATTGTTGTAATAAATACGTATTGGCACCGTGAATTTCCACACCATCAAATCCTGCTTCAATTGCACGACGTGTCGTTTCACCAAATGCTAAGACTATTTCCTCAATTTCTTCTACCGTTAATGCACGAGCAATACCGCCATCTGCTGCAATGGTTTCACTTGCGCTTACGACATCACCATTTGGCACAAGTTCACGTACTGCTTGGCGTCCACCATGATAAATTTGTAAAATTGCTTTTGCGCCACCATCATGTATCGCATCAGCAATACGTTTTAAGCTCGGAATATAATCATCGCTATGCGCAGAGATTTGACCTGGGAAGCCTTTCCCATTAGGAATTACGTAAGCACATGCTGTAATGACCATACCGACGCCAGAAGAGCGCTCACGGTAATATGTAATTTCCGCATCTGATACGGTATCATCAGCATTAGCTGAGTAAGTTGTCATTGGCGCCATCACGTAACGATTACGAATTGTGACGCCGTTATTAAAAGTAAATGGTGCTAAATAAGTTGTCATGTTATTCACTCCTTCTAAAACAAGAGTAAATTTATCGGATTTAAAAGTCAAAGATTGCGCTTTACTACTATATTTTATTTGAAGGATAATTATAAAAAAAGCAATAGAACATAAGGGGGACGGACCATCCCCATCAACTACGCCATAAGCTTTAGTTCAATAAAGATCATCTTATAGATAAAACTTTTATAAAAGACCCCCTGTACGTATCTCCTTTTGATTTTTTGCCCAGTAATTGCACTTTAATTGGATATTTATGTTAATATTGATATATATATGGTATTGAAATCTATATGAAATAATTCCTGACAAATTGACTGGAGGAATAAAAATGCAAGGCTTTAAACGTTACTGCTCATTTGTAATTCTTATCTTTTTGTTATCAGGGTGTGCGGGTGGAGAAAAAGATATAACGTCCCTAAATTCAAAGATAACTATTGAGTCATATAATATGAGTGAAAAAGAAAGTCTACTAATTAGCAAAACAGGGGTAGAAAATATTGAATTTTTTAAACTAAATGGTACTTTATCCGAAGAAGATGATTTGCAATTTTCAGTAGAAGTATATAAAAAAGGTAAGTTGGAAGAAGAATTGCTAAAGAGCTCGGGTACCATCGAAAAAAACTATCAAGATAGCTTTATTTCATTTGGAGTAAGTGATTCTAATCGTCCCTTAAAATAAAATTATTATCTGGCATACCTTCTGGACTTGCTTCGACAACTTATCCAAGTAGCATGACGTCTTCTTTTTTTAGTAATTTAATAAGCGAAAATGTTACGTTAATGAAAAACAAACCGGTTTATTTGGTGGCATGGCTAGGCACTACAAAAAACGAGCTGCGTACAGTTGGAAGCAAAAATGGTGAATTACCCGCCGGCTTGGAAGAAGCTGAGCTCGCATTTTTATATAAAGTATTATGGACTGATAAGGGAACGAATGAACATTAGTGGTGTAATCGGAATAGGGAATACCGGGCTTAGAACTAGATATTGCGTGTTATGTAATTCGTAAGAGCGTTAATTGAAAATTATTGAGTTGCATATGCGACTCTTGATGAGCGTTTGGTTTAGATGTTTAAAGAGGGGGCTTAAGCACAAATGGATTATTTCTCATTGCTAGCTATTTTACTTATCGCACTTATTGCAGGTGCTATATATGAAATGAAAAAGAAAAATGATATAAAGCTTGAACAAATCAAGTTAGAAAGAGAAAAAGTAGCTTTGGAACAAAAAAGATTGGAAATTGAGAATAAAACGGATTAATGATTCAATTGACGGGAGCTTTATATCAATTACGGTCTTCTTATTAAAAAACCATTTATAATAACTTATTAAATATCTAAACAAGCCAATCATTCTGAGTGGCTTTTTAATTTACCTAAAGAAAGTAGAAGTCGAATGCCATTCCACTGTAAGTAAATGTCGCAGGTATTGATTATAAGGTTTAATAACAAGAAGGGTTGAAAAAAACACATAATCTTATGGGACAGGTTTTATATGTGGAAACAACTATCGATCTCCTTTTTGTGTAGAACTTATTTTACTAAAGAGGCAGGTTAGTGGAAGAAGAGGTTTTTTACGAATGCGTTGAATAAGTTAATATATGTAAAATATTGAACGGGAAGGAGTGCTTTACTTCAAGTCTGGGGTGGCACTTTTTTCTTAAACTAACGCAGGGCAGCTCAATAATATTTATAGGGGGCATTTTGTGATTAAGTCTTTAAAAGGGCAATTTATCTTATCTATATTTGTGGCTATTGGCTTTGTTTATATTAATTTTTCTAGTATTGAGTTTATTGCTGACAAGAGGGATCCAACCATTCGGGTAATATTTTTCTTCATCATGATTTTATCGGTGTTTAATGCGGGATTATTGACGGAAAAATACATTCAAACAAGAAAGAAGAAATAACTTTTACCCAACTAATGGGGGCATGGGGGAGTTGCATCCATGGATATTCAGTGTCGATGTCAATCGATTTACTTGGTAAATGAAAAACTACCGGAATATAAACGTGGCAGAGACTATACATGGATGATGACACGTACCAAAAGAAATTAGCAGCTCATATAGACTCTTACATGGAGGATTTAGGACTAACGTATAAACAAGCATTTAACAAAGCATACAAAGAAGTAGCATCAAGTGTGACAGTACCATTCATGAGCTTCGAGGATTAGAGAAACAGTTTAGTGCTGAAAGGTGAGTGAAATTTAAATAAGCATAATTAATTTAGTTTTCGAAATAAAGCTTGATAAAATTCACCTCATTAGTTTTTCTTAGAGGTGATTTTGTTATTTGGTATTTATGTTGAAAATTAATATATTTTGAAATGTTATTTCAATTTTGTTCAACAATTGGGCCAGATTGTGGAATAACAACTTCTCATGAAAGTTTACCAAAGGACGCTTGGAGACATTTTTTATTTATCTTACAGGATAATTTTTTTCAAAAGAAGGAAGAACTTTGTAGTGAACTGTAGCGTCTGCTAACGGGGCAGATTAGTTCAATAAGAAATTTCAAAGAATAGGTGAACAAATACCAAAGTATGGTAAAATAAATAGTGGTATAGTATGGTTTTTACATAGGAGGGTTTTTTTGAGAAAATATCGAAAAACAGTTGTCATATTTCTTCTAATAATTACGTTGCTAATACTTACATCCTGTACACAATCAGAAAAATCGAAGACAAAACAAAATATTGAAAGTATCGTTACATCATTCGAACACCCTCAAACAGGTCAAAAATTTAAAATAGTCAATGCCTATAAACTTTATCAAAACTATGCAGATAAAGTTGAAAGCAACCCAAAACAATCACAATGGGAAATCTATAATAAAGAGGTAATTAAACCAATACATAGTGCTTGCTTTGAGAATGTTGAATATCCTTATATGGCAGATTCAGTTCTAAATGTAGCTTCCGACCTTTTAACAGAAAATCAAATATTAAGCGAAAAAATTGATAGGAAAAAAAATGAAAATATTATTAAAGAAGCTCTTTTAAAATCTTCTGAACTCCTACCATCTGAAAATGAAATAACTGTATGTGTTTTTCCTGCTACAAATACAAATAAACTAATGACTACTTTGGGGGCAGGGAAAATAATAGTCCATTACAATAAAGATTATACCGAAGATGATATAAGGTATAGCATGCCTCACGAATATCATCATAGTGTTTGGACAGAGAAGTACTTACGTAATGCTCCATCTTTTACTGTTTTGGATAACCTAATATTTGAAGGAAAGGCGGTTATGTTTAATAAGTTAGTTTATCCTGATATTGATAGTGCTCCAATTCATTCAACATTCAACAAATATTATTGGTCAAAAATTGTATTAGATCTCGAAAGGGTTGACTTGAATCGGTCATCAGAAATTCTTGCGGGAGGTAATGGCCTTCCTAGTTTATATGGTTACGGTGAGGGCTATAGAATGGTTAAATCCTATCTTGATTTGCACCCTAATGTAACCCCTGAGGAATGGACTGCCCTAAGTGCAAAAGAAATTTTAGAAGAAGGAAATTATCTTGAAAACTATAAATAACAAATCTATGAATGAATTAACATGTATTATTCGGGTAATTATATGTTAATGATTAGTTAAAAATCATTGAGTTGCGTATGCAGCTCTTTTCTCTTTTTTCTATATTCAAAAAGGGGGCTACATTACAATAACGCTCATCTAATTGAAAAACTTTTATAATTTAAAAAAGCCAATCATTCTGAGTGGCTTTTTAATTTACCTAAAGAAAGTAGGAATAGAAATCGCAAGGAGCGGGTATTTATTATTGCCAGTTTGGATATTGAGCTGGAGAAAGAAGCCGAGGCTGTGAAGAAAAAATAAAAAGCAAATTACTTAGAAAGAGATCTTTTACCTTTCTTATTTTCTTTCCATTCTCTGTGTAATTCCATTAAAGACTTCTTCGTTAAGATAGATAAATCTTGTTTCCCTAGATAAAGCATTGTCAAAGCTGCAGTTTTATTAGAATGGAATGAACTTAGTTTTACATCACTCATTAATTACACCTCCTTCCTACTGTAAATATTAGACTGAGAGGAGGGAAAGCCTTTATTTTAAGATGTGTTACCAAAAGATGTTTGGGAGCTTTAATAATTCAAATAACAAAGCAGAATACTTTATTAAAGCGAAGGTAAATATTTAGAACAAATGAACGAAAATTATATGATAAGATGGTTATTAATTACATTAAATGGTTTTAATTCGTATGGAGGGTATTTATGCATGATTTTTATTTAATAAAAAAGACCGAAACACAAGATGAAGATTTTTTAAAATATTTTTGGAGAGATAAAGAGGATTACAAAGATTTAATTGTTGAATACATTGGACTTGAAGATAACATAGTGGAATATATTTATGATTCACTTACATGGATTCCATGCAGGAACCCAAGCTTACCTGGAATGCCTAAACACATAGGCTTTAATAACATTGGCGTCACCCTATTTGATGAAAATTCAGCCACTTCGCTTATTTCTATTTTTACTGCTTGGAGTGATTTATTAAAAATGGTCCAAAAGAAATCCTAAAAATGATTTATTACCATAATTACTCTGAGGATGAATTAGTGCGTTTCGATAGAGACTATGCGGTAGCAAAATTTGAAAAATTCAGTTCTATGTCCAAACAACTGTCTAAGGACAAATATTATATATATCATTGTGGGATATGAAAATCAAAAATTAATTTTAATTTGAGCAGAAGTCGATAAGAGTTTATCCTGATTAACAGTCATTATGCAATAATCGTTACCAAGCAGTTTAATTCAATAAGCAACTGTTTGACGTGGTGAGATTTGTTTAAATGAAGGTGGGAAGGAGAAACGATGAAAAAATCTTTTAGTAAGTTAGATAAGATACAAATTGTCATTGGTATCATTGCGTTGATACTCGCAATGCTTGGGTTTATTTACGATAATTTAATAGAAATCGCACTCATATTAATGTCTATAAATTTGCTTGTAAATGGGATACGATATTTAAGTAAAGACAAAAAATCCATTTCTACATATTTGTTGATAGTAATTGCGATACTATTACTTTTCCTTTCAATCTATAATTTATTGTAGTAACAGGGACTTTAGTGCAACTAGGATTTATAAAGTATACAAAAAAATAAATTAAATAACGTTTCCAAATCGAAGTTTGGACGTATACCAAAAAGTCACGAATGTTGTTAAATCAGCGTTTGTGACTTTACTTATGTATATTTTTTATTCTGCTTTTTATGCAAAGAGCATCTGGTTCTATGAAAAGAAGCAACTCTATTTTGACTGGCAAGGTATATATTACTTTTCATGTTTTAAAATTTCCCAAATATCACGTAATCTCTTAACTGCCTCTTCTTTCGTATAAGGAAGTTCTTTGTAAAATTTCTATAGTTCTGGATTGTTAGAAGTATAGAGATGAATTAAAGCAACATTTGTATGAATTGGCTCTTAAATCCTTGGCTAAAGTTAAATTTTAAAGAACCAAAAAGTCTATTTATTGACTAGTATGTTAAATATTTTT
This sequence comes from Lysinibacillus sp. FSL W8-0992, assembly GCF_038008685.1. Taxonomy (NCBI): domain Bacteria; kingdom Bacillati; phylum Bacillota; class Bacilli; order Caryophanales; family Bacillaceae; genus Lysinibacillus; species Lysinibacillus sp. FSL W8-0992. Next base: position 2,908,331 of record NZ_JBBOZQ010000001.1, read on the forward strand.
TTATATTTAAAAATATTTTATAATTAAAATTGACAATTATATTTCCAGTAAAGGAGAGATTTGCGTTGAAAGCTAAAGGTATTTTAAAAGGAATTACTATAGGCATTGTTGGCTCCCTTATTATCCCTTACTTTTTTCATAGAATAGCTTACGGTTTAGCAGGAGGTTATGTAAGCTTAAGCTACTGGGGAGATAGTTGGTTATATATAGCCTTGTCTATTCCTTTGATTTTATCCATGGCCATAATGGGATATTATCTATCTAGTCAAAATAATGTCCAAAATAAAAAAATGTGGTGGATTAGCTTTTTTGTAACTTTTATTGTCAGCTTATTTACCGGCACGTTGGGTATTATAATTAGTGAGATGATATTACGGGGTAATTTAAATAATTTTAATCTTGAGGGATCGATGATATGGGGTGTCATTTACAGTATTGTACTCCTACCGATAACGGTTCCTTTAGGCAAGTTTATTTTAAGTTTATTGTATATATGGATTCAAAAAAATAAAGTAATTATTTAAGAATATATGTGAGTTACTACTTTCCATTTTTCAAATTTCTAGCCCTAGCTTCTTGTTTTCAAATTTCTTCTTGTTGACGAACCACTTAGAAGGAAGTTGTAAACTAAATTGCTAGGGCTCGTCCAAAGCATCGCTATACCTGTTCTCCTTGACCATTAATATTTCTAAGAAATTATTCCTTTGTAAAATATTTAGGGTCAATTTTATCTATAACTGAAACAAAATTATAGAGATCCATTATTAATTTCTCATTTGTTGTTAGATCGGTTTGGTTATTGATAAGAGCTATCCACTCTTTTTCTAACTCATCAATATGTTTACCGTAAACCTCATCTATCTTTTTAGCCAAATCCTTATCATTGTATATCTGTTCAAATTTTTCTATTCCATAAGTATCAATTAAATATGAAATAAAAGAAGAAGAATGAATATAGCTCATTTTCATAAGGGCATTCTTCTCATATTCATTTGTAAATTTAGGACGAAAATAGGAATGGGCATAATTCGTATCTATTAACTTGCTAATAGGTATTAATTTATTTGAATCTATAAAATGCTTCATGATTTGATGAGAATGAATTGTAGTATTTCCGTATTTTTGTTCCATATAATCAGCAAAACCTTCTTGTGTAAAATAACCACTACTTGTATCAAAATTATTTCCATAACCGAGTATAGAATGTGTCATTTCATGGACAAGTGGATATCGATCATCCTTAATGTCATATAGCAGGATTTCCTTTGCAAAGCCCCATGAATTTTGATTTCCTTCATTAAAAAATATCTGAATTCTGTCAGATGGAACATATGTAGTATGGATTGAATTTTTTATTACTTCATATGCAGCAAATATTTCTTCTTTAATTGTTTCTACCTTTTCTTGGGGAATCTGAATATTATTAATAACCTCAAAGGTTATTTTACCATCCGGTGTAGTGACAATATTTTCTTCACTTTTTTCTTGTTCTTTAGGAACAACTGGAGCTTGAGTACAGGCTGTTAATAGGAATACTAATATAAGGATATAGCCTCTAAACTTAATCATATTTACCTCCATAAAAATAGTATTTTCTAGTTTATACGGAAATAAAATGTAAAAGTTTCATTTTTTAGAATATTTAATTAATGTATCAACACACAACCGAAAATCCACAATTATAGAGACGAGTAATTGGGGAGTCTTTAACGGATCACCATATACTACTTACCAAGCAACGGGAGCAATCCATTCAGAGAGAATAAATTGAGGGATGTTTAAATAAAAAAAGAGTATTAATCTTTTGGATTAACACTCTTTTTTGTTCGTGCAATATATTATGGTTTGGATTGAGTATTCCACTCTTTAAAGTAATCTAAAAGGTCAGCATGAAACTCCATATCTGTATTTAAGATTTCACAGCCATTATCATCATAAAGATGGAAAATACATTTCGTATTAGTATTCACTAAAAAAACATCAGGAGCATAAATACTATGTTTTCTTTTTAGTCGAGGATTTTGAGATAAAAAGTCCTCATGAATACATGTTTTTAGCAGTAATTCTAATTTTAAATCCAAGACTTTACAATATAATTCCATTTGTTGAACTGAAATCTTATCTTCATCGAATAGCCAAGTATATTCTTGGAGTAATAATGAATACTTTTTCTTTTGATTCTTTACATATCTTTTAAAAAAGTTTGGATTTACTGTATTTTTTGTTTCATCAGGGTATGAATTTACAACAACAATGACATCATCAGTTTTTTTAAACAACAAACCCACAATTTCAGATACTTGTTTATACTCTATATGAAATCTAGGTAAATTATGTTTATCATAATTTTGATGATTATCATTACCTAACTCAACATGAATACCTGTATCCCAATTATGATAAAAATCTGGCGATAATGCTAATCCATTATAATGTTCTTCCATAAATTTTTTTAATTGCATATTAAGTCACCTTATTTCCACATTATTTTATTATTCATCAATGACGTTACCATTCTTATCTAGTGAAGCTGTTCTTTCACTAGCACCTTTTTTCCATACTTTCCATGCCTTTTTCTCACCATTATAGCCTATGTGACCTGCTGTATCAGCTTTATTCTGTTGTGAACTATCGTTATATGAATAAGCCAGTGTTTATTAGCAGCGAACTAACTTTTGACGAGATGCTTGTTCAAATGGATGAAGGTCTCGGTACACGCTTTTATCAAATGTGTAAGCAGTTTTTTATTCATATCGATAAGGATTTAGGGTTGAACTACAGATTAAAGTGAGGGGCGCCAAGCTCCTTGATTGGAGGGAGAATGGATGAAGAATGATTATAAACAGATTTTAGCCAAGATTCGTGAGGCGAGATGTGAGTGGGAACTAAACAAACTCATGAATGAGCTTGACGAATTCAACAAGCAAAATTACAAAGCTACTGCTATCGATATCGCTTTGGAAACTGGTGACCGCAGGGCTTTTAATAAATTGGTGGTGTGTGAAACAAATGACTAAAAATTTCACATGGAATGCACCAAATGCAGAGCTGCTGAAATGCCCTGTGCCTGGCTGTCATCACATTGGGACCATCATTACGAAAAAGCATTGCTGGCTAGTGCATGGCATGACGAGAGATGAAGTTGGTAAAAAGTATGGAAAGCCTAAACGCATTTTGACATATAGCGAGAATCAAATTAAAGCGAGGGGTGCGGAATGGGTGAACAATACTTAATTGATCAGATGGTGTTACACACTAGCCTCTACAAAAAATATCAGTACAAAGAAAACGAGATAGGGTTTTATCAGAACCTTGAAGCTTTACGCGTGCTGAAGGGGCTTAACACACAGGACGAGGCTTTGAATTATATTGCATTTACTGGAGGATTGAAGGCTACATGAGATTGTGTAATGTTACGAATAACTCGTGTCTTAAAGAATATGTACAGAATTTTCTGGTTAAATTCTGTTCTTTCGCTTCTTACCAGTATCAACACCTATTTCAAAAATAAAGAGGACCATAAGAAAGAAAAATACAATTTTCATAATAGGGTTAGCCGTCCAAAAGCCTAAATAATACAGGAAAACAAGGATGATTGATAATAGAGTTTTAACAATCTTTAGAGTCATCCTAAAACCTCCTAACATTTGGGATTACTGATTATAAAATAATAACATAGTTAGGATATTTATAGAACATTGTATTGATCCATTTACTGCACAATTTGAGGATTATGCGAAAAAATGTGCAATAACGGGAGGTGATTGTGTTTGAAGCGAGTTTTAAATTATGTCGGTTCTAAATGGAATCTGGCTAGATGGATAGTAAACCAAATGCCCTAGCATGAGGTGTATCTTGAGCCATTCTTCGGTAGTGGTGCTGTCTTATTCAATAAGCCACCTGCACGTATCGAAACAATAAATGATTTAGATGGCAATATCGTCAATCTATTCAAAGTCATACGCGACCAGCCTGAACAACTGGCTCAACAAATTCAACTTACGCCCTATTCAAGACAAGAATACAATGAATCATTTACAGCATTGAAGGGTGAATTAAATTCGTTAGAAAGAGCTAGGGTATTCTTAGTTCGTTGTTGGATGTCTAGGGGAGGAAAAACAAGTGATAGAACAGGGTGGCGTCACAATGTAGATTCAACGACTTTCAGTGCCTTGCCTGATTGGCGTAAACTACCAGCTATCGTTTTAGAAGCAATGGAGCGATTAAAACATGTACAAATTGAAAACTTAGATGCTACTACATTGATAGGTCGTTATAACAAAGAGAATTGTTTGATTTACAGTGATCCACCGTATTTATTCAGTACACGTACAAAACGACACTATGCTTATGAAATGACGGATGAACAACATGAAACTTTATTGCGATCTTTAAATAAACATCGGGGTTTTGCCATGATTAGTGGCTACAACAACGATATATACAATGACATTTTACGAGGATGGACAAGGATTTCAAAGATGGCCACAACCGAAGCAGCACAAGAAAAGTGTGAAAGTCTGTGGCTTAATCCTCAAATAATTGAGCGTGGATATATACAAGAAACACTTTTTGGAATTGTGTAGGCGATTACTTGAAACACCAACAAACACAAGGCATTGTAATCTCCTTTGAATAACAGCCGCGGTTTGTGTTATTGCCAAAGTTCGAAAAGAACGGAAAGAAATATCGTGAAATTGGTTATAACGCTGATTTCACTGTTCATTATGCAGATGGTCATACAGAAGGAGTTGACATCAAAGGGATGGTTACAAAGCAATTTGAATTGAGGAAGAAGTTATTAGAATATCGTTATCCGCATGAATTAAAGTTTTTAACGTATTCAAAGATTGATGGTGGTTGGATAACTCATGATGAACTGAAAAAGGCTAGGAAAGCACGTAAAGAAGCTAAAGTCGGGTGATGAAGTGAACACAGTACGTAAGTAAGTTAAACAACGCAGAGCCCGCCTAATAAATCATCAGGACCACATAGCTTTTCTCAAATGCAAGGGGTGTTCAAAACGTAAGGCTTATGATTCTAGTAAGAAATGTAGAGGATGCAAGGTTTATAGAGAACTAAGGAGCATTGGGAAAGAGCTGGAGCAGATTAGTCGTTTGCGTAGGTGGCTTAAGTGAAGAGTTGAAGTAAGGGGATAGCATTGTTAAACATCATGGGGCGATGATTGCCATCCCAGAACTAAATTATGTATTGGAGTTAAATATTATTCTAACTATAAGTATGTAAGAAAAGAATATTAAAAGGGCCACTGGACCAGAGTGACCCTAAACCAACAAATCAAGAGGTGTCAAACTAAGAAACTAGCTTAACACTACTATTTATATGATTGGATAACTATGTTTGTATAGTTCATAGCCCTTAAAAAAGATATAAAAAAAGCTATAACGGCGAGGTCGTCATAGCCCAAGTAAAGTGTGTGATAGTGACAGATCTATTTTTTTCCAAGTTGTGTTGAAATTTATACATTAGCAATAAAAAAGGATCACTTCAATTAAGGAAGTGATCAACGGGAAGTGCCAATTTCTAAAGGATTAGTTAGAGTGATATATCTCTCAAGCAAATTACAGGACACTTTATTTTATGTATTAAAAAGTGAATAGTTTAGGCGGTAGGTTATTGTTTAAAAAAGAGGGAGGCTATGGAGGTTCGATTGAGTACGACAAACCCTCTCCCCAGTTTGATACTGGGGAGAGGGTTTGTCAGGTAAATAAATATTATTTTTCTGGATAATCTACATGTAATGGTGGTGGAACTAACCAACCTTTAGTTTTATTAAGACGTAGTAGTTTGGCACCGATTAGAGCTTTTGCTGCATGGAATTGACCATACATTAATGCGATATCTTCACGAGTGGAAGTACCCATTGCCTGACTGCATGCAACTAATCCAGCAGCTAGGTCTACTGACAGTGCAGCACTAATTTCTGGATCACTAAATTTTGCTCCTGGAGGGATATCCTCCATTCTTGCTACAGGTCTTTCAGGTGGAGCAGGAGGTAAACCAATACCATTAGTTTTTAGTATTTTTTCTAATTGTTTTACTTCGTCCCTACAAAGTTCGATTATATCTTCAATAATTTTTTTTAGATCTTCGTCACCTGCATGATTATAGAACGTTTGATAGCCAGCAATCATTCCGTAGTCTGTCATTAAACCTGTCCAAACACTAAATACTTCACCGTAATGCAATGGTTCATCTTTTGGATTTCCGCTAAGTATTCCCATACTACACTTCCTTTTCTGGTTTTCGCCATTTTTCAAACAAGGATAGTATGGATGGAATTTTAAAAATAATTCATATAAAAAAAGTATACTGAACAATTTGAGGAAAATGGGTAACAAAAAACTCGAAAGATATTGTTCAGTAAGCAAGTGAGAACACGGGTTATTAATTATCTGATATGAATGAAAAAATATGAATAGAAAAAAGGAGTAAATCCCTTGTCGAAGGAAACTTACTCCTGACTATTTTTACTAAGTATTTTATCTTTAAACAATTGGACTTAACAATTTAAGGATAATAGAAGCATTTACGTTTATTTGTGTGCCTCCAGCCAAAGTTTGTAGGGTAACTGCTGCGGCAGACGAATGATTTCTAAGTGTAAGAATCCCTCCGGATGATATTAAAACTAATGCCTGACCAGTGTTTTGTTGAGTGCCTGCTCCTGAACCATAGACTGCTTGGGTAACAGGTGCACCATTTAAAAACAGTGTGAATTGGTTAGGTTCCACACCTGATACGATGAAAGTAACTTCGTAGACTCCTGGTGTGGTAACAAAAATTTGAGAGGTTCCAGGTACATGCGTAATTCCAGGTGTAACTAAGCCTGTTGAATCGAAAAGAATATCAGCCTCTATAGCTACAACTTCTGCACTTAGATTGTAAATATATCCATATTCACATAAACCGCTACAGGGTGAAGGTGGTGTTACCGGAGTGATACCAGTCATTCCACAGAGCTCCACAGCAGTAAAAGGTCTTGTTTGTCGTCCACATAAACAGGAATGTTTATTACAGTTACTACAATTATCCATATTTCCACCTCCATTTGAAGTATTCTATTCGTATGAAAAATGGAGTTAAGGGCAATCGGCTCTGCTGTATTTAATTTATAAAAATTAATTTATTGCACATTTTGAGTAAAATGGTCAGTAAATAGAGATAAGAAAAAGCCGCAACGTTGTCACACGCTACAGCTTTTCTATAACAATATGTAGATAACTGCAATGACTGAAATTGGCTTCTCAATCATCAAAAAGTTAGAAGAATTCATAGCAGTTACAATTCATTATTAACAAACTTGATTAATTTTATACAAAACGTGGGCAAAATCGAAATAATAGGTGGTGATAGAAAATCAATATCATTGGATTCGTAGTATTTATTGGAGTTCTTTCTACTATTTGTGCGATTTTATGCTTTATGTTATTTAAATTATTTGATCGGACTAAAAAAGAAAGTAAGAAATAATTAATCAATCATGTTAGAAATCACAATGGTTCAAGATTATAAAATTTAAGGGTCACTGGACCAGAGTGACCCTAAACCAACAAATCAAGAGGTGTCAAACTAAGAAAATAGCTTAACACTACTATTTATATGATTGGATAACTATATTTGTATAGTTCATAGCCTTTGGAAACATAAAAAACTATAGCGTCGTCACACGCTACAGCTAAAAATTGGTTATTCCACTTGAGCCTTTTCAAAAGTATTATACCACAGCTTAAGGGGGCTAACCTGATGGGCAAACAAGGGCAAATGAAAGTAACGAAAGAGAATTTACTGCAGTGGATTAAGAATTATCGATGGATGGTTGAAACCATCGAGGAAGCAAGACAACCGGTTGCGAAAATGGATAATAACAGCTATATTGGAGCTAAAACAGCTAGGTATGGTATTGAGGCAACATTACCGAAGGCTAGTGGAGGTATAAGTGATCCGGTGTTTACAGAAGTACAACGCAGAGTTTATGCACTTAATTATCGCATTAAGGAATATGAGCAGAAGATTGCTGAAGTACAGAAACGCATTCCATTTGTAGATGGTGATAGAGAGGTTGAAGTCCTTCACAGATTGCTTGATGGTGATAGCATGCGAGCAATTGGCAAGCATATGAAACTTTCCAGTACAACGATATTTAGAGTAAGAAATAATATTTTGAGTCAAATGATTAAGTAGCCTTTTTGGCTACTTTTTTAATAACAATTGTTCAACAGACGGGCCATATTGTGGAGTAACTCTTAATAAGAAATAATTGGATATTTATGTTAAAGTGTAATTAGATTTGTGAATCAATGTACTTAAACTAACGGGGGAGTTTAGTTGAGGAGTGTTGTTAATTTGGGTTCGGGCAAATGGCCAAATTATTGAATAAAAGAGGGTTCATAAGCGAGGCGAAGTTGATTATATACGAAAAATACATGTGATAAGGTGTGATACTACATGTCATTTGTATTTTTTGAAAGGGGGATATTTAAAATGGTTTTCGTTAATAAAACATGAGAAAAATAATAATTGAACTCAAATAAGTTTGCTTAAAGGAGATTGAAATGATGGGATTTGATGAATGTATAAAAGAGGATTTTAGTGGGGTCATATCGGTCACTCAAAATGGTAATAATGTATACCGTAAAGCTTTTGGATATGCAGATTTATCAAATAAAGTATCAAACGAGATTGATACAAAGTTTGCAACAGCCTCAGCAGGTAAAGTATTTGTTGCCATAGCTATTTTGCAATTGATTGAACAAAGTCGATTATTTTTTGATAGTCGTATTGGGGACATCTTGAATTTTAATTTAAACAATATTGATCCTCATATCACTATCAGGCAGTTGCTTAATCATACATCGGGAATACCCGACTATTTTGATGAGTCTATCATGGAAGATTATGATGAACTGTGGATTGACTACCCCAATTATAAAATTCGCACATCATTGGATATCATCCCTTTATTTATTCATAAACCAATGATGTATCCTGCAGGAGATAGATTTCAATACAATAACACAGGATTTGTTGTTCTTGGTCTCATTGTTGAGGCTATTACAGGCTCTTCATTTGATATATATCTTAAAGAACATATTTTTATTCCATGCGGAATGTTGAATACAGGGTATTATGAGCTGGACAGATTGCCTGCTAAATGTGCAAACGGGTATGCATATGATGATAGCAGACAAGAGTTTTATACCAATATCTACAGTGTTGATGTAAAAGGGACAGGAGCAGGAGGAGCATTTACTACTGTAATAGATATTGAAAAGTTCTGGGCTAGTCTGATGAATGGTCACTTGATATCGAAGAAAATGTTAAAAGAAATGTTAACTCCCCAAGTGAAAGAAGAATGCTATGGTTATGGGATTTGGCTAGATAAAAAAGAAGAAGGCGTGTTTGATTACCACTTTGAAGGCTGCGATCCTGGTATAAGTTTTTATAGTTCATATGATAAACAACAAGATTCGCTTATCATATTGGTAAGTAATTTTGGTTGTAACGTATGGAAGGTTTTTAGAGATATCAAAGGTTTAATCAAATAGTATGTGAAGATTGTGAAAAATTTCACTTAAACTATCGAGCGCGATTGTGGAACAAATGTAACCAATGTAACGAATGAAACAAAAAGAACAAATGTAAAACATGTAGCATGTTTTGTGATAGAAAAAATATGATGTAAACTCGGAGGTAGGTTCGGTGCGGTAAAGGTTTCCTCACTTGGTATTTATAAAAACCTAAATATAGTGAAGACAGACCGACGACCGACCCGCGCTCCATAGACTAGTTAGGAGCAAGACATACATGGCCGGCCTATATTTTTTAAGAGATTAGGTATCTTAATTAATATAAAGGGCTTAAATTGTAATTAATTCCCTCTAATATTTATTTGTTGTATGAGAAATAAAATGAAATAGAGGAGTGGGAAGTTATGCTGACAATTTTTCAAATTGTTTTTACAGTCATAATATTGTCTCTCTCGACGTATGGAATTATTACACATGATTACCACTGGAATTTCTTATTGGTATTCTTCATAGGTTTAGTGATGTTAATTCTAGGGATTAAAAAATTTCAAAGCGAGACAAAGGTTTATGGTTGGTTCTATATGGGAGTGTTTTTGTTTTCAGTAATTGTTTCAATTCAAATCTTCTTTCGATAAAGGAGTGGTTATCATGTGAACTTCGTCCACTTCCATTTTGTACAGTCAAACTTACTAAACGTGCACGGAAATGCACGAACACAATTACATTAATAACGTGGAGAAGAAGCTCTGCCACGGTTGCTAGAAGTGAGCTAACTCGACAGTTTTTACCACAATAGAATAATAGACGAAAAAAGCCTTACACCTAGCATGGTAAGGATTTTTGCTGTAAAAATTTACTTTTTTACCATCTTTTTTAGGGTTTGTGTATAATGAGAATGATCCTAAAATAAGAAGGAGCTGGATAGAAAAATGAAGGAAGATCTCTTTACGGCATTTATTTTTATATTTCCATTTTTAATAATAGCAATAACAATATGGATTAGAATCATAAAAGTAAATAGCAATATTCAAGTTGAACAAAATAAAGAAATTATCGAACTTTTAAAAAAGAACAGCCAAGATAAAGATGAAATCAAAATAAACGAATAATACATAGATAGATTCATTTAATGTTAGTTTAACATCCTTCGGGGTGTTTTTATTTTGCCCTGAAAACTGAGTATCGAGCAGTCCTCCTCTTGCTGCTGAACTACCGGTACTTGCTTGTGAAAGCAAAAAGTTATTACATATATTTTATCTTATGGTTTATGATTGTGCTGGAGGTGGATTTAATGAAAAAATGGGAATATAAAACAATATACAGAGAAACAGCAATTGAAGATCAAAGGGAAGCTGATTATATCGGAGATATGTTGAGTGGATATGGTTGCGATGGATGGGAGCTTGTTTCAATAACAGATCAGATAGATAGCACTAAGAATGCAGGTAAAAACGCAGTTATTTCTGTTAAAACTAGTTCTTTGATATTCATAATGAAAAGAGAATATCAAGAAAAGTAATTTAAAAAAGATGCTCATTCGAGTGTCTTTTTTTGTTTTGTTAGACGGAGGTGGTGGTCATGAGAGATGCCTAATTGGGATGAAATTAAACTAGAGTGGGAAACAACAAAGATTACACTAGCTGATCTTGCTGAAAAGCATGACATAAAGCTCGGTACATTAAAGAGCCGGAAGAGTCGTGAAAAATGGTCGAGGGATGCAACAGAAAAGGATGCAACCAATACACAAAAGGTTGCAACTATTTCTAGTGAGGATGCAACCGACAACGAGATAGAGACAGAAAGTAGAAACCGTGGTGCACCAATAGGAAACAACAATGCAAAAGGAAATAAAGGTAATACAAACGCTTCGCCTCCGAAACGAAACACAAATGCACTAAAGCATGGCTTCTTTCAAAAGTTCCTACCCGAAGAAACACTCGAAATCATGGAAGCAATGAACGAACGTTCTCCAGCCGATTTAATATGGGATCAAATACAAATCCAGTATGCTGCTATTATTAGAGCTCAACGTATTATGCATGTTGAATCAAAAGACGAAATCATAAAAGAGCTCAAAAGAGAGAAGGTGCAAGGGGGTAAAAATCCTTCGCACGAAACTGAATACAACTTCCAATTTGCATGGGAACGCCAGGCGCAACTACTCACTGCTCAATCGAGAGCAATCGAGGAGTTGCGTTCTTCAATTCGTCAATTTGTGGAAATGGCTGACGCTGAGGATGAGCGTCGATTGAAGCTAGAGCAGATGCAGTTGAATATTGATAAGTCGAAATTGGAGGTTGAAAAGCTTGGTTCTGGTCAACAAAATGAACCTATAGAAATTCAAATTGTCAGCAAAAAAAGCAACCTTAATTGGCTGCTTTTTTGTCGTTTTGGTCAATACCTAGAGCCTCTTTAAGGGATGCCTGAAGTATCTGTGAAAAGTTTAAACCGGCATCTTCAGCTGCATCTCGTAACCAGCGAGGTAGCGTACAGTTTTTTGTTACTGCTTTATTTACAGACTCATTACGAAATGGGGGCATGTAAACGTCAATAAAGATAATTCGATCTGATTCAGCATGCAAAACGATATCTGCAGGATTTGATGGATTGGGCAGAGATGTTTCATTTTCTTCTAATTCAAGGATACGAAAAGCTAACATATCTTTCGCTTCTTGGATACCTTCTTTAATATGGTCAGCTAAAATAGCTGTTCCAGCAAAGTCAGGGAAATACATTCCTAAACCACCATCGGCTGCAGTTTCAACAACGACTGGGTAAATAAAATGATTGGCGTAGCTCAATTTAATAACCTCCTTTCTTTTCATTATTATTATGTTACTTTTAAACATTTGAGGTAAGGCAATATAGAGAAAGGCAAGTTAAGGCTAGGCAATAGATGTAGCAGAGAGGGGTTAAAATTTAACCCCTGAAGTCTGCTCAATACTTTTAAGTGTGCCTACCGGAATCAATCGACCATCAGCTTTTACGCTTATATCAGCAAATCTTGTTGGGTCATCTTTATGTATGTATCTTTGATGACTGCCAGGACCCTTATGAGTAGGAGATTTGATGAATCCTTCTTTTTTAAGTTTTTTTAGTGCTTCTCTTATGGTCACTTGCTTTCCCATTACCTTACCTCCTTTCTAATATCATTATAACACGCATAAATAATGCGTGTCTTTTATGCGTGTAATATTAAGGGAGTTGAGTAAAATGACAAAGCCTACAAGCTGGAGAAAGCTATACTGAAATGGCGCACAGGATTGAAAACGCGATGGGTTGGACCAAGAAGAAAGCCATCCTTGTTGCACGTACAGAAGCCGAGTGCGATCACTTGCCGATTTAGCCGTAGAAGAAAAGGCTAGTAAAACCGTTCGGCTAACAAAGATATGGATGTCCTCCCTTGATACGAGAGTTCGCAAATCACATAGAAAGCTAGACGGGCAGAAAGCTGATAAAGACGGCTACTATCACTATGGAAAGTGGAAATCAAAAGCGCCAAGGCTATGGGGTGTTGCATCCATGGATATTCAGTGTCGATGTCATTCGATTTACTTGGTAAACGGTAAATTTCCTGAATATAGACGTGGCAGAGACTATATGGATGACACGTACCAAAAGAACTTAGCAGCTCGTATAGATGCTTACATGGAAGACTTGGGACTACCGTATAAACAGGCGTTTAACAAAGCTTACAAAGAAGTGAAGCCACCAAGTGTGACAGTACCTTATGTGAGTTATAACGAGTGGAGAAAGAAGTTTAGCGCCGAAAGGTAGCATGTTATGAACATCTAGTGCTAAAAGCAGATGTAATTTTAAAAAAATTATTAAAGGAGCAGAAAAATGGAATATAAATCAATAAATGAAATGTCAGTTGATGAAATACTCCACCAACAATTAGTATTGTTAGCGGAGCGTTCTCAATCAGCGCTTGATGAGGAACTAGCTCGATTGACAAATTCAATGATAGAAATCGCAAATTACTTAGAATGAGAATTTTTTCCCTTTTTTAATTTAGTATACGAGGTTTATAGAATACATTTGTTTGTATAAGCATCATTAATTTAGTTCTTGAATTAAAGCATGATAAAAATCGCCTCGTTAGTTTTTCTTAGAGGTGATTTTGTTATTAGTTATATGTGTTAAAATTGAATTTGTTTGGAAGTTTTGATTAAATTTTATTCAACAATCGGGCCAGATTGTGGAGTAACAATCTATTAAGAAATGTTACTTAACGACGATTTCGGTGCATTTTAAAAAGTGGTAAAATTTTCTTGATAGAGTTAATCAATGGTTTAATGAAAAAGAAATAAAATCATTATTACTTAAATTCTTTTTGCGTATGCAAACTATCGAGGAAAGGTTGCTGAAAGAAAATGAAATCAATACTCAAAATACTTATGAATCCAATAGCTAATCTGAACGAAGAGTTGAAACAAATGATGCCTCTTTCGATTGCACTTGGACATGAAAACGATGTATTTGTCCTACTGAAGGAAGAGCGAATTCCACTAATCGATGGTTGTTTCCCTGCAACCGTTACGGAACAAAGCTATAGATATCAAGTCATTCATCTAAAAGATGGACAAAAGAAAGTACTAGATTTGCCGAAAGAGACATGGAATTATCATTACATACAGCCGATTGATGACGGACAATTTCTGCTTGTATGCGCACGGTCGTATTACCATGATGCGCAAAACATTGAAGAAAACGCACGTGTCTATGATGAAAATGGGCGTTTCATCCGATCATTTTGTTTAGGGGATGGTATTGGGCATGTGTACGTAACAAAGAATCAAGAGATTTGGACAGGGTACTTTGATGAAGGCGTTTTCGGCAATTACGGCTGGAAGGATCCGGTTGGCCGCAGCGGGCTAGTTGGCTGGGACGCCTCGGGTGCTAAATTGGATTCGCTTGAAGAAGATAAGGAATATTTTATTTTTGAGTGTTTGGCGTTGAATGGTGTAGCAGATGGAGGAATTTGGTTTTTCTTTAGCCTAGATTCGAAGATTGGCGTACGGAAAGAGGGTCTCACATCGTATTATTCACCCGAAGATATTTATTTTCAGGCGTTTGCGGTGAACGGGGAGACGATCGTTGCATACCGAGGCAGAGGAGAACGTACACTCTTTGAGTTACATCGTGAAGGTAATGAATATAAGACTGTCCGTAAAATCGAGCTGTTGAGGCCGGATGGTAAGCCTTTCGAACCGCAATTAGTGAATAACCGTGAGAGTAAGTTGCTGTTTTTGGACGGGGATGAGCTGTATATGTATGAAGTGAAATCCGGTGTGTGACGGTAGGTGATAAGGAATATAGATTTAGTATCGCTCAGTAAAAGAGACGATTTATTGCTTAAAAACAGCAGTGCAACTATCTTGGCTCTTCGCATTTGTGAGCTACTATTGAATAAGCACTTCTGTCTAAGTTCATTAAAACTTTATAAAGTATACAAAATCATTCAAATTAACTTTCCCAAATAAAAGTTTTGGACACAGAAGACCAAACTATAACAATAGGACGCGATTCTATAATAAGGATCAGCGCTCGTTTTCATTAAAGGGCCATATTGTTAAATAAGGGGTCTAGTCAGATTTATGCTTAACTAAACTGTCATGAATTATTGATACATTATTACTTTAATGTGGGAGGCGAATTATGATTTGTATGGTTTGTCACACTCAATATCATCTTCAAAATAATAGTTGGAAATTAGAAAGTTCTCCGAATAAAGCTGAAGGAAATTATATGATTCAGAGTAATGTATTCACCCCTGAAATTTTAGAACAAATATTAGAACATGCGCTACAAAACAAATTCAATGAAATAACAGTAGATTCTTATCCGGTTGAATATGTATCGTGTAAAGGATGTCAGTTACTGAATTTAAGGCTACGTAAAGACAGAGACATGCTCTTAGATTTACCCAAATACCAAAATCTGATTTATTATGATTGTTTTTAAGGTACCTAATGTAAAAAAGTCCCCAAACCTCGCTTTGGGAATGTTATATTAGAATCCTAAAACATTTATTATTCATCAATAATAAGAATCTTAAAATTGAGGTAACGTTTTGATTATAGTTATTTTTACGTCTGCTTGGGTGGGTATTACCTTACCTATTCTTCTCTCATTGTTTTTTGCATTAACCAAACCTATTCTTTTATTCGATAATACAGGTTTATTTATGTTGATTACTGGCATAATTATAGCTTTTATAGATGGTTATATCGGTTTGCAAATTTACGGAAAAATTATTAGACCTAGGATTAAAAAACGAATTTAATGCTATCTTTTTATTCATATTAATTAAAAATAACGTTCCCAAATCAAAGTTTGGACGTACGCCAAAATGTCACGAATGTTGTTAAATCAGCGTTTGTGACTTTTCTTGTGACATTTTTTATTCAGCTTTTTATGCAAAGAGCAGTTTGAATGGTTAAGTATTATAATTACTTTTCATGTTTTAAAATTCCCCTAATTTCAAGGAATCTCTTAACTTTTAATTATTAATGGGTAATTTACTTAAAATTGGAACTTATATTATTGCCAGACGTATAAAAGTTAAGGGACTGTCTCAGTTCAAATATATACATATAAAATTTAATCATTAAAAGGAGAAAATAAAATGAGTATTTATTTAGTGATGTTACCAATGATTAGTATGTTGTTAGGTTTATATTTAGTGTGTTTGGGACTCTGGGAATTAAGACTTGGTTTAGATAGAAAAAGATTTATAACCTTCTCGTTTACAGGGCTATTTTTGATCTTTATATTACCGAATATGTTTGGTTTTCTTCAATTAAATTTTAATAACTTTCAATAAATATCTTTCTGCTAACTGAAATGAAGGGATTCTTAATAATGTGTATACATTTTTCTACTTCAACTTATGGAGCAAGTAAATGATGAACAGTACGCGGAAACAAACCATTATATGGCGCAATTTTAGAGTTGAGATTGCACTTCTTCTTTAAAAATACGGTCTATTTTTTAAATAGTGGACAGGGGGATATGATGCAATTTATTAAGAAATATGGCTTTTTAATATTTACTATGGTTATTACATTAGCAGGTTTTTTTGTATTAAAGTTTAGTGTTGATCTGGGAGCAGGTGCAGCTAGTGCTTATTTAGGTTCGATGGGTGGTATGGATACGGCTGAGTTTCATTCCATTCAGTCCAAATATATTATATCAAATATGATTGCAGGTGGAATTCTATTGTTTCTAGGATTAACATTTCTTTTTTTCTCCGTCTATAGACTTTCCGAAAACAATAGCTAGGACATTCAACATTCTGTCGCGGTTGGTGTTCAATAATCGGGCCATATGCTTGCATAATGCTCTTCAAAGCTAGAATTATATAATTATATTAAAATTTGGAGAAATGGAAATTAAGGGAGGGAACAAAACTGTCCATTTGGAAATCGTACATTATTATAATGTTTAAAACCTTAGTTTTTTTAGTGATTGGTTTTACGCTAACTGACAATGTATTAAGAACGATTTATGAGAACTTTGGTATTATTTATTCTGGAAATGTATGGGTTAATTGGTTCGGTGTCTCTTACTTACTGTTTTTTCTTTATACAATTATTCGTGTGATTTTTATTAATAAAAATCACAACTTGTTAAAGAAACGTATAGCATCTATTATCTTTTGGCTTCTTTTTATCGGCTCTGTTTATGCCGTATTTATTCCGTTTGTTAAAGGAGAAAACCCATTTTAATTCAATAATTGTGCGCGATTACAAGGATAAGCGCTCGTTTTCATTAAAGGGCCAAATTCTTGAATAACTTTCTTTTATGAAATGTCCCCAAACGACGCTTTGAGAACTATCTGTACATAAGCAGCAGGTTTATTAAAAAAGGGAATGTGCATTTTAAATAGAATAGAATAGGAAAGTAGTTTTTTCTATTAGCATTATAAATAAATTGTTCAAAGATGAATGGAGGAATAATAATGGAATCTAGTATAATTCAAAAAATTGGGCAAATAGCAGTCCCAATAAAAAATGTGGAAAGTGCAATTGAATTTTATAAAGAAGTACTTGGGTTAACACTTCTCTTCCAAACAGAAAATATGGCATTCTTTGATTGTAACGGGCAACGACTTCTTCTTTCAATACCTGAAAAAGATGAATTTGCAAATTCAAGTTCAGTTATTTATTTTCAGGTAGAAGATATAAAAAAGTCAGTCGAAAAATTGATTGAAAAGGGAGTTTCCTTTATCGACCAACCACATGTCGTTGCAAAAATGGAAAATACAGAAACGTGGATGACATTCTTTAAAGATACTGAAGGAAATACACATGCTTTAATGTGTGAAGTACAAATTTAATTCGTAATAAATTCAGAGCATATACTATTTGAAGAACGTAAGAGCTTTAAGAGATGAAAATATATTAGATTTGAAATAATTTTGACCTTTCAAGCTCGGTACATAATTCACTTCATTTGTTGCGATATTTATTCAAGTCTAAACAAAATAACGTTCCCAACTTAAAGTTTGGACGTACACCAAAAAGTCACGAATGTTGTTAAATCAACGTTTGTGACTTTTCTTGTGCGCATTATTTATTCAGCTTTTAATGCAGAGAGCAATTTGACTGGCTAAGTATTATTAACTTTCATGTTTTAAAATTTCCCAAATATCACGTAATCTTTTAACTGCCTCTTCTTTTGAATAAGGAAGTTCTTTGTAAAACTTCTGTAGTTCTGGATTGTTAGCAAATGCTTGAAAGTCTGCATCTTCAGGTTCTTGATGAGTAAGATTTTGTTTTTCTGTACGTCCAAGAAGGTAATCAATTGAAACATCAAAAAAATCAGCAAATCTTTCTAAGGTTTCTAAATCAGGTTCACGTATATCATTTTCATAATGGGCATAACGAGCTCGTGATAGTCCTACCGCTTTTGCGATTTCTTCTTGAGTTCGTTTACCTCTTAAATTTTTTAATTTTTTACCTAACAAATGAAATCACTCCAATAAAACTAAAAATTTTTAGGAGGTTGTCTAATGAGTGAATTGAAAACATTTAATCATCCAATGTTTGGTGATTTACCAGTAATCATTGTTGATGAAAAAGAATACTTCGGTGCTACTGATGTAGCTAGAGCTTTGGAATACAAACAACCAGAACATGCGGAGAAAAATCATTGTGATAATGATGGGTGTACAAGTTATACAGTCATCTGTGTTTTTAACTATCAATGTGACTGTTCGTAATGATGGAACAGAAATGATTAACACTGATTCAAGTTTCTTTAAATTAATTTCTAGTAATGGAGCTGAATATTCTTCTTCAACAGTAATCGTAGCTGATGATAAATACTTTACATATGAAGGAATCAATCCTGGGCTTGCTTTAACTGGTAATGTAGTGTTTGAAGTTCCACCAGGATTAGTGGGCCTCAATTTACAAGTACAGACCGGATTCTGGGGTACTGAAACAGGAATAATAAATCTAAATTAAGCGTTTATAAAAGTCACTTATTGAGTAGCGGGTTCTGGATTCGAGTACAAAACTTTAACAAACACTATAAAAGGGGTATCAAATCGAAATGATTTAGATGCCTCTTTTTTATTGATATAAATCGGTTTTTTAACAATTTTCATGCGAATTGGTATATCCAATCGCATTAATAAAGCTACATTATAGAAAGTTCTATAACGATGCGAATACAAAATCTTTTTTCGCTCGAATTAGTTAACGTCAGGATATAAATGGCAAGGAACTATATTAAACTAACGGGGCAGTTTAGTTGAATAAAAATTTATAGTAAAATATTACATAATAGAAGGTTGGAGGTATTTTATGGAATCACTCATTTATGCTTTGTTTGGATTTTTAGTTTGTATGTGTATTGGTTCGATACTTAATATACTGCTTAAGACGACTCAACAACGAGATTGACTTATCACATACTTGTAAAGTAATGAACAAACCAAATAATTTTTAAATAGAAATATTTAAAAATTGATGAAGAAACATCCGAGTGAAACAGCAATAAAAATTATGGCAAATATTAAACTATTCCACAGGCCTAGCATAATAAAAGGAGAAGTACTTTTATCTCCGTCTTTCTTGAGACCTGTGAATGTTCGCCAGGTTATTATTAGCTGCCAAATACCTATTAATAAAAAAATGAATCCAAATAAATATCTCATATAATCACCTCCTTTATATAAAAATACCACGCTCGGAAAGCGTTATCAATAAAATTGGAATATAATGAAAAAATGGTTTGTATTGTAAATTGTGAATTAAGTTTAGGTTTAGCAATAATAGTAGTACCACTATTAAATTTATCCACTGCAACTTTTTTTGGATGAAGACTAACAGATGTTTACTAAGCTAAACAGGTGGCTTTAGTTAAATTTTGAAAACTTTATTGCACAGGCTGTGACGGAGGGTATTATTAATGCTTCACACTTGAAGGATTTACAAAGTGGAACCATGACAACTGATCGTTTGATTGGTTTGTATATTACGATTCAGCAACGTAGAGCAACAAAATAAACGGAAAAAGTCCAGAATCATTTAATCTGAGTCTGGGCTTTTATATATTGGCTGTTTTCTGATTGTTGTTATTCGAATAACGGAGCAGGTAATGGAAGGTGGTAGCGGTGAAAAGCAACAATCCAGCATTTGTTATGATTGATGGACGAATTTAATCCCTTCAATAGAACATCCTATGATAAAAAGGTGGGATGATTAATGGCAATTAGGGTTTTATTATTAATACTATTTATTAGTTTTAATTTTTCAATAGGTGTTTCTGCTGACGGCCCACTTAAAGCTGCTTTCATACGAGACCACCAGCTTTGGATAAAAGAGGGTGATAAGGAACTACAGCTTACGACAGGTCAGTATGTATCCTCTCCAAAGTGGTCAAAAGACGGTCAATTTATTGCCTATTTAGCAGGTAAGGAAGAGGATGGAAAAACGAATTTATATATTTATGATGTGAAGAAAAAGGAAAGTTATAAGCCGTATCCTATAATTGAAGCAAATGAAATCAAATGGTCGCCAACATCCAATCAACTAGCTTACAATTCGGGAGGTATCCTAAACGTTACAAAAACTGAAAATGGGCGACCACAAGGTTTTGAAAATGTATCTCTAGGTGTTAGTGATTTTGAATGGTTCCCCGATGGAAAAGCGTTTATCGTTTCATCTCAATCTAATTTACTTCCTACTGGATGGGAACCTGTTCGTCTTTTTAAAGTGCCCTTAGATGCCAATCTCGATACGAATAAAATAAAGCCCTTTTACACCATTCAAACAAATACAACGGACTTATTCGCTATTGATGCTGACTATTTAACGTTTAGTCCTGATGGGAGCTGGATTAGCTTTCTATTAACACCCACAGCGTCTTGGTCCAATGATAGCAATACATTATCAGTACTTTCATCAGTAGGTGATCAATTTCAAGTGATAGGAAAAATGCTTGGGTATGAAAATTGGATAAAGTGGGCTCCATCAAAAAATCAACTAGCCTACATATCGGGTGAAGGAAGATTTTTTGTTGAAAACAAAGATACAACCGTTACCGAGATCCCTACAGCGAATAAACAAAAGGACTATACACCTAAAGGATATGTAGACCTAGATTTGGAATGGCTTTCTCTAGATGAAATAATTGTTGCTCGGGCAAAAGAAAACAAAGCATGGAAATTGGGACCAGTTCCAACTATGTATACAGCGCTATATGTAATTAATCTTGAATCAGGAGAACAAAGGCAGATTACATTTCCAAAGAACAATAAAATAGATAATACTCCTCAAGTAGTTGGTTCAAGGATTACTTGGTATCGAACAGCTAAAAAAGAAAACCAAGGAGATGTATGGATTAAAGATAGAATAGATGGTCTAGAATATCGTTGGTTAAAAAACGTAGACACTGCACCAACTTTTTTCTATAGTAAGTAACTGAAACATCCGCAGATTCTACACTTCTTTATTCTAGTAAAAGAGAGCATTAATTGAATATTCGGTCCAAAAGGCAGATTTAATCTACAAAACGTGTAGAAAAAATTCTGTCTTTTTGTTCTGATATTTCTTGAAACGAAAAACTCTCGTCCCAATTTTTAGGTGTAAAACAACCCCCAACCAACCCCACCTCGTTACACAAAAAAAGTCACGAAAGTCACGAAAAAGTCACATTTCCCCCGAAAACATGTGAATTTGGGCAAAATCAAGTTTTTGTACATTCGTGAAAAACCTTGCTATAATGGGCTTTGTGATTACATATGAAAGAGGGTAAAAGCATGAACGCTTACGACGAATGTATGCGTTCATTTTTTGTGCAATCATTGATATATCAACGTTTTTAGGTAATAAATAGGAGAGTTTTTTTAAAAAAGTCACAAAATCTAAACATTTATTCTTGTTTTCTCTCGGAAGGATTTATTTCTAGAGAATATGGTATTTGAAACATCATTCAATGAATTAGTTAATACTTAATCAAAGTTTTTGCTTTTTCCCTTTAATATACACGAGAAATAATATAGATGTGTATATTGTAACTTTCTCAGAAAGTTATTTTCAATAATGTAAATTATTTTTATAATAGTAATTAAATATCGAATAGAAATGGAAGGGGTTAGATATGTTAAGGCTGCATAGAGTAACTTTTAATATGATAGAAGAGTTATCAGTATTACAGCAACAAAATAATATACCAAATAATTTATTCGAAGTTGAAATTGTCGAAAAATTTTATAGTGAATTATTAAAAGATCTTTCATTTAGTAAGGCATTTAGTCTGACGTTAGTTGAAGATTTTATTAGGAATTACCTATTACATATTCAGAATGATTTTTCTACACATGACGTATCTGAATTCCTTTCAAATTTGAAGGAGCATCTAAACTTAAACTTACAAGATTTTTGGATTATTGGAGAACTAAATGGTAGTTACGTTGAAACCGATATGATTACCAGCAATATTAAAATCATTTCTGGACCTAATATAAAACAAAAGTTAAAAGAATTCTTTTCAGACAGCGAGATTGAACATTTATCGAAGAAATTTAAAAACAGGTTGTTTGAGTATCCACTAATAGCAATTAAAATACGTGCGCAATCTGAATTTATTAATGATTTCGGCTCTACATGCTTGATGTATGCAAACGCATTACTTTATATATTTGCTGCTAAAGAAAAATTACCAAGTAAGGATTTTAAAATAGAGAGTATGTTTAATAAAACATACTATAAAGAAGCATCTAAATGTAGAATATCTAGTATACTTTGTAAAGGTGAGCGAGATTTATTTACCGTAAGAGCAAATTTTGATACCCGATGTGAGTTTAATTTGAATTTCTTGCAATCTTCTGAAAAGCTTCAGCAGTTCGAAGAGCTATATTATTATATTGTGAATCAATTTTTCCAAAAAAATGCTGTTCGTTCAAAAGTAATAACAGCATTAAAATTATATAGGCAAGCAGTTTTATTAGAAGAAGAAAATAATAATTTAACTGGAATTAGCACTTCGATTGTATTGCTAAATGCTGCAAGTGAATGTTTATTATTAAAAAAAGAAAATAATAAGAAAAAGAGTTTAATTAATTTATATACGGAGCTATTAAAAAACCACAATATTCAAGAAAATATAAATCAAACTGTGGGTAAGTTTTATAATAAACGATCTGCATTTGTACATGAAGGGAAAATGACTTTTAAAGATTATAAGGAAAATTTTTCAGATGGTGAAAATACGACTCTTTTGAACTCATATAAGTATATATTATCGTTATTAATATTTGAAATCGTTAATTTATCCAAAACTTATAGCTCATTAAGAAGCTGGTATAATTATTTAAATCAAATAAATGAAAACTCTCTTGATTCAGGTAATAACAGTCATAGTGAACCCTCTAACTTAATGTAATGAAAAACGTAACTTTAAAAATAATTAAGTAAATTAAAAAATACCGGACTAATATTAGGGAGTAGCAATCACTTACCTCATTAAGTCAGAAAACTTAGCATGCATTTTCTCAGATGCATTAGCACGCATCCCAGAAGTAACATGCAAATAAATCTTAGTAGTTGTATCAGAATTCTTATGACCCACTCGATTCATAATAAAATTCAAATCAACACCAGCCTCTGCCAATAGACTAATATGTGTATGGCGGAGGATGTAGGTGCGGAATTGTTTGTTGATGTCGGTTATGGCGCCGATGCGTCGGACGGTTTGATTGAGCATTTTGACGGTAGGGGGGATGCCCTCCTTGTCACCGAATACAAAGTCGGACTTAGTCCACTCGCGATACTCGCGCCATTGGTAAAGCTGTTTTAATTTCTCCACTACAATATCATCAATATCGACGGAGCGAACGCTGCCAGCTGTTTTTGGGGGTGTGAGCTCGAAGTCGCCTCGTAAACTTTTCTTTGCATACACTGTTTTGTTGATGTGTATTACCTTCTTCTCCAAATCCACATCCTCATATTTTAACGCAACAGCTTCGCCTGGTCGCATTCCTGTAAAAGCGATTGTGTAGATCAGCGTGCGATATATGATATTACGATGTTTGTCCACGTAACTTAAAAATTCCTTCAGTTCATTGGTTTCTAAATAAAGCTTCGCTGTGTCCTCACTGCTTGCTTCCTCTAACGTCATTTTCTTCTTCGGCACAAAAGTAGCCTCAACAGGGTTCATTTCAATCAAATCAGATTCCTTAGCATAGGCAAATAACATTTTGGCTGTATTATGAGTGCCTCGTAGCGTATTGTAGGCTGTTCCATTAGCAAATAAATGATTGAGCAAACCTTGTAATTCGATAGAAGTAATAGCGGTCATTTTCTTTTTCGCTAAGAAGCGATTGAGTAGGGAGATGCAGTAAGTACGATGTTCGTTTGTCGTTTCCTTATTGCCTTTCATACGGTAGAGCTTTAACCAATCTTGGCTAAATTCTTCAAACGTTATCTTAGCATCGAAGTAATATGCTTTGTTTAATTCAGCTATAGCTTTTTCAACTCTTTCACGTGCTTCCGTTTTACTTTTACCACGACGTGTAATTTGACGGCGTTTGCCAGTGGCAGGGTTACGAGGGCCTTCACCAGTGCAACGCCAAGTTGTCTTATTAATTTGAACGAAATGCATTAGCTGTCACCACCTTTATGAAAGTACTTCCCAAATTACTTTTAGTTTCTCGACATCTTTCTCATTACAGTTGGGAAGAGACTTGTACCATTGCTGTAATGAGGGATTGTGGGGAAAAGGTTCTTTTAATGCAGGATTATAAGTAGGGTCATCGGACAAACCTGCAACGTCAATTAGCTTTATGTAATCATAATGATAGGCTGTGGCAATGCGTTGCAATGTTTCAGGTGTTGGTTTGATCGCATTGCCAGTTCGACGATCCGTTCCTCTTTCAAGCATAGCCAAGTAAGAAAACGTAATATCCATACGTTTTGCTGCATCACGTAAAGATTCATCACCACGTAGTTCCTTTAATAACTCACCTAAACTCAAAATCGTTCACCTTCATTTCATTAGTATTGAATGCATATACCATTCTGTTTCCAACTATAAAATAGAGTTATCGTTCTGCCTATTCCAATTCAGCATAAGCAACTTTTTACTGCGGTATTGTTCCAATCGTTTGAATGCAAAATCATATTCTACATTAAATAGCCGTTGTACATTCTCGACAGTCAGTTCAGTAGGCTCTAGTTCATCCAGCATAAAAGAGGGGACACAGGCATGGTACATAAAGTTGTTGGCCTTATATTCTTGGTATTCACGGAATAGGGGATACATGCGTTGTTGATTGCCTGTATGTAAGAGAACGTGACCTAGTTCATGGCAGAAATCTTGCCATTGTTGCTGGGGTGTTAATTGTTCATTTAAAAATATGTAAACATGAGTTTTCGAGAATAAAGCTTGACTCTTATCTCTCCAATAAAAAATTTGAATTCTAAGTCGAATAGATATTTTATGAAATAGAAGTTGTTGTGGTTTAAGTATACCTATTAGTGTGTACAACTTTTTAATAAAATCCTCAGTATGTGTTGAACATTGCATATAAATCATCTCCTATCACTAATTAGAACGTTTGTTCTGTTTTAGTGTACAATAAAACCCTACTATTTGGAAGTAGGGTTAAATAGTAAATAATAAAAGGATTAAACTAATTAATATTAACAGATAAATAGTTAATATCAAACATAATAAATTCTTATAATTTGTAAGGTCTTTTATTATTAATTCTTTATAGTCATTTTTTAATTCATCAGTTTTAGAAGAAACAAAATTAAATTGTTTTTCAAATGTAACTCTTTTTTCTTTTACCAAATTATACAATGGAAAGTCTGAGAAAAAGAATATAGTTAAGGCAAATACCATATAGAATAAAGCTATTACAAAAAATATCTTACTAACAATTTCAAAATCAGAATTATCCGAATTAAACCTTGGTAACAAACGTAATCCAAAATTTACAAGTAGTATTGTAACTAGAGTTCTAAAACTTTTATGTAAATTATTTTTACTATCATTTATATTTGTGAGAATATCTTTAGATAATGACATATATTCCTTGAGGATTTCTTTTTTCTCCTTAAGAAATACTGATACTTCACCATTTTCAAAGGTTTCAAAAAGATAATTAGCATCTTTAAAAATATCATCAAAATAAGTGGGACCAAATTCACTTATATTTTGTTCATCATCTTTAGATAAATTATTACATATAGCTTTTCTTACAAATGTCTTTTTTTGGTCTGCACTAACATCATTTGTGTATATATAATAATATAAATTATTTAACCCTTTAAAATGATTTATCATTGTTTCATCGTTATACTCTTTGTCAATATCTACTTTGAGGTTATATCTACCTTTGAAATAAAAACAATTTTTATTGGTATCATTTGCTATTGTAGATAGGAGCGATTTTACTAAAGGAAGTAATGGTATAAGATTAAAATGATCTTCATGAATAAATTTAGGTAACAAACCGATTACTAATTCTTTTTTTTTCAAGGTTTCTAAATAAGACAATGTCTTTGAAGTTAAGTTTGAATCTTCAGTTTGATTAATTTGAAAAATAGAAGAATGGCTATGATTAAGAGGCCAATTTTCATTAGTAATATATGTTTCTAAATTAATTTTTTCGGAAAAAGCAGGGAGTTTATTCGATTTTATTTTTGAGAATTCAATAATAAATTTCTCTACACCAATATTGCTATAAAAGAACAAATGATTTATAGCATCGTTCAATTTTTGCTTAATAATGAGGTTAAATTCAATAAATTCAGGTTCGTCATATGGTACTAATAAATTTTGTAAATCTGAATTGGTTTTCAATGTTTGATTATTACCAAAAAAAGAATGACTAAAAAATACTTCAGGGAAATTCAAATCTAAAATTAATTTATAATCTATTTTGAAATCTATTAAATATTTAAAATCAATATCTTCTTTGGTAGATCCATTGAAATTAATTTTCTCACTTAAAACGTCAACATTATTGTCATTTAAATATTTGAAAATCGATTTCATTGGTCTACCCTCCTTTTTATTACTCTAAAATTAAATCTTCTTTATTAATTAGGTCTGTAGATACTGCTATTAATATCATATTATCATCTAATTCATCATTGTCTATATCAACATCTAACAATACTTGATTTTTTTCAAGTGATACTTTTGCAACAACCAATTTAAACATTTTTCCATCACTAGTCTTATCAGAAAATGTTACTTTATCAATACTAGAAAACTCTAATTTAAAACTATCTGATGAAGATGGATTTAAATCTAACATTTTAGAGTAAATTGCATTACTAATTGATTCGTTATCGTGGTTTGCTTTTTCCAAGTTGCCTTTATCAATTAATTTGGAATTATCAATTACAGAATCTACAATCGCTTTTACAGAAGTCTGAGCACCATATGTGAAATTCTCTTTAATATAGTCCACAATTTGGCTTGGCTCCTTATCGATTTTTAAATAAGGCGATAACAATACTTTGATATTAGAAATAGCTGATGTTGTATTTTCCTTATCCCTATAAACAATTGAGCTGTCTAAAAAACCTTTCATAAAATATTTTGAAATAGTGGAGTCTTGACTATCACGAATTTTTGTATGGAAAATAGTTTCTTCATGATTCGCTCTGTAACTTTGCTCCACTGGGTATTGTTCTAGGTTATTTTTAAAAACAAGTGCCCCTTTTTGTAAAGCTTGCGATTTGTCAGGGAGTAGGTCTAATTGCTCGGTTAATTTTTGTTTTGAAGAATATTGAACACCAAACACTTTTTCCATTTTCATTAATGCAATTAAATCACCATATGTATTGTGATTACAATGTAGAATCACAAACAAAAAACTTTTTTTAGCTTGTTTACTAATATTATCCAATAAATTCTTTGTTATGTTTTCTGAATAATGATGAAATTTCACATCTTCTTCAGTGACAGTAGATTTATTTTCTGATAGTAAATCGACTAACTGTGATTGTTTATCGAGGTCTATTACATCATTAGATATTGTTAGGATATTTTTTATTGATTTCAAGACACTGGAATTCGGTTCATTAAATCTTGCAGTACGAGTTCCAGGTTTTGAATAAATATTTTCTACATGATTCCCGAAGAAAAGGTGTATTTTTTCGGATAAACTATCCCCATCTATTATTGGACCTTTTATATAAGTTTCTTCCACTGGATGTATTTCATCAATAACTAATTTATAAATTTTGATAGTAGAATTTCCAATTTCCTCTGTGACTTTATCCTGTAATTTTGTTTCCTGCTCTGATTTAATCTCTGTGATTTCCATTTTACACCTCTAAATATTTTATTGAATTATAGTAATACATAACTAAATATGAATAACTTTATTTTTTGAACCAATTTTAAAAAAGTCTCGATATATTGTCTTGTGTAAATATAACTATAAAAATATTAAAAAATAAAGTTATACCATTACTGTTTAATATTTACACGTTAGGGTGTTTTTAAGGGCATGCAGTTGCAGCATGCCCTAATTTTTCTCATTTTTTATGATTTCCCAAATGTTACGAAGCTTACGTACTGCTTCTTCATCTGATTCAGGAAGCTCCCTGTAAAATACATTTAATTCTGGATCATTGGCGAAGGCTTGAAAGTCAGCTTCGTCTTTTTCTTGTGGTGTGATTGAATTGATGTTAGTACGTCCAAGAAGGTAGTCAAGTGATACTCCAAAGAAGTCAGCGAGGTTCTCTAACGTATCAAAGTCAGGTTGTCTACTTCCTTGTTCATAAGCTCCATATGTAGCACGAGCAATACCAACCTTGTTCGCTACATCAGCTTGTAAAAGTTTTCTTTCTTTCCTTAAAGAAGTTAAACGTGTGCTGAATTCCATGTTTGTACCTCCTTCCTTATAAGGAATTATAACGCTACAAAATGTAGAATTAAACATTTTCTTCGAAATGAAGAATATTTATTGACAGGCTACAAATTGTAGAATATATTAATTGTAAAACTACGCTACATTTTGAAGAATAGAGGTGGGAGAAAAGTGCGCCATTGGCTTAAAATATTTCGTGAGAAAAAGGGGATGACTCAAGAAGAAGTAGCAAAACTGGTGGGTATTAGTCGTTCTGCATATGGGCACATTGAATCTGGTGAAAGGGGTGTAACTGTAACGAATGCTAAAAAAATAGCGATGATTCTAGAATTCAATTGGATTCTTTTTTTTGAAAAATAATTCTTCGAATTGAAGAATTGTAGTGTAGAAAGGAACTATACATAATTGAAAGGAGGTGAGAAAGATGCGTAAACAAACTTTCAAAGATCACTTGTTACGAAAGTACCCACCAAATGTAAGGAGTTTGGAAGAGGCATATTCTTGTAACGTTTGGAACAATTGTACTTTAGAAGAAGCGATAGATATGTCTAATAAAGTCATAGAGCTTTTTAAAGGAGTAAACATGACGTACACAGATGCATACGCCATGCTTGGGTTCATTCGTATGGATTTAGACTATCGTTCGGAGCGTGTGAAGTTTTAGTATTTAGTCTTGATTAGGTACTTCAATTAATGAAATGACTTTAACTTTTTCATTACCTATGTTGATGAATGGCAGCTCCAATCTACCATCGAGTGACTTGGCGTTCAATAGGTAAGGGTAGATTGGAGAGTCATCTGGTTGGATGTTAATTTTGCTAATTATCTCTAACAGTTTATGAAAGAGTAACGTTAAGTATTTTGGATTAGTGTAATAAGTTAAGCGATTTTCTACAGAGTAGTACTCATCCCAAATTTTTTTGATGAAATTACTATTAGCATAAGTATAAACTTCTTTGCGTATTCCACTTGTAATTTCATACTGAGTAATTTGCTCTCTTTCAAAAGTAATAAAGTCTCCATACCAGTAGTTAGATAAAGTTTCGATAACAATTTTTAATGTTTTATTTTCTTTAGCGTAATACGGTTCGTCTGCAAGTTGACTTTTTAATATATATTCAGCTATCTGCAAATGTTGAACTGTGTACATGTTTACATCTCCTTTTGTTGTCTTTAGATAATAACGCAGAGGTATTAAGGCAAATGCTAAAAAACGTTTTATTAGAGGGAGATTGGCACTTTATACGGTGCTAATCATTTCAACTATAAAAATCGGTATTGATAATCACTTCCGTCAACAATTAAATACCAACGACCAATACCACTAACATTAATTCGTACAGGTGTTTTCGTATAATGACCTCCGTAATATTCAAATCTCTGACCAGATTGATATTTTCGGAAATTACTTTCATTTACAAGAAAGACATCTGCAGCATACGAGAGTTTTACTTCAGCAGTTAATGAACCATTACTTTGTGCATATGGGATTTTTACCATATATATCACCTCTTCACTTAATATTACCATTAAGATAACACAATATATTGTGTTAATCAAATGAATTGGAGTGTATATATTGTGTTTTGTTTAAAAGCTATTAGAAAGACAAAAGGAATATCACGTTATCAGTTAGCGAAACTATCAGGTGTGAAAGATTCTACTATCCAAATGATTGAAAATAGCGAGAATCCAAATCCTACATTCAAAATAATGTGCAAACTAGCAGATGCGTTAGAAGTGAGTTTGGATGATTTAAGGGGAGGTGAGAAGTTTGGGATGGAGCATGACAAAACCGAAGCGTAAGAAGAAGCGCAAAAAGCCATTCCCTTCGGATGAATTTCGAAATGTAAAAGGTGTTAAGCGTGAGCGAATGATTGCTGAAAGGAAAGCGAGACAACTCACTCAAGCACAGTTAGGAAAAATGGTTGGCTGTTCAACTGCAATGATAAGCGCTATTGAGAGTGGTCGAGTTAAACCAGGATTAGAGGTTTCATTGCAGTTGGAAGTTGTTCTTGAGACATCACTTTTTGAATTGTTTCCTGACCTATAAAACTGAGAGGAGGTGAGGGGGATGTATAGCGAGGAGTTTAAAACGGAGATAAAAGAGGAATTTCGAAAGTTGCTTCGAGAGGAGTTGGAGAAGACATTTACACGGAAGCCATTAATTTGTGAGTTACCAATTTTATTGACTCGTAATCAGTTGATGGAGTTATTCAATATTAAAAGTACAAAAGCATCCGCGTTATTGCGGCGCGAAGATTTCCCAAAATTTTATGAAGCGGGTCGGGTCTTAATTCCATCAAAAGCATTGTTGCAATGGATTGATGAGCATACCGAATGGGTTCAAACACATACCAAGTATTTTCAATCCGTCGGTTAATGTTTCATATGAAAATTTTAAAACACAACAACGTAATATTGTATTCCGGTTTGGAATGTGAAAGGTGGTGAGACGATGAAAATTGGCGCCATTTTACAAGCCTGTCGCGAACGAGCAGGGTTGTCACAAGAAGAACTGGCATTTCGCATGAATCGATCGCAATCTTGTATCTCAAAATTCGAAAATAGCGTAAAGATTCCAGATGCCATCACCTTTATGGAATGGTTTAAGCAAACAAATACGCAAGAGGTCGCTGTCGCGTTTTTAATGGGGATGGACGGGCTAACAATTTTACAAACATTGCTTCCGATGGTTGGTGGATTTGTATGTTGGATTATTTGATTAACTTTGCAAGAGGAAGTGAAAAAATGACGAATCGAAATGAATCAATTATTGAAAAAATCAAAGGGTTGTTGGCACTTGCAAATGACAATCAAAATGATGAAGAATGCCAGACTGCCTTTATGATGGCTCAAAAGTTAATGATTAAATATGATATTTCTTCGTCGGAATTAGTAGAAAACTACAACAATAGAGCTATCTCAGAAAATCAGGCTACTGCTTATAAAACCCTTTATTGGTGGGAACGGCAATTAGCGAATATTATTACACGTAATTTTAGAGTTACTTGGTATTACAACAGTAAAATTATTAAAGGTGCAAGTAAGAAGAAAAGAGCAATTGTGTTTATGGGATTTGAAAGTGATGTTGCTCTAGCTAAAGAAATGTATGTACTAGCTTACGATGTTTTAAGTTTTTACGTTCAGAAATTCGTTGACGACTACTATGATGGTGCGCAATTACACAGAACAAAAAGGATGACTACTGAATTAAAAAACTCGTACACAAGAGGTTTTTTGAGGGGGATGGAAGAGAAATTTGACGAACAAGTAAAAGCCATGGAGCAAGAATACGGACTAATAGTACTACTCCCAACAGAAGTGAAACAAGAGTATGATAAAAGATTTGGTAGCAGAAAAGGTCTAACTTATAAAATTCCTCCTGTGGAAGAAATAGAAGTATATCAAAGGGGATTCCGTGATGGAAATCAAGTGGATTATACAAAATCTTCATTAGATAAAGATAAATCATTGTTATGAATGAGGTGACGATTGAATGGAAAAAATCAAAGCGTTTTTAGCTTATCAAGAGACAACTAAATACAAATTGCATAGGTTAGCGAATGCCAATTTAGATATATGTTATTCAAATTATGAAATGAAGGATTTGCTATCCCTGTTAAAGGAAAAACATGCGATGGCAAAAAATGCAGGGATTTTAGGGATAGATTTTTATGATGGAATCTGTAATGTGCAAGTGTCATACGACGATTTTCAACGTTTAACAAAAGGTGTTCAGGACATTCGCATGGAGTTTTCTCAGTTTCCTGAGTCTGAAAATGAGCATTTATATGCTGAAGTAGAGGGCATTCATTTAGTAACTGTTCGTTCAATTGAAAAAGAAAAAATGCAAGCGCAATAGCACCTGCATAAAGGTTGAACTGTAGCTTTGGCGGGTCACAGTTCAAAAATTTAATAAAAATCTTGTCCTTTTATTATGGACAAGAACTGGATAGAAGTCAATAAAGGAGGAACCGATATGAAAGAAGTTTTAGAGAAACTAAATACATTTCTGGCGCAGGAAGAAGAATTGTTACGGGATTATGCGGTCGATGTAGCGGAAGCTTACGATAGTTGTTTGTATGTAAGCAATCAAAAGGATTACTTGGCACAAAAGGGTCGAGTTACTGCTATAAGAGATGCTATTGAATTAGTGGAAGATTTAGAGAAACAATTACAAATGGTTTGATTTATTTTTAGGGTTCATCAATTGTCTAGTGAATTTGATGTTGCAACCTTGCACTCATAGGGTGGCGACAATTTGTCGCCACCCTTATGAAAGGAGAAGTGACATGGATTTAACAGAGATTCAACATGCAGATAAAAAGGTGTTAACAACGGCTCAAATTGCTGAGGTGTACGAAGTGGACAGTAAGTCGTTAATCCGTAATTTTCAACGAAACAAGGAGCATTATCAAGAAGGTACGCATTACTTTGCGCTTACAGGTGAGGCACTGAAACAATTTAAAGGTGGGCGACAAAATGACGCCACCCTCAAATTTGTATCATTGCTATACCTGTGGACCGAAGAAGGGGCGTTTTTATTAGCGAAGTCACTCAATTGCGACAAGGCGTGGGAGGCATACCATCTGCTTGTTGCGCAGTATTACAAACTGACAAACGAATTACAGCAAGTACAACCCGTTGCATTGCCATATGACGAGAAACGCTTATTAGCCTTGGAGCAACGTGTACAGGAAATTGAACAACAGCTACATGGAATCACACTACATACAGGCGAGCAAAAGCGTTTACGACAAGCGGTGACTGAACGTGTCAATCAATTATGTATGGTGCAAGCGCGCCGTCCAGCCTTTTTCGCGTCCCTTTATCGTGAAATCAAACGCCGTTATCAAGTGGTGTCGTATCGAGATGTTCCACAGTGCAAGCTACAAGATGCTTTGCACTTTATTTCCACATGGAGAGGAGGGGCTGATACATGAATCTACTCATCAATGAACCGCCTTTACAAGTGCTGCCTAGTTTAGCTGCTAAGGTGGGCTTGAATGAGGCGATTGTATTACAGCAATTGCATTATAAATTGCTGATTTCTGCACATGTCTAT
This sequence comes from Lysinibacillus sp. FSL W8-0992, assembly GCF_038008685.1. Taxonomy (NCBI): domain Bacteria; kingdom Bacillati; phylum Bacillota; class Bacilli; order Caryophanales; family Bacillaceae; genus Lysinibacillus; species Lysinibacillus sp. FSL W8-0992. The sequence continues at coordinate 2,942,301 of NZ_JBBOZQ010000001.1, forward strand.
GACGGGCATAAATGGGTGTTTAATAGCTATCAGCACTGGAAAAAGGAGTTTCCGTTTTGGTCTAAAAAAACGATTAGGCGTACGATTAGAAAACTTGAGGAGAATGGCTATATCATTTCAACGGATCAATACAACAAATATAAAATCGACAAGACGAAATGGTATCGGCTAAATTATACAAAACTTGGTTATATAACGATGGGACAACATGACCTATCGAGCGAGTCAAAATGTCCAGACACATGTGGACAACATGACCCTACACAGTGGGACAAGTTGACCTCATCAAGTGGGGACACTTTGACCGCACCAATAACCAAAGATATTAAGAGTAATAAAAATAATAATAATGTCGAGCAACTCGACATTGTGCATGAAATTATTGCTCACTTAAACAAATCAGCTCAGAAAAACTTTAAAGCCACAACAGCTGCTACCAAGCGACTCATCCATGCTCGACTGAAGGATGGCTATACGTTGGAGCACTTCAAATGCGTAATTGATACGAAGGTCAAACAGTGGCTGCAAAATCCCGACATGAATAAATACTTGCGTCCCGATACGTTGTTCAACTCAACGAAATTCGAAAGCTACTTGAACGAAAAACAGAGCATACCAACAAACCAAACTTATTTACCTGAATCACTCGATTTAGATTTTAGCAAGGGAGAAGATCTGTAATGACATACCAAAACATTAGCATCGAGCTAGCTGAAAAAAGTCTGCTGGGAACGATGCTCCATGAAAATTATTTAATTGCAGATAGCAACTTAGAGGCAGCCCATTTTATTTCACAAGTGCATCAAAATATTTTTACGAGCATGTTACAGCTTGTCAGTGAACGTAAAGCCGTTGACTATATCACATTGCTAACAACACGAGAGCCGATAGAACTTGGTGGTGCAAATTATTTAGCGGAGCTTGGGAGCTTTGCAAGTGCAACGAAATTTGAGGAGTACGAAACCATTGTGCTTGAAAATTGGCGAGAGCGATCCAAGCGTCAAATGATGGAGCAAGCACAGCAAGAAGATTGGGGCATAGTAGAAATTCAACATGCACTGGACAAGCTCATGACGCAATATACGACTACCAATACGAGCATTAAAGCCGAATTAATGCAAATGGCAAAGCGACCTTTCGAGCAAGAAAACAGCAAGACAGGTGTACTTACAGGGCTACTTGATTTGGATAAGCTACTAAACGGTTTTCAAGATGCTGAGCTTACGATTATTGCGGCTAGACCTTCGATGGGGAAAACGGACACGATGAACCATATTGCTCTAAAAGCTGGATGGGATGGCTATTTACCAATCATCTTCTCACTGGAAATGAGTCGTACTACGCTCATTGATCGGCTCATTGCCGCAACAGGCAATTTTAATCGCTTAAAGATGCGTAACCCCTATGAGTATTTTACAGCCGGGCAAAAAGAAAGGTGGATGTCAACGCTCGGCATGCTTGATAATGCCAATATCGAAATTGATGATCGAGCCGGGATGACCGTTCCACAGATTCGAGCAACTGCACGAAAAATCATTAAAGCCAACCCTGATAAAAAGCCGGTAATCTTAATTGATTACTTGCAAATCATTCGAGTCAGCAATCCACGCGATAATCAAACACAAGCAATTGGCCAAATTTCATGGGATTTAAAGCAAATGGCAAAAGAATTTAATTGCCCTGTCATTTGCCTAGCTCAGCTCAATCGCAGTGCCGAACAACGTCAGGACAAACGCCCTGTAATGAGTGACTTACGAGACTCAGGCAATATTGAACAAGATGCTGATGTCATCGCATTTTTATATCGCGATGATTACTACGCCAAAGAATCCGAACGCCAAAATATGTTGGAATTTATTATCGCCAAGCACAGAAATGGACCGACAGGGACAGTGTTCGCCAGCTATGTAAAAGACACGGGAAGGCTGTCCAATTTAGCCTGGAGTGTTGCCAGATGAGCTACCTTATCACGGTAAAGGAGATTTTGGAGTATGCGACTGAGTTTGAATTGAGTTGGTTTGCACACCAAGTCTATTGGGCTGTGTCTACAAATCAAATTCAGTTGGAGGATGATTCTAATAAATTGCTAGAGGTGGCCTATGATGTCGCGGCAGTACGTGAAATGACAAACCGAAATGTCCTTGGCATTGGACGTATTAAGCTATACGTCGTCAAAAGCTTTGGACAATATGCGTTTTACTTTGCTAGTGATCCACTTGAAGTCAACATGCTGCATCGAGCGTTATTTGGTGAAGTGCCAGGAGCCATTACGGAAGCCCATCGATTGTTAACAAAGGTGATGTATTTTGCTGATTTGAATTTACAAACTTCACTGTTAGAATACCGCAAATCTATTGTCCAATATCCGGCATATCTTGGCCATGCAGAGGCAGGACAATATACCTTGTATCGCCTAGATTTGCACAAAGGGGTGAGAGAGATTGTCTAAGCAGGAACGTGAAGAAATCATTGCGATTATCATGCTAAGTAAAAACTACGCTGAGGAAATGCTTCGCAATATGTCTTATGAAGAGCTAGTAAAGACGTTGGATGAATGATAAAAGTGATTTTAGCTTGAAGAAATGAGAAGGATGAACATGGATAATGTGAATATTTATGAAATCATAGGCGTTTCGCTGGATCCTATTTATCAGGCACTTAATCAGCTTCATGATGAAGAAGAAATCCTTATCGGCAAACATATCATTCGCATAACAGCTGAATTTTACGAGATTGAAAATGATTGCTTGCATGAATGCTTTAAAGAAAAAGAACGTTGCTATCAAGTGTTAAGCAATTTAGTCATGTTCAATTAAAAAAGCTATGGCGGCAACCATAGCTTTTAAAATATAAGCTCCATTGCTCAATTAAACTATAATAATTATAGCAGGAGGGGTTAATGTGAGCAATAAACTTACTAGTTTGAATGGCATGAATGATGGGATTTACATTATACAACAGGGGACAATCATTGCAATTTTGAAGCCAAAGGAGTTTGGTCAGGATTCTATTCAATGGCAACATGGCAAGGTATTTGAGGTATGTGAAAGCAAACGAAGACGAATTGGTAAAAAAATAACGCTTTCGACATCTAATAATAAATGAAGTAACAATATTAATCTAAAAAAATTAATAAAATTACGTACTCTCTATCAAATAAATCCGATGTAATTTTTTTTACTAGGTGGTAGTATATTGGTGAGGAGTTAATAATATGACAAATATACCGAATGCACCAATTACACCTTTTTTGACTTGGGTTGGTGGAAAGAGATGGTTAACTAATAGTCATAATAGCCTTTTTCCGGAAAAGTTCAATGTATATATTGAACCCTTTTTAGGTTCAGGTTCTGTTTTCTTTTATCTTAAACCAGAGGAAGCGATTTTAGGAGATTTAAATCCAGATCTTATTTTAGCTTACCAAGCATTAAAAACAAATTATTTCGAGGTACAGGATAAATTAAGATACCATCATCGACACCATAATAAAGAGTATTACTATAAAATGAGAAAATATAAGCCTCGTAAATTAGCTTATAAAGCAGCTAGATTTATATATTTAAACAGGACTTGTTTCAATGGTATCTATAGAGTTAATAGGAATGGTGAATTTAATGTACCGATTGGCTCGAAAAAAAATGTTCTACTCGATACGGATGACTTCCAAAGAATATCAAACGTCTTACAAAATACTGAACTGGTTTATTCTGATTTTGAAAACTTAATAGATAGAGCACAATCTAATGATTTTATATTCATTGATCCTCCATACACTGTTAATCACAATAATAATGGTTTTATTCAATATAATGAGAAACTTTTCTCTTGGGAAGATCAAGTTAGACTATGTAATGCACTAGTCCGCGCAAGAGAAAGAGGAGCTAAAATTTTAGCAACTAATGCTAATCATGAATCAGTGAGAGAATTATATGAAAATGCTGGTTTCAGTTGTTCAGTTTTATCAAGATTTTCAGGAGTATCATCTAATAACAAGGGTCGTAGTAATTTTGAAGAACTGATTATTCAAGCAAATATTTGAAATTTATAAATAAGGATGGTTTTGTAAATGAATTCTGTTCAAAATCTAGTTGATAGAGCAAGTTTAAGCAGTAATCCTTTAAGTATTTTACAAACCTTTTTAGAAGAGCAAACTAATCTTCAGCAGAGTAATATTAAAAATGGACTAAGATTTGTTGGGTATGTATTAGAGTTAGGATATGATAAAGCAAAAATTATAACTTCAGATCCATATAAATTATCAGTTGGTGGAATACCAAGAGGAAGTTTTTTAATTTTAGCTATTGATGATAAAAACAAAAGTTCAAATTTACCTCCTCATTTTACATTATTAAGAGTAAAGAGTGTCTCGCCAACACCCTTATCGAATCAAGTCCAACAAACATATTTTGAACTTCATAAAAAATCAATGCCTGAATTAGACGCATGGACCCAGGGAGAATTGCAGTGGGGTGCTTTGGAATGTGATGTCCTAGGAATGTTCTACCCAAATCCTGACATTTCTAGCAAAATAGAATTTTCAGGAGATGTGAACAATGTTGTAAGTGCCCATAACTATAAGGTGTACTCACCAGATTTATCTTTGTTGACTTTAATAGTAAATGGAATTGTTAATCCTATTAACCAACATTCAATAGGTCATCTAAGGCCAACAGAGTGTCAATTAGGGCTAAATACTTCTCTTTTGCCTGAAGTATTTATCTCTATGGAGGATTTTAAAGGTCGCCGAACTGCTATGTTTGGTAAAACCCGATTAGGTAAATCTAATGTGGTTAAAGTTATTGCCGATTCAATGATTAGAACTACACAAAGTAATAGGACAGTTGGTCAATTAATCTTTGATATTAATGGAGAATATGCGAATGATAATCCTCAAGATGGGAATAAATCATTGGCAAGTGCTCATCCTTCAGTTTGTAATGTTTATGCCATTACACCAAGACCTACTACACCATCAAAGGAACTTAAACTAAATTTTGCTGAGCAACCTCATACAGCATTACCAATATTGAAATCATTTTTAGAAAGAGATAACGAGACAGCTCACTATGTTAGAGATTTTGTGAATATTAGCCTCACATCTATCCCAGAAATAAAAGCTGCATCACCTAAGGATAAAACAAGGCTAATACGTAAAACTCTATTTTTCTGGGCAATATTAAAAAAAGCTAACTTTAAATTAGATGAGAAAAAATTATTGTCATTGCAATTGGGGGATAGAAATGCATCAGGATTTAACCCAGGATTTAAAAAAGATTTAAGAGAAGCTATGTATAATATTTCGCCTGCCCCATCAGCTCCCTCAAATCTTAATGAATTACTAGACGAATTAAAAATGCTAGTTGATTTTAAAAACCAAAATCCAACTTCTCCATTACTAAAAAGTTCTAGTGGATCACCATTATTAGATTCAGTAGATGAAGCTTTGTTAAATTTCTTATACCCTTTAAGTGGATCTGGACCAAAAATCTTAGCTAATTACCGAAACTATCATTCGCCTGATGCAGGTGATTTTGTTACTGAAATAATCAAATTATTGAATGATGGTATGACTGTAATTCTAGATTTAGGAAATGCTTCTGGTGAAATTCGCCAATATTTTTCTGATCTATTATCTAATGCTATATTCACGGAACAGGAGAAAAAGTTTGTCTCAAATTCGTTAGGAGATCATTTTATTCAATTATATTTTGAAGAAGCTCATAATCTTTTTCCTTCTAGTAGTAAAGAAAACACTACTGTTTATCACCGTTTTGCTAAGGAAGGTGCAAAATTCCATATCGGTATGATTTACTCAACCCAGTCACCATCCACTATTAGCAAAGAACTTTTAGTTCAAACTGAAAACTTTTTTGTGGGGCACTTGGCCTCGACTGATGAAGCAAATGCATTGGCTAAAGTTCAGGCTACATTTGCTGGGTTGGAAGAGGATATAAAAAAAGCCCGAACACCAGGATATATGCGAATATTAACTACTTCTCATAGATTTGTAATTCCTGTACAGGTAAAAAAATTCACAGTTTAGGGGGAGAAGTTAAAATGGCTTATAATGCAGGGAGCGGTCTTCCTTTTGAAGCAGCTTCAAAGTTAGGACATCTTTCATTAGTAAATAGTCCATGGATTCAACAATTAGTAACAGATTTTGATACGGTCTTAACAGAACCATCTAAAAGTCTATTAAGTAATTGGAACAACTATTCTAGTGAAGGTACTGCTCTTAATAATATTTGGGTAGTGGATGGATCTTTTGTACCCGTAAAGTCTGGGAGTTATCCCTCTAAAGAGGTAGCATTTATTAAAACTGCAATTCTTAATCTATCGAGTTATCAACTTGGAAAAATAGATAAACAATATCCTCACCCAATGGATTTACAGAAATTAATGAAAGATAACGCTTTGTTTCATTCAACAGTACTTCCTCTAAGAAATATTAAGACGAGCAGAGGCACAAATTTTGATGCAGTTAGACATATTATTTATGAATCCCTCTTGAAAGATGAGAAGGGGGCTTATTTCGAAACCTTAAAATGGTTATCGTATGAAAAATGGCAGTCTGTTCATAAAAATTCACCTAATTTCAATTGTCCTTACTGTGAACATGAACAAAGTTTTTCTTTTGATAGCAATAACAAGTACTGTGAAAATTCTATGTGTAATCAAAAGCTTTTTTTAACAGATATGATTGGATTTCATCTTGAAATGTCAGAAGAAAAGGCTCCTGATAGTTTAGCTTCTGCTTATATGTCAATAATGGAACATCTTATGTTATTCACTCTAATAAGAGTTCATTGGAATCATAATGATAAAAATCTGATAAAAGATACTCTTTTTATTAAGGATGGCCCACTTAGTTTAAATAGTCAATATGTTAAATTAGTGGATCCAATACGAAATTTTTTGGAGTATGCTAAAAATCAGAGTCGCCCTATTAATATTATTGGACAGGAGAAAAGTGGGAAGTTTGTAGATCATCTATCGACTTTTGTCCAACATATAAAACCAAAAGATTTTGGTGAACCAATGAGCTATTTAGTATTATCACATGAGTATGTAAATACTCATGTTCAAGATAGACCAACTAAAATAAATTATGGTAAACGATCAAACTGGGGAGAGAAGATATTTGTTAAGTATGATCCAACTACATTTTTAGTTTTAAATATTCCAACTGGATTTTATCTAGATTTAAAAGATGCACCAGGTGTTAATGATTTAATAGGCTTAGACAATATTTTAGCAACTTTACCTCAAATCATTAGTCACAGGTATTCAGGAGGATTGTATCCAATTGAACTTGCAAACGGGATAGCTTCATTATCAAGTTACCCATCTTCAAAAATATTAGAAAGATTTCTTTCTAGTATTTAAAAAAACCCTTTACGGAAAATACCGGAGGACAACTTTTGATTGTAGCGGACGCTACTTTCTTATGTTGTCCTCTTTTTATTTTACTAAAGGAGTGATAGATAGTGGATATCTTAAAAAACATCGATGGAAAAGCTACTCAAAAGGCCATTGAAAATATCTTACGACAATATCGTACGTATCAACTGACAACCCCTGAGGATTTGTTGCCGACGATTACAGCAAATTATTCGTTAAACATGCCATCCTATAGTGGAGGATTTCAATCAAAAGTTGAAGAAGCAGCAATACGAAATGTAGAGTATTACAAGCAAGCGAAAGCCTTTTTTGAACGATTTAATCGTGCATTTTATAAGCTGACGCAAAAAGAGCGACAGATTATTGTTATGGCTTGTTTAGAGGAAACACCTTTGTATAATTATCAAATTTCAAAAAAGCTTCATATTAGTGAGCGTACTTTTTATCGCATAAAGGCACAAGCATTGTATAAATTGGCATTAGCATTGCGCGTGGAGGTATATGAGGTGAAGAGTCAATGAATTTTGTCCAGCCAATACGTGATATAGACATGATTCGTGATGTTCGTAAAACATTGCAAGACAATCCACGTGATGAGTTGCTCTTCTGTTTTGGTATTTATACTGGGCTAAGAATAAGCGACATTTTGCGTTTAAAGGTGGGAGATGTTCGTCATAAGCAAGTGTTGTTTATAAAAGAGTCAAAGGTGCAGAAAAAGAAGCAGAATAAGACGAAACGCATTCCGATTTTAAAAGAATTGCAAAAAGTGCTCATTCCGTACATTGAAAATAAGGAAGACTGGGAATATTTATTCAAATCACGACAAGGTAAAAATAAACCAATCACAAGAGTGAGGGCATATGCTATATTACGAGCAGCTGCTTTAACTAATGGCTTAGACGAAATAGGGACACATACTCTACGTAAGACCTTTGGTTATCATGTGTATCAAGAAGAAAAAGATGTGGCGTTGCTGCAGGATATTTTTAATCATTCAGCTCCCTATATTACATTGAAATATATTGGGATAAATCAAGATGCAATCGATCAAGCTTATCAAAAATTAAATAAAAGATTGAAATTTTAAAATAGCACTGATGTTGGTGCTATTTTTATTTTGCCCATTTTAGGAAATGGTTTAACATCTTGAAATAACAAACACTTTTACACACTAAAGACATTTACAAAATAAGGACATGTAAAGCTCACAATCTGAATGGCGTGTAAAGTGTTGAGAAATCTAGCTTTTTAATACTATCTGCACATTAACAGAATGTAAGATATGTTAATGTGGTAAATTAATGGAGGGAGATGATTGTATGGATATTCTTGAATTGAAGAAACTTATTTTTTCCAATAAAGATGTAGAATTAATGCTCTTTTTGAAAAAAAGTCTAAATGTAAAAGATCACTCTAATTCTATTGAAAACTTAAAATTAATTGATGATATGGAAGAAAATGATAGGAGGTTTTTGATAGCAAGATTGGAGAGCATATATGAAAAAGCTTCATTAGCAAAGGTTGCGGCAACATGTAATACTTTAATAATAACGTTAATTATTTTACTTATTACTATCATTTTAAATGTTAAGATAGAATTCGATGAAATAATTCCTGGTCTTAGTGTAGATAAAGCGGTAGTAATCATAATGATTTTAATAATATTTATATTAATTATAGTTACATATAAGTTTTTTAATATAGAAATATATGAAAAAGCTGATGCTAAATATTATTTGTTATTATTTAAAAGAGATTATTAAAAATAAGTGGCAGACTTTTGGCAGTAATTTGGCAGAATGTTGGCACACTCTTTCAAAATGAACATGCTATTATAATACTATGCAATATTTATCAAACAACATAACGATAGGCGATGCAGCACATGCTGTGTCGTCTTTTTTTGCCTTAGGTTCTTCTACCCAAGAACGCCAGCCTGCGGGTCTCCGAAGCCCGAAAAAGGGCTAGATATAGTGCGGAAAAAGGTGTTCCTTCCATCCATTAAATTTTGTGAGGTGAGTGCATGTGTGACTGCGAAAACGAAATTGGATGATCGAACGATTGTCAATACAAAAACGATTGCCAAAATGTTTAATATGACGGAAAGGAATGTTCGTTATTTAGTCGAAGAAGGTGTGATTGCGCGTGTTGCTCATGGCCGCTATGATTTGATCGATACCGTCAGTCGCTACATTACTTTTTTGAAAATGTCCTTTGATGGTATTGATGAGAACAAAGTGATGGAGTCTATAGACTATGAGAAATGGCTGCATGAGAAGGCGAAGCGGGAGAAGGCTGAAATTGAGTTGGCGCATCTAAAACGAGAAATGCATAAGGCGGATGAGGTGGAGAAAATTCAAAATCATATGGTGATGGCATTTCGTTCAAAGATATTGTCGCTCCCCTCAAAGTCTGCATTACTTTTAGCAAGTAAGGATGACCCAAAGATGATTGAAGCATTGCTTGAAAGAGATATTCATGAGGCATTAGCAGAGCTTGCTGAGTATGATGCAGCACAGTATTTTACAGAGGATAATGTTGAATTAGAAGTGGAAGGGGATGAAGATGGTTCAAAAACAGATAATGTGACTGTTTTAAGAAATTGCAAGCTTAGTATCATCCTCTCTATAGCTAACGGTATCTCAGTGGGCGGACAAGCACCCTGTGTTATCAAAGGAATAGGCAGCTGAGCACGGGCGATAGAATACGGAGAGTGCGCCATATCAAAGAGAGACTATGGATGCAGTAAATAATCCACCAAAAATTTGTTAAGACCTCAGTACAGTGGTCTTATAGAATATTATTGAAGTAGCAAAGAAACTATTAATTTGTCACTTGAAGGTTATGTGGATAAATATACTTATAAAACAGCTAGGGAGGGAAGAAAGTAAATCATTTATAGTACAAGTCAATTATTGTTGGCTTGTTCTTTTTCAATATTTGAAAGTAAAAATAGAAATTCCATATAGAGATAATGTGAAAATTCTTATACTAATAAAAGAGTTTTGAATTCCAGAAACATCTTATGATTAGTTGTATCCAAACGACAACATAAGGGGGAATTATAAATGGCAATAAATAATGGGAATACAGATTTTGGTTTAAGGGTCACAAAAACAGGAATCAAAAGTTTAAGAATTTCTTGGAGTAAAAGGGGTGGTATAGGTTACAATGGATCAATTCAAGTACAGCGACCTGGAGACGGGGAAGTTATATTCACAAAAACTTATAATCAATCGACCACAAGAGACTCAATTACAGTTGAAACTCCTTATTTCGGAGAGTACAAAGTTCATATAAAGGCAAATAACGGTTAGATATAGCTTATATTAATGTGCATTTATCAAGAACAGCATCTACAACATATACTTATACAGCACGGGATGTACTTAATTGGAAGGTAAATGCTACATTTACAATAGGAACTTTTTTGGCATTGGGTTACGTAAGTTTTGTAGCTGTAAGTGTTACAGCAAAGATACTTTCAGTCGGTTCTTCGATTGGGAGTGTGTGGGGACATGATACTAAGTATGAGCCGTTTCCAATTCCGAAGGCAGGGGATAGGATTACTACTAAACTTGAACCAGTAGCTGATGGAGTAAAGACAACATGGTCGTACAAAGCAAAAAATGGTGCAGTATATCCTGACAAAGTACTAATAGCAAAATACTTGTCATATCCTCGATAAAAACCAAAAGCACATGTTTATTCATGTGCTTTTGGTCTTTTTAAATATTTATAAAGCTGATAAAAAAACATTATATAACCTAAAAGCAAAATTAATATTATCATTAAACTTGAAACACTTATTTCAGTAAATAAAATATCTTTAATGTTGATTACAAGACTATTTATAAACAAAAGTAGAAGGAAATTTACAATTACTTCAATAAGTTGTTTTTTTTCTTTGAAAATGAGAGGTAGTATCCATTTTAGTGAAAGAATAATTCCTAGAACTAAAAAATAGATAGACATATATGTGTCGAATTCTACAAATATTTTAGTAATACCTGTATTAATTTCCATTTCATCACCTCGTGTTTTAAGTGTTTTATGACTCAATTCATGAAGGACTACCTTTAATAATTATAAAAGGGTGTGTGAATTTCGTACAGTCAAAAAAGAAAATCGAATGTGCTTTTCTATTCAGGAACACTGAGAAATACAACGATTTTATTATTACTTATATAGAGTTTTCAACTGATGTATCACGTTTCTCCTCGTGAAAATATGAAAAATAAAAGGGATATTGAATATAAAACAAAGGGGAAATTGGAATGAAGAAAAATAGACGCGAACTTGATAAACTAGTAGAAAAATATTTGAAAATGTATCCATATATAAATAAAGAAAAAGTAGGATCTTTAACCAAAGATCAACTGATTGTGATATGTATTGATGAAATATTAAAGATTATGCCTGAAAAGGAGGTTGCTTTTGTTAAATATAGGTATTTTAAGGGGTGGTCAATAGTTAAGATTGCAAGTGAGATGAGTTATAGTCAGCCAATGATATACATCATTCGCAAAAAGGCATTGATAAAAATATATCACGGTATTAGTCACTTACTATACAGTTCAGATAAAGATTTGGACGTTGTAAGAAAACAATATAATTTATCTATTTGGAGGTAAAGAATGTTCAAATGTTCGTTTTACTATTGAATATTGTAATGATTATAGTGATGATTTAGGTAAACAACAATGGAATATCGTAGAGCAATTCAATTTTGATAGCTTAGTATTCTAAAGTGTAATGGGCGTTGAACGTGGATATATAGCTCAGTAAAATTAAAAACACTAAACCTTACAACCAACTGTGGAGGGCTTTTTTTATGAAAAAAAGGAAGGTGTCCAATGAAAACAGATACATTATATATATCACTCGTAGGCGGCTCCATGGCAGGGGTCACTTATTTTGTTGGTGGCATTGACCATTTAATTAAGGCCTTCGTTATCTTTATGGCGATTGATTATATTTTAGGCATAATGGTTGCCTTTGTTGTGAAAAACGTGGATAGCAGAAAAGCTTTAATAGGACTGTTTAAAAAACTGGCGATGATTTTGATGGTTATCGCTGCAGTGCAACTGGACTTAGCAACCGAGAGTGGAAACTTTATGCGCAATGCGATGATTCTTTTTCTAATCGGGATGGAAGGAATCAGTATGATTGAGAATCTTGGAAAGCTAGGGTTGAAAGTACCGAAGTTTTTAACGAACGCTTTTAAGCAGTTACAAATCGACAACGATGAAAAAAAGGATGATAAACAATGAGTATCACAACTACATGTCGAGATTTAGGTGAATTACTACCAGTGTCACAAACGGCTTGCAGATTGCTCTTTCAACAGTGCTATAAAGTAGGCATTCAAAATATCTTCGTCACAGAAACATACCGATCGCAAGCACGCCAAAATTACCTATATGCACAAGGTCGTACAAGACCAGGAAAAATTGTGACGTGGACACTGAAGAGTAACCATACTTCACGATTAGCTTGGGACATTGCCGTCGCTCCCCCTAAAACCCTCTATGATGTAGATACATTAACAAAAGTCGGATCAATAGCTCGTAAGTTAGGTATTACATGGGGCGGTGATTGGGCACGCAGAATTGACCGTCCACATTTTGAATTGAAACAGAATTGGAAGATGCCTAGAGGGTACAAATTAGAAGGACAAATAATCGTGCCAAGTAATAGCAAATTGAAAGTCCAATTAATAGTGAAAGACATGAAGGAGGAAATCAAGGTGGCAGATACAACATGGAATCCAGGTTCACCAGCTTTGAAAACTGAAACAGAAAACTATATTGCACAAGCGGTTAAGGATGGAATTATACAGGCTTCACACTTGAGGGACTTACAGAATGGAGTGATGACGACGGATCGTTTGATTGGTTTGTATATTACGATTCAACAAAGACGAAATAAATAAAATAGAAAGACCGCTCTACCACTTAATCATTGTGGAGGGCGGTCTCTTGATTAATACTCTCTTACTTCAAATGAAGCAATCTTGTCGAATACAATATATTCAGTTACTTTTTTATAAGGTGAGATAGTTTTTGTGAATTTGAAAGTTGACGTACCTTGAGCACTTTCAAACCAATTCAAGTAATTATTTAAAACTGTATTAGTAACATCATATTCTTTTGTAATGCCGTTTACTAGTGTGATACTAAGGATAGCACTAGAAGTTTCACTAATTGGTTTTTTAACAATTACTGTACAAGTAGCAATAAGATCAGTACTATCTAATTTGGCATAAATAATTGTTTCACCTTCGCGAAGTGCAGTAATATTTCCATCTTGATCAACAGTTGCTATACTTTCATTACTACTTGTCCAAATTACTTTTGCAGTGTCTGGACTAACAGCTGCTATTAATTTATTTTGACTTCCTTCTAATAACTCAAGTGTACTCTTATCTAAAGAAATTGATTCTAGTGTAGGAATATCGTTTTCTGATAATAAAAATCCATAGACATCGATTGCATCAAGATATAGGTCATTTTCCCATGAACCTTTAGCATTTTTTTTGATTTCTACATTATGGATGCCATCAGATAAACCTGTTTTTTCGTACACAACTATTTGACCGTTAGTAGCACCAACTAATGAAAAACTTTCTTCTTTTCCATCAATTAATATTCGTATATCTTTTGAATAACCAGAGTAATATTGAGTAATAAGTCTTAACTTTGTTCCGTTAAATACAAACATAATTTCATCATCTATCTTAGTTGTGGATGAAGCATGTCTACTCCCTTTATAATAAGAAGATGATGTACTTAACGACCAACCAGACCCTAAATATTTTATACTGGGATGTGAATCATCATATCTCTTCCAACCTATCTCAGGTTTTCTTAAGTCACTTCCAACTCTAGCGCTGTTTTCAGAAGTGTTATTTAAATTTGTGACACCTTCTTCATAATCCACAACTTCTGCTGCCAATGCACTTTCGACACTAATACTAACTAATGCTAATACCATTAATGTGAGATAAATAAAACCTTTTTTAAACAAATTAATCACTTATGTATCCTCCTTCAATATATCTAAGGGCATTAATCCAAACACCCCGCAATAACAACTTTAACCATATATAAATTAATTTACCATAATAAAAATCGGCAATTTTTGATAACAAAAAATGTCCTAATCGAATAATCATCCAGTTTTTAGGTGTAAAACAACCCCCAACCAACCCCACGTCGTTACACAAAAAAAGTCACGAAAGTCACGAAAAAGTCACATTTCTCCCGAAAACATGTGATTTTTGGCGAAAACAAGTTTTTGTACATTCGTAAGAAACCTTGCTATAATGGGCTTTGTGATTACATATGAAAGAGGGTAAAAGCATGAACGCTTACGACGAATATATGAAACAGGTAGTGAAGCCGATGCGTGAAGAGTTGGTGGAGGCTGGATTTAGTGAATTGACAACGGCTGATGCTGTAAATGAATTTATGGCGGAGGCGAAGGGGACTTCTTTAGTTGTTATCAACTCGGTATGTGGATGTGCGGCTGGGTTGGCTCGCCCAGCAGCACGTGAAGCGGTAGGTACGGTAAAACTGGATAATCTTGTAACAGTATTTGCAGGGCAAGATCCTGAAGCTACTGCTGCTATGCGTGGTTTCTTTGAGGATGTGCCACCAAGCTCGCCGTCAATGGCTATTTTAAAAGATGGGGAATTGGCTTATTTTATTCCACGTGAACAAATTGAAGGTTTTCCAGTGGAGCAAATTACAGCGCATTTAACAGGCGTTTTAGAGCAAACATGCGAGAAATAAAAACGATTGTGACTACAGCGGGCAGACCAGACGACTTGTCGATGGTGCTCGCTGATTTTGTGTGTGACACGTTACATGTTCCGTTTGTGGCTCGTAATAAGCGTTCAATTCGCAAAATCTCCGAGGAAATGCAGGCAAATGTTATTGTTGCAGGAAAAAATCGCTATGAATATTATGCATTTGGGGCAGAAGAGCCTTTTTTCTTTCATCCCAATTCAGCAGCATTTCGTTTAAAGCGAGTGGCACGCGGAGAAATTGAGCCGTTTTTAGAGGCCGTACAGCTAGAAAAAAGTGACACGGTATTGGATTGCACGCTAGGATTAGGTGCAGATGCGATGTTAGCTGCTTTCGTTGTTGGGAAATCAGGGCGAGTAGTTGGGCTAGAGGCAGATCCTAATGTGGCGTTTATTGTGGCACACGGGATGGACACATATGATACATCCGAGCTTCCTTTAACCGCATGTATGCGACAAATCGAAGTTGTACAGGCAGAAGCTATAGCATATTTAAAATTACAGCCTGACAATGCATTTGATGTCGTCTATATGGATCCGATGTTCGAAGAAATTATAGAGGAATCGAATAATTTTCAAGCACTTCGCACGGCTGGAGCACATATAACATTAACCGATGAATGGGTAACAGAAGCGAAACGAGTTGCAAAAAAACGAGTTGTTTTAAAGGCTCACTTTCGGTCGACATGGTTTGAAAAATATCATTTTTCAAGATTGACACGTTTAACTTCAAAATTTCATTATGGCGTTATTTTGAAGCAATAAGTCCATAATTCGCTTAAGTTATACTTTCAGGAACAGACTGATTTTAATGTCTGTTCCTTTTTTCTTGACAAAAATCACATCTTTACAAAAGAAAAACAATCACTTGAAAATATTATTATAATTTGAGTTAACTTTTAACTAAAAATAAGTTTACACAAATGAATTTTAGCGCTATTATAATTCACATACAAAGAAACCGGTTTTTTTGCATAAATTTTTTATAAGGTGAGGTTTTTTATATGACAACTAAAGAAATGGTATATGCGGCACTTTTTGCAGCATTAATAGCGGCACTAGGATTAATTCCTCCAATTTCAGTAGGTTTTATTCCAGTACCGATAACAGCACAAACTTTAGGTGTAATGTTAGCAGGAGGTTTTTTAGGAAAGAAAACAGGGGCAATTAGTCTCGTACTGTTTATTGTTTTAGTAGCTTTAGGTTTACCTTTATTATCGGGTGGACGAGGGGGCTTTTCGGTATTAGTTGGTCCATCAGCAGGCTATATTTTTAGCTGGCCGATTGCAGCTTTTCTAATTGGCTATGCAACTGAAAAAATATGGTCTTCTATTAAAACTTGGAAATTATTAATTATTAATTTTGTATTTGGTGTATTACTAGTTAGTTTAATTGGAGCACCAGTTATGGCATTGATTACACAAACGTCTATTTGGGCTGGTTTAGTAGGAGCGTTAGTGTATTTACCAGGTGATTGTATAAAGGCAATTATCGCGGCCATTATTGTCTTGCAATTAAGGGCAGTTAGTCCAATAGAACAAAAGCTAAATAGTGAAGTAGAATAAGATATTTTTAAAGGTGTGTGAAGAAATGAACATCATCGAACCCATTATCGAACATGCAGTTCGTCAGCCAAAGGGAATTGCGCTAATTCATGAGGAACGGTCTTATACATACGAACAATTAGTAAGTGCCATGAAAAAAATTGCAAAAGGCATTCAATGTAATGGACTTGAGCACGAAAAAATTGCGATTTTATCTAGCAATCGAATCGAATTTGTGGAAGTTTTTTTAGGGATTATGTATGCGGGTTGTGTGCCGATTTTACTTGATCCAAAGTGGAGTTTACATGAAATTGGGTTGGTGCTGAAACAAGCACAGCCGAGGATGATTTTTCTTGAGTGTATGTATGAGAAAAATTTGCATGTTTTCGAACAAATAGACACGTATGTATTTTCGGACAAGCAAATAGCTTCTTATGATGAATGGTTTTCTACTTTAACAGAAGAAGCTACGGTTAATAAAGCGAAAGACCCGTTATTTATCGGCTTTACCTCTGGGACAACTGGCATGCCAAAGGGTTACGAACGAACACACAATTCTTGGATGAAAAGTTTTATTGCGACAAAAGAAGCATTCCTGTTAAATACTTTAGAAAATTTTCTAGCACCAGGACCATTCGTGCAGTCACTGTCATTATTTGCGCTAATGCAAAGCTTATATTTTGGTGGAACGTTTTATATTATGACCGCTTTTGAGGAAAAAAAGGTAGTTAAGTATTGCAGGGAAGTGCCTAATATGATTTTATTTCTTGTGCCAACAATGATTGAAAAGCTACTTAGGTTAGATAGCTTGCAAGAAATGCATGCACAAGCAATCATTTCTTCCGGAGCTAAATGGTCAGAACAATCGAAAGCACGGGCGAAAAAGGTATTTGGCACAACAAAGTTATTTGAATTCTACGGCTCTTCTGAAGCGAGTTATATTAGTTATTTAGATGTCCATCAAACGATGCAAGAACATATAGTTGGAGAACCTTTTCGTGGTGTAGAGATTTCCATTCGAGATAACGAACAACGTGAAGTGACAATTGGCGAAGTTGGATTACTCTATGTTCGTAGTGAAATGATGTTCACTCGTTATTTTCTATTACCCGAAGAAACAAATGCAGTATTTCATGAAGGCTGGTTAAAAACAGGAGATTATATGAGGCAAGACGATTCCGGAGCGTTGTATTTAATTGGTCGAGCCAAAAACATGCTGATTACTGGTGGCTTAAATGTGTATCCAGAGGAAGTGGAAACGGTGCTAAAACGACATAGTGTAATTGATGACATGATAATAGTTTGTGTGCCAGATGATTACTGGGGGGAACGGCTTGTTGCCTGTATTAAATGGCAAGATGATCGAACGCTTTCACTAGAAGAAATTCAGCAATTTGGCGCTCAGTTTTTAGCAAGTTATAAGCTACCGAAACAATTAGTAACAGTGCAGACGTTCATCTTTACAAGCAGCGGAAAAATAGCTCGTAAAGCCATGAAAGATTGGTTAATGGAGGAATTGTCATGAGAGACGCAGTAATTGTGATGGCAAAACGAACACCAATTGGCAAAATGGGGGGGCAGCTAGCCACACTGGAACCAGAGCATCTAGTAGCCCCATTAATAAGAGAAATAATAAAAGAAACTGCATTACCAAGCGATTGTATTGATGATGTCATTTTAGGAAATGTTGTCGGGCCAGGAGGAAATTTGGCCAGACTTGCTGCTTTAGAAGCAGATTTACCTTTTTCTATTCCAGGGGTTACCATTGACCGTCAATGTGGCTCAGGGCTAGAAGCAATTAATATGGCTGCCAGATTTGTTCAAAGTGGAGCAGGAGACGTTTATTTAGCTGGTGGTGTAGAAAGTACAAGTCGTGCACCTTGGAAAATGAAAAAGCCGAGTACATTAATGGCTATGCCCCAAGTTTATTCACGTGCCCCGTTTACCCCACAGCGTTATGGCGATCCTGACATGGGTATAGCAGCTGAAAATGTAGCAATGAAATTTTCGATTTCACGACAAGCACAAGACCATTACGCATACAAAAGCCATCAAAAAGCGATTCAAGCAAGGAATTTAAATCGTTTTGACGAAGAAATAGTGCCTCTACATGTAAATGATGGCTGGGTAACTATAGATGAGTGTCCAAGAGAGAATACAAGTGTTGACAAGCTTCAATCATTAAGACCTGTATTTTTAGATAATGGTACGGTCACTGCAGGAAATGCATGCCCGCTAAATGATGGTGCGGCACTGGTTTTAGTCATGTCTTTAGAAAAATGCCGTCAATTACAATTACAGCCGATACTCCGCATTGTCGATACACAGGCTGCAGGTGTCGATCCAAATTATTTAGGGATTGGTCCAGTTCCAGCTGTACAAAAACTATTGAACAGGCAACAACTGAACGTAGAAGATATTGACATTGTTGAATTTAATGAAGCTTTTGCTTCACAGGTGCTCGCTTCAATCCAGACATTACAAATTCCTGAGGACAAGGTTAATCGAGCTGGTGGGGCAATTGCCATTGGTCATCCGTACGGCGCATCAGGTGCTATTTTAATCACCCGATTATTTTATGAAATGAAATATCAACCATATAAAAGAGGGCTTGCAACACTAGGAATTGGTGGTGGAATGGGGCTTGCAACGCTTGTGGAGGCAGTTCGATGAGATTAACAAAAAAAATAACCGTAACAGCTGAGTGGATACAGCGCTATGCTAAAAGTATAGAGGCCCCGTTACAATATCTTCATGGCAAACTCATTGCCCCTGCGACCATGCCCATTGTATTTTGGCAACAATTTGATCGAGCAATTTTTAATAATCAAAAGCCAGTTCTCCACGGGTCGCAGCAATTTTTTTATCATTTGCCAATTCAAGAAGGAATGGTATTACATTGTGAATTAGCGTTAAGTCATAAAGAGCATAAACAAGGAAAACAAGGACCAATGACTTTTTATACTTATACTTTAAACTGTTTCGAACAAGGAACAGAAATTGTGCAATTAAAAACAGTTTTGATCCACGTAGGTGCTGACATATGAAAAAAACAGTTACTGCAAAACAGGTCTACTATTATGCACAAGTATCGAAAGATGATGCCCCAATCCATGTTAATGCTGAGGCAGCGAAGGAAGCGGGCTTCGAACGCCCGATTGTGCACGGTATGTATTTAATGGGGCTTGCTCAATCATTGTATATTAAAGAACATCCGTTAAAATGGGTCGTTCGTTATGATATGCGGTTCCAAAAACCACTTCTAATAGATGAAGAAGTGACGTTTCGATTTATTGAAAAGCACAATACGATAGAAGTATCCTTATTGACCAACAACAACGACTTAATTGCTATAGGATTTTTTGTTGTGAAGGAGTTGAGATAATGAAGAAGGTCGCACTTATTACAGGGGCAACAAGAGGGATTGGTCGCAGTACGGCTATTCATCTAGCTAATAATCAATACAGTGTCGTTGTAAATGGCACGAACCAGCAGTTAATTGATGAAGTCGTCCAACAAATCCGTGCTGAAGGAAATAGGGCAGTTGGGTATTGTGCGGATATTGCTGATGTTGAAGCGGTGTCTAAGATGATTGAAGCTGTGATGGTAGAGTTTGGACAAATAGATGTTTTCATTCATAATGCTGGCAATTTACGAGATGAAAAATGTATGCGAATGACAACTGAGCAATGGCAAGATGTCATCAATGTCCATTTACATGGCGCTTTTTACTGTATTTCACGCGTACTGCCTCATTTACTCGAAAGAGGAGGCGATATTTTATTGATGACGTCAACAGCTGGACTAATGGGTTCCAAAGGCCAACTCAATTATAGTGCGGCGAAAGCGGGCATCCTTGGAATGACCTGGACATTGGCGGAAGAGTTGAAGCCATTTAATATTCGTGTAAATGCCATTTCACCTGCTGCGTTAACGGATATGACGAAGCCTGTGATTGATTTTATATCAAAAAAATATGCCCAACGCAATGAACCGTTTCCTGATTATTGGAAGGTGGGGACTCCAGAGGATATTGCCCACTTTATCGGTACATTATTAGCGCAGCAAGATGCAAATCTAACGGGAGAAATATTTGGGGTAAATGGTACAACGGTTACGAAATGGACGAGACCACAGCAAAGCATTTCTGCCAGTAGTCCAGAGCGTTTTTTCGCCATGTACGATGAGCAAAAGGGAAGTGTTTAAATGCTAGTATTTGAGCATGTCAATTTTTATCACAAAAAGAGTGCACCCATTTTAAAAGATATTCATTTTACCATACAGGCTGGTGAATTTGTATCAATTGTCGGCAAAAATGGATGTGGCAAATCAACACTTGCAAAATTAATGAATGGCTTATACCTTCCGAAAAACGGGGTTGTACGATTTCAACATTTGGAGACAAGTAATGCTGTAGATTTAAAAGAAATTCGACAGAAAATAGGTTTTATTTTTCAGAATCCTGAAGATCAATTTATTACAACGAGCGTTCGAGATGAAATCATTTTTGGGCTTGAAAATATTTGTTTACCAAAGGAAGAAATGGATCAGCGTGTTCAATGGGCTAGCAAAGCAGTTGACATGGAAACCTATTTAGATTGCATGCCACATGAATTATCCGGTGGGCAAAAGCAACGTGTTGCGATTGCGGCAATTTTAGCTATGCGTCCACAATGCATTATTTTTGATGAGGCCACGTCAATGTTAGATCCAATAGGAAGAGAACAAGTATTAACCCTCATGCACTCACTGCATCAAGCTGGTTTAACGATTGTCCACATCACACACCATATGGATGAAGTAATGCAAACAAATCGTGTGCTTTTACTTGATAACGGTCAAATTTGCTTCGATGGACATCCGATAGCTCTATTTGAAACAATCAATGTAAGAGATTTTTCCTTAGTGGAGCCTATCGCTGTCAAAATTCATCAATTAGCAAATGAAGCATGGTCATTAACACCGGACTGGGAAGGAGCAATTCGTTTACTATGGGATACGAGCTCAAAAACGTAACAGTTGAATATGATAATCAAACAGCTTTAAAAAATATTTCGTGTTCCATAGCAGATGGTAAATGGGTTGCGATTATTGGAAAAACTGGAGCAGGTAAGTCAACCTTTGTTCAATTATTTAAGGGATTAGTAGATTTTATAGGGGAATATAGACTACATAATAACCTTATTACGCTAAGTGGAAAAGGGCAAAAAAAAGATTTACAGGAAATTGGCTATGTCTTTCAATATCCAGAGCACCAGTTTTTTGAAACGACAGTTTATAAGGAACTAGCGTTTGGACTAAAACAAATAGGACAATCCGAAAAAGAAATACGAGCTAGTATTTCTGCAATTCTTCCGAAAGTAGGTTTAGATGAAACCATTTTGACGCTTGCTCCTTTTCAACTAAGTGGGGGACAAAAACGTCGTGTAGCGATAGCATCTATAATATTAATGCAGCCAAAGTTACTTATTTTGGATGAACCTACGGCTGGGCTTGACCCGATTAGTAAGTCAACGTTACTAGATTTTTTGAAGGAATGGCAATTAGAAACGAATCATACCGTTCTGTTTGTTACCCATCAAATGCAAGATGTCGCTGAGTACGCTGATGAAGTCATTGTTCTACATGAAGGAGAAATACAAGTACACTTAAATACCAATCAATTGTTTTTACAGCAGGCCCATATAGTAACAAGAGCAGGACTAACAATGCCGGAACAACTACAATTATTAAAAGTTGTGGAACAATTACTTGGGGAGAAAATAGCAGTAGCGAACTGTAAGGAGCAAACCATCTTCAATGCTGTTAAGCCATATTTACAGTTTAGGGGGAAGCTTGATGCGTAGTTCTATTATAATTGGACAGTATGTCGACAAGCAGTCCATTTTCCATCGATTAGACCCTCGCATTAAAATTATCAGTATTTTTATGCTGATGTTAAGCTTCTTATTATTAGATACAGCGACGAGCTATGTAATTGCCACTTTTTTTGTGTTTACACTATTAATTGTTTCTAAAGTACCGTTTGTTGTGATTTTAAAAGGTGTGAAGCCATTACTCTTTATCTTATCCTTTACATTTGTTTATCATCTGCTCTTTACTAAAGGACATGTATTATGGTCAATGGGAATCATCACATTTACGATTGAAGGAATTGAAGCGGGCATTCGGTTTGTCTGGCGTATTTTGCTCCTTGTTTTATTAGCTTCATTATTGACCCTTACAACGAAGCCACTTATTTTAGCTAAAGGTTTAGAAAAATTGCTAAAACCGTTATCGAAGCTCCGTGTACCGATTGAACAATTTTCACTAATGATTGTTATTGCCATTCGATTTATTCCAACTGTTTTAGAGGAGTTAAATCGAATTATACTAGCACAAAAATCAAGAGGGTTTGACATTAAATCATTACCGTTTATGAAGCGTATTTTTGCGTATATTCCAATTGTTATACCGTTGCTGTTTACAACTATACAACGGGCAGATCAATTAAGTGATGCCATAGATGCTAGAGGATATGGCGATGGTAAAAATCGCACGAGCTATATTGAACTCCACTATGAGAAAAAAGATATAATAGCAATGCTCGTAACAGTTTTGTTCGTATTTGTATTAATTTTTATTAAATGGAGTGGAATATAAAATGGAGATTTTCGGTCCAATAATTGATGATGAAACGAGATGCATACATTATCATACAGAAAAAGATATTATCGCGATAAAGTTTGCATGTTGCGAGCGCTATTATCCGTGCTATAAGTGTCATGAGGAACATGCCCAGCATACCATAAAACGCTGGCAGCAATCACAATTTCATACAAGGGCGATACTTTGTGGACATTGTAAACATGAAATGACGATTCATGATTATATGCAGTCATCATCTTGTCCGCAATGCAAGTCGACTTTTAATGCACGTTGTGCCAATCATTATCCTATTTATTTTGAAATGTAAGTTGAAGAGACTAAGTGTGAGAAGCGATATAGATACAGTGTTTTACTTTTTAAATACTTTATGTTATAATAAGACTCGTGCTATTTTGGGTAGCAACATTCAGTAATCTGGCATTCTGCTTTTTGTTTTTTAGGATACTTATTCACACTGGCGCATGCTTTGGGGCTGCAAGGACGCAAAAGAAGGTTGGGTTTGCGTTGCTTAAGTTAGAGGGCACACAGTGGAATTTTACCGCGGTGATGAAACGAAAACGTTTCCAAATAATATTCCCCAGATGATTGGGTTGAGACTTTACAATTTACAGAAATGTTACCTATTAAATACTAAAGGGGTAGCTTCGCAAACGCGAAGCTACCCCTTGTCCAATTTTTTTGATAATATTAACAGTAATAATAAATATCTGCCATTTAGCACCTGCTTTTTTAGAAAAGTTAGGTGCATTTTTCGCTTTATTTTCCTAAATAACGACAAAAAACGACAAACTATCTCTGGATTATATTACCGTTTACTATTGTGGGAAAATAAGTAATAATGAAGTACAGAGTTTTTTAAAAAATCAAATATATGCTATTTTGATTGAAAAATTCTGAAAAATGATTGAAGTGAGGGTGGCATATGAAACAAGTAAATGAGGTATCAATACCTGTATTGGACCAATTAACAGATGTAGCTCAGCAACAACAGAAAAGCTTGGAGGTATTTGTAACACTCTATTCCCACGAAAGGTTATTAGTGCGCTTAGCGGCTTCTTCCTACGAGGATCAGTATTGGCTGTATGGAGATCGTTTAATCGGTGCATTAACAAATAATTATGATAAGTCTTCTACAGGAATTACATTGTGTGCCAAAAAAATGGCCAACAAAGATAGCATCATACAGCATGCTTTCAAAGAAATTTGCTCGGTGAATGTACCAGAGGATGGTATTGAATTTGTTAGCGATGAATTAGAAATTACAACTAGTGATGAAGATCAAATTCATATTAGAATGCCTGCACAATTAGGACACATAACAACATACATAGAAATAAAGATTAACCTTTTTGATAGAATAGCAATGGCTCCAAAAACGATGGCGCTTCAGACGATACTAGATAATTCGCCAATTGAGTTATTGGCTTATCCAACAGAGCTCATGATTGCACATAAATTTAACTTATTATATCAATACCCAGCATGCGAACAAGCAATGAAAGAATATTATGATGTATACTTATTAGCAAGTACACAGAATTTTGAAGGTCGAGTTTTACAAGAGGCTATATCAGATACATTTGACCGACATAAAACAACACTAGAAAAATATCCATCAATGTTCTCTAAACAACTTTATTTAGACGCTACTAACAACAAGAGATGGCAACAATTAGTTAATCAACAGACGTTACCATTCGATAAAGTACAAAAACTTGTTCATCAATTGTTAGTGCCAATTTATGAGGAAGTAATAGTAGAGAATGAATTTTTTGAAAATTGGGATTACAAACTAGGTGATTGGCAATAAGAAAATGAAAAATCCGCGAGCTCTAATAAAGTTCGCGGATTTTTGTGAAAAAATATGAATTAGTCCGTGAAGCATAAAGAAGTTAAGTAACCTAACATTAATAAAAGACCAATACCCATTACAATTGACATACTTTGTACCTCCTTTTAAAAAACGACACATTTATACATAAATTATTGTACAATGAAATATAGAAATATGAAACCTTTTATTGGTTGGAACGTATTATATTATAAGTAGAATTACCAATTTGTACATAAAAAAGAAGGTGTTAATTAATGAAAAAGTGGGTTCAAAAAAGTATCGTAATTATGGTTGCGTTTTTAACATTTGGATTAATTACGCCAACACATGAAATTTGGGATGCATTCGATCATAATCCATCAAATCGTGCTTCGATTGGTCCATCACCTGGGACAAGCACTGCACTAGCAGCTGAACCAGAAGCAATAGCAGAAGAAGCGACCGAAATACAGCAAGATGCGATTGACTATGGTGCGTTACTTGTCGATGCAGCGAAAGAGCAGTCATATGTGAAGTTTGGGACAAAAATTGGTCCTAAAATTAGCAATGAATTTGACTCCATTATCTTCCCGAAAATGGAAGAAGCAATTGCGATGACCATTGCAAATGTAGAAGACAGATCACTGGCAAATCTCACAATTACAGAAAAACCAAGTGGTAACTACGGAGAGAAAATCTTCAACATCGTTAATAACGAAACAGGAGATGATTTAATCCGCTTCCACGTACGCACTGAAAAGCGTCCGCAAGAAGGCTATTACTATAACTTCCACTACCACAGTGCCGAAGACAACTTTATGGCTCATAACAATCTTGGTGATATTTATTGGGAAAAAAACACACCACCGAAGTGGTTGTCATAGCATACCCGAAACACTCGTATTGAATACGAGTGTTTTTTTTGCGTGGAAACCATGATATATCAAGATTTTTAGTAAATTCTTATGGAAGTAATTATTAATGTTATTGCAGATAGGGAGTGATGTAAAAAGCATGTACCTCAATTAGTACCCTAAATACATCATTTTTCAATTTCCAATTAAAAGAGGACATTCTCCTGTTAAAAACAGACAGTCAAGGCAAGTAAGTTGGATTTTATTTGGTCAATCAAATACGAACAAAGCATACTGCACTGCTGTGGAAGATTATATTTTAACTACATATGTAGATGAAAAAAAGTTCCGTAAATATTTCAGTAGAGAATAAAATAGAGAGTTAACATTCGTATTAACATTCGTCAGTATTGACCTTACTTAAATTCATATACAATTAACGAGGGGAAATAATTTTTTTAAAAATCTATTGCTGACAGATCGCCGTATGCGATGAAAGTCGCCTGTACGGTGAAGGCTCGCTATAAAATCTTGAGATAGAGAAAAGATATAAGACGAGAATAGCCAACCAAATGTAAGTATTTCGGCACCATATAATGATGGAGGAACTATACCTGGTAATTTCATTATGTCTACAAATGTGAACTTGACAGTTGCGATACCAGGGCAAAACGGTACAGTTGCTACTTATAGTAACCCTAGAAGTAATAACACAAGTATAGCAACTGCAACAATTATAGGACCAAATCCATCAGGACATGTATATTTAGATGTGAAAAAAGTTGGTTCAGGTCCAGTTAAGATTACTTTTGACTATACAGGTAGTAATGGAGCAACTGGGACAATGACCTGGACATTTAATTTTCAATAAAATTTACGTTAAAGTTCCAGTTAAGAATATACAATTTTTCGAAAGTATTTATAGAAACGAGAGATTTTCTAATGAATATCACAATGCTAAATTAAGGGAGCTTATCAAATAACTCTTGTTGTGGATGTTGATAGAGTTGGTACTCAATCTAGTCCATCAGTTTCTGTAACAATTAATTTAATTGTACTGAAGAAACATGTAGACCTCACCATTTTGGTGAGGTCCTTTTTATACATTCGTCGCATATTATTCAGTAACCCACCAAACAACAAGCAATGATTTAGGTATTATTTTTTTGGTCAAATTAAGAGTAGATACCATTAAAGATTAAACTTTCTTACCTAGTCTAAATTGTAGTGATTTAATTTTACAAATAATTGTTGTGCTTACTTCTCTCTTTCCATTTATTAAAGAGCTCACTGTCTACGAGGATTAATTCCATATCTAATGCTTTTGCATATTTAGCCAAGGTTATAGAAGATGGAATTGAGTTAAAGGTTTCCATTTTCGAAACAACACTTTTGGATAAACCACTTTTTGCTATCACTTCATCTTGACTAATATTTTTTTCTATTCTCATATTTAACAAATTAAATGCTAATTTAGTTAGCTGTTTTTCTGCTTCAGAAAGTAGTGTATGATCCATAATTTCATAATACCGCATAAAAATTTTAGGTATTATTCTTGGTGAATAATTTTCCACTTCTACACCTCATTCTTCTTTTCATATATAGTTTGCGGTTTAAACTATATGATTATATTGTGGAATCTACATGAAAGATAGAATTCACATTTTGGAAATAAATATTCAATTAAAAAGGAAACTTCTCCCTTTGTGTAGCAGAGAAAGAATCCTTTACTAGGATAATATACAATATAAAGTAAAACCATCCACCTAACGTATTAATCGAGAAGGTTTTAGTAAGGACTTGAAAATCAAAATAATTACAAATATTAGTATATTAGTCTATTGGAGATGTCGTAAATCAATTGAAATGGGGTTGTAATTGGGTATGTAGTAGGATTGCATGAACTTTAAAGTGAAAACTAATTAGGTATTAGCAAAGGATTACAAATTAGAAGGACAAGTATTCGTGCTAAGAAACAGCAAAATGAATGTTCAATTAATACCGAAAGTCATTTTTTACCTAACGATTGTGGTGAGTTTGATTTAGTTTTTACTAAGTTGTAGATGTTGAAGTGTACCATTTGTATCCAAAAAATATTAAAGACGTAATTTAGTGAAAGAAGAATAGAGGTCTTAACCACTTGAATGTCGAAAAAATGTATTGAAGGAGAGTTACTTTGAAAAAAATGGGGAGTAATCAAAGGGGAAATATCTTTATTTCATAAAAAAGTGAGGGAAAGCCATGAATATTTCGTATAAATTGATGTCTTCATTAAGCTTTGAAGAAGCGCATGTCCTATTTAATCGTGGATTTGAAGGCTATTTAGTGCCGATGAATTTATCTTTTGATACATTCTTAAGTCGATTTGCAAATGATGGATATTCTCCGGCATTATCTATCGTTGCATATGATGGAAAAGACCCAATCGGCTTTGTGCTCCAAGGAATTAGAGAAGTGAAAGGTCAAAAGATTTCTTGGAATGGTGGAACAGGTATTATTCCAGAATACAGGGGTAAGAAATTGGGCTATTCCTTGATGGAGGAAGCGGAAAAAATTTTAAAAGAACATAAAGTTTCAGTAGCAACTTTAGAGGCGCTGTCAGAAAATAAGCCAGCTATATCTTTATATGAAAAGTGTGGTTACAAAGTGGAGGACGATTTATTCTTTTTACGTGCAAATAAAATTTTAAATAGTAATGTACCAAATCTTGACGGCTATGAAATTATAAGAATGCCAGCTACCCAAACTATTGGATCAGATTTATTTTCAACAATCGTCCCTTGGCAAACGGATGCTAGTAATACGCCAAAACTAGGTGGAGAAGCTGTGATAATTTCGAAGAATGGAGAAGTGCAGGCAGCTTGTCTTATTCGAAAAAAATGTGTGTTTGGCAATAAGACAGAAAACATTACTTTATTTCAGGTGAAAGAAAATGGAAATGAAGATGCGCTAAATAAACTCCTCGCATACGCATTAGAATATGACCAAGCTATCAATCGTACAACTTATAACTTCTTAAAAGGAAATGGCCGTGTAGTTTCTTCTTTAATGGAAAGTGGTTTTGAAAATACTTCTATATCACAAGTTTTTATGACAAAAATCCTCTGAAATATTCGATCGATTATAATCGTCAAAATTACTTATTCGAGCATGGACGGACACAACCAATTTCAATTGTCACATGGCAGCAACCATATAAGTCGTCTAGCGTAGGACGTAGCAGTAAGTCCAACTGCTAATCTGTATGATGCTGCCACACATAAATAAGGCAGGAGCAATCGTTCGGAAGCTCGGCATCCTATTGTGAATAATAAGATAATCCGCACTTTTGATTATTTTAGAGATGATTCTGCAAAGGCACTTGAACTAAAAGCTAGAAACACTACTAAAATTAAACTTGAAATGAACGATAAAAGTAATTTCATATGATAGTTCCTCCTTTAATAAAAACTAATTCTCACCTTATCTTAATATTATATATAATTAGACATTTAATAATTTTATGTTTCCTCTAATTCTATTGTATTATTTTTATAAGGGGAAAACATATTATTTAAGAGAGGTGTAGTCATGGAAAACAAAAAACGCAATGTACGCAATGATGATAATAATTGGATTCCAGAAAGAAATATAGTGAAAGGATTTACTTTCAAAGGATTCCTAATTTTTATCATTATATTGATTATCGGATCGCTTGTTAATTATTTTTTAAAACAATAATTTTTTGATTATACATTTACATCTTTTTACTCTTATAAAGATTGTTTTTACCACTAATGCAACAGTACTATTAAATCCTTGTATGTAATGAATAGGCACTAAACTGTAAAATTGTTTAAATCCCTCGTATAAATTGGAAACTATCTATAAAATTTACAAAAAATATGATATACTGATTTTGTTTTACAAAAATAAAAGAGGAGGGGAAGTAACATCTACAAGGTGTGATATGTATGAGCAAATTGAAACAAAGTTTTGGAAAATTAAATAAAATTGATATGTTTTCTCCGTATTTCTTTTTGCCATTTATTTTACTGTTATATTTTTTTATCAGTTTATTTGATTGGCATAAATTTGAACAATTCGGTATACATGTATCTATATGGCCAGCTGTAATATTAGCTGTTATTTGTTATTACATAGGTGTATTGATAATTGATAAACTTGAGTGGACAATTCCATCGTTCGGACTGTCGTTCTTAGGGAAATATGTGATCCATTTTATAGTTGCCTTGACATTGCTTGGGCTAGGCTCCTATTTAATGATGATTTTTAGTGGCAACTTAGGGATTACGGACGAAGCAAATCGCCGTAATTTAGATCCAAAGTTAAACTTCTTTAGCCAATTATTATGGTTTGGTGTGTTATTGCTCTTGTCCTATAAAATGATTTTGGAAAAGACGATGACATGGAAAAAGGCAATCGTATATGGTTCAATTTTTGCAGTTGTCATGTTTTTATTTTTATTAATGGGCTACCGTACGCCACTTATCATTATGTTATTTACTGGCATCATTATTTTCCACTATGTTGTAAAAAGAGTGAAATTAACATGGTTTTTAACCGCATTGGTCGTAATTGGTGTAGCATTCTCGTTGTTTGGATTTATACGTGTCCTTACAGAAGATACGTCACAGGAATTCAATAAGCGTGAGCAACCCGATGTAGAATTAACTGCTGAGGAAAGAGATAAACTATTAACGGCTGAACAAAAAGTAAACTTAGTACCGAAATGGGTTCGAGCATTAAATGCTGAAGCTGTCACAAGTCACATCGTTTTAAGTACGATAATTGAATACACAAAAGAAGAAGATTACTTAAAAGGTGAAATTCATAAAGGAATATTTAGTACAATTTTACCTGGTGAACAAATTTCACCTCGCATGAGGGTTACAGAGGTCGTCAACTCGATTACGAGCGAACGTGGTGTAAATGTTACACGTGAACAGCGAACAACTACCCCAACATTTATAGGTCAATTGTTTTTAGATGGGGGTTATTTATTAGTTGCAATTGGCTTCCTATTATATGGTGTCTTAATTTCTTTAATTTATAATAAAGTAAAGCAAAATGGTATTCGCAGTTTCCACACTGTCGTTTACGCATTTACAATTACCGTGTTTACCGTTTCAATGCATACAGGTTTACTCGATTTAATCTTTGTTCTTATGCTTGGCTTCGTTATTATCGCATCTTCCATTATAACAACCGATAAGCGCATGCTTGATTTATAAAATATAGGCAAACTATCCTTTAAAGTTAATGGCAACTGCTTTTAAGGATTGTTTTTTTGTGGGGAAAGTTTGCCAGATTGTATTAACAACATACAAAATACAGCCTTCCCTATAGTAGGGAAGGCTGTTTATGATCAAGTTATACGCTCAAAAAACGTAATTGTTTTATTCATATCTGTTACATGTTGATTACACGTATCGCTGTCAGCACAAATGTAATTACTATGGTTCGTATAAGTGCCCACGACATTCCCTTTGATGGAAGTTGTAAATAGTCCAACATCAGCGTGACGATTACAAATTGCGCATATACCACGAACCGTATTATTTGCAAAAGTGCCTTTAATTGCTTTTAGCTTATCGTCTTGCTCAAGAATGACATATTTACGATGTGTACCAAGATCATCCCACGCGAAATAACAAATTTGTTGAAAATCTAATCGTTCTAGATTTGGCAACTTTAGCTTTTTTTCTTTTTTAAACAAGCTTTTTATAGTGCTTGCTGTAATTGGCTTAAATGGGATGACATATAACTTCAGGTCTTGTAAATACGATTCACCTGCTGCACGCTCTGTTACTGAATAAATGGGCTCAATCAGTTGGGCTTCTGAATTTGTCATGACAACATTTTCAGAAATCTCTTTTTGGACAAGGCCACGCACAGTTTGAACGACATTTGTGTCTTTGGAAGTAGCTATTGTTTGTAAAATTTTATTCATTTGTTGACCAAGTAAATTATAGTTTGCAACCGTTAAAAACGGCTGAATTGCTTGTTTTTCCATGTGAAATCACTCCTGTAAATTAGGCTTTTGTATTTGCGGCCTAAAGAGATCATCCATTTGTGGAGTTAACCTAGACCTCTTCGACCTGTAGATAGGTGGGTCTAGAGCAGGCATTACAATAGAATGCGACCATTTCGATTCCTCCTTGTAAAGAGAACTATTATTATTTTAACATTTTAAGGCAATGAAATAAAGAAAGAGGTGGCGTTTTTCTAAAATAAAAAAGGACTGTGCTAAGCAGCCCTATAACCGTGCATTATTGGATTTATGACACCATAGACATAATAAATTTCCCTGAAAGCATGAAAATTGCATAGACGAGTAATGCACCTATAACAGCAATGCTAGGCTTATACCAGTTTGTTAATAGGAAGGCGAGTACAGTGAAAAGTAACATGCCTACTGCTCCAAAAACTGTATTTTGTAAAACGCTATGAAAGGTGTCTGCTTTCATATTTTTCATTTGCATACCCATATTAATGAGCGTCAGAATTGGCAAGGCAGTAATAATGCCCGATAAAAATAAATATTTTGACTGACTTAAAAGCAATGCAAGCACCATAATGGCTCCACCGACAAAAAAATACACCAAATATAACACGCGTAACCCTCAATTTCGTATTCTCTTCTAGATTTAGTAGTGTAATGATACTGCACATAGTACATGCTTACAAGAGCCTATCAATGTTAGTAGAAAAAAGTTATTAAATAAAGGAATCAATTTGAAATAACTAGCGATTTTTAGCGCTGAGGTGAAAAAGATTTTACGACTACTTACGTTTAAGGTTCTTATGATTATTGTTGTTCGATGCCAATTTCGTTAAAAACAATAAATAACGACAATAGAACGATAGCTAAAATTTATCGTATATTCATAGTATTCTCTTTTAATGTATCGCTAAGTACGATATAATCGTTATCGACGATATATTAAAGGAGTATAAAATATATGATACAAGATATTAACCATTATTTCACAAATATTTTTTATCATCTCCATACAACACATGAAGATGTGATTTCCCATCAAAGTGTGCGTATTTTACAGATGATTCAAAAGGAAGATGAAGTGACAGTCCGCGATATTGCAACGTTGCTTAATATTTCACAAAATACAGCTTCAGAGCATATAAAAAAGCTTGAACGTCTTAGCTGGGTTGAGAAGATTCGAGCAACCGAAGATCAACGCAAAGTTAATCTCTATCTAACGGATGCAGGGCGAATTGTTTTAAAGAAAAATACGGAATTAGACGATAATAAGCTTAAGCAAGCACTGAACCTATTAACCGAAAAAGAACAACAAAGTGTTTTGGAAGCATTTCGGTTATTAAGTGAGGTGTCGAAATGATGTATACACTCGTAAAAATTATTAGTTCCGCAGCAATTATCGCTATAGTGACAGAAGTTGCAAGAAGATTTCCTACATACGGTGGTGTGATTGCCGCGCTACCACTTGTCAGTATTTTGAGTATTATTTGGCTAACAGTTCAAAGTGAACCAAATGAGCATATTCAGCGCTTTATGGTAGGGGTTATCGTTGGGCTTCCAGCAACGATGGTCATGCTTTTTGTGATGTATATGGCAATGAAATCATCTATCCATATTGTTTTTGCTATAGCGCTAGGAGTAGCCTCATGGACAATCTGTTTAGGTATTCAGAAAGCAATTGCTGGAGTATTTCATATTTCAATTTAAAGTAGGTGAAGTTAAATGTCAGTTATCAATATTTCACAAGTGAATAAAAAGGATGTCATCGAGTTTTTTCAAGCGCATTGGGGAACTACAGAAATGGTTATTTCCAGTGGGATTTATGATTGTAGTAAGTTAGAAGGCTTTGCTTTTATTAACGATAATAAAAAAATCGCAGGTCTAGTAACATACGTAATTCGTGAGGATGAATGTGAAATTATTTCTCTCGATAGTATGGAAGAGGGAAAAGGTATCGGGACATTACTTGTACAAGCAGTAGAAGAGCATGCATGGCAACACCGCTGTACAGTTGTTTCACTCATTACAACAAATGATAATTTACATGCATTAAAATTTTACCAAAAGCGTGGCTATTACCTCGTAGAAATTTTACAAAATGCAGTAGAACGTGCAAGAGCAGTGAAACCTGAGATTCCACTAATCGGCAATGACGGAATTCCTATTCGTGATGAAATACGTTTGCAAAAACTATCTGCCTCGTTTTGAGACAGATGGTTTTTTGCATTTGAATCGATTGCCACTATGGTGAAATATATTTCGCTGCCTATCATTTCTCGCTATAATTATGTTGAAGATTGAAAGTGAGGAATCCAATGAAAAAAATATTATTTATCCTATTCTTTAGTGTGCTAGTAGTGGGAGCGGCATTTGTGATTTATTTGAAAAGTAATCCGCCACTTGTTATCAATGGGTATACAAGCGCTGATGGTAACCCTACTATCCGTTTAATCGAAATTGAAAATAAAGGTATAAGAGAGCTACAGTTACAAACGATTCTTGTCGATGAAAAATTACCGGAAAGTGCGAAGCTTATTGTCAGCAAATCAGAACCATTTGAAACAGATACAAAAATTGAAAACAACCCAAACATGACATTTCATAAATTAACGCAAGTAAGTATTTTTCCAAGTCAATACATAGACAGACAGGCGATTGGTAAACAACCGCAACATTATGCAATACAAGTAAATGCTACAACGATTCAAAAAGTTACAATTCAATATAACTATTTGAAAATACCATTTACATTAACAGCGGTGCTTCAACCAAATAACGAGCAAAAAAATGATGCCAATTAAAATAGATAAAAAACGAAACAGTCCTCATTTATGCAAAACTAAATTATTTGTCATATCGTTTATGCCGATGTCATTTCATAAGATTGTTTGATGAAAAAATCCCTTTTTTCCTAAATCATGGTAATCTAATGGTAATAGTTATCGCGATGATAGGAGGGGTCTAATGGAATTAGTAATAGTTGGTGTCGTGCTTGTACTTAGTATTTTAGGTACCATTTTAGTTGTTGTTAAGAAGCAGTCTAAAGGTGATGTAATGCTCCAGGTTGAAGCAATATGTGAAGGAAAGAATGAATTGGACCAGGCCGTTATGAAGATATACTTTACGTTTTCAATCGGAAAACTTGCCAGTCGTAGTAAAGAAATTATCGGTAGTATTGATTGGTCAGAAGGATGGATGCCAGTCAGCTACAATTTGAAAGAACATGGAAGCTATAGGGAAGACCGAATCCCTACATTGATAGAAGACAAATACACTACTTTTGATATAGATGCGACGAATGCAATTGATAGTCAAGGTAGTGGTGAGGGCTATATTGTACTTGTATTAGAAAATCCGACGCATACAATGCTGTCTAGAGCAGGTGTTATGCTAGTTGTAACGGCTAACTTAGTGTCCTATCAATTGTCAGAATCTATAAGCTGGCATAATGAAGTAGTGGTCAACCATTATTAACTCATAGAGGATAGAACTAACGATAAATGCGCAATCCCATAACAAAAAAATTTTTTCAGAAAAAATGTATGCGTTTTACACTTAGTGATATCAATAAAAAGGGCATAGTTGTTAATGAGAAAATTAATTTTCAAATATTGACAAGTATTTAGATGTCCGATATAGTAAATACCAATTTCATGAAACAATGAAAATAGCTATGACAGGGACAAGAGAATTGATGAACGATTCACAGAGAGGGAAGCCTAGCTGAAAACTTCCTAATGCCGCATCATTTTTTACTACCTTTGAGCAGTGCTTGGAAACATGCACCGTAATTGCGACGTTACAGCAAAGTCAATGAGCTGCTAGTGGGAATTTGGGTGGAACCACGGGTAAATTACACATACTCGTCCCTATTTTGGGACGGATATGTGTTTTTTTTATTTTCTAGTAAAGGAGAAAAGAACATGTCAAATCAAGTATTAAACATTCAGTTTCCAGATGGAAAACAACAAGTATTTACAAAAGGTGTTACACTAACCGACATTGCACAGGCGATTAGCCCCGCACTGCGCAAAAAAGCAATTGTAGGAAGTGTGAACGGAACCATCACTGATTTGACGCGCCCTATATTGGCAGATGCCCAAATCAATCTATTTGATGCTAGCTCACGCGAGGGAATCGAGGTTATTCGTCATTCAACTGCTCATTTATTAGCACAAGCTATTAAACGAATATTTCCAGATGTGCAGTTTGGGGTAGGGCCTGTCATTGAAAATGGGTTTTATTATGATATCGATTTAGCACAATCCCTTGTACCAACAGACTTACAAAAAATAGAAAAAATGATGAAACGAATTGTTCAAGAAAATATTGAAATACATCGAAAGATAGTATCGCGAGAAGAAGCTAAACAGTTGTTTCAGCATGATAAATTAAAGTTGGAATTACTAGCTGATATTCCCGAAGAAGATATAATTACAGTTTATGAGCAAGGTGATTTTTATGATTTATGTCGCGGGCCGCATGTATCGTCAACAGGTAAATTGCAACACTTTCAATTAATGCAAGTTTCTGGAGCGTATTGGCGTGGCGATAGCCAAAATAAAATGCTTCAGCGCATTTATGGTGTTTCATTTGCTACAAAAGAAGAATTACAAGATTACTTTGTATTTTTAGAAGAAGCAGAAAAACGCAATCATCGTAAATTAGGAAAAGAACTTGAATTATTTATGTTTTCCGAAGAAGCACCAGGCATGCCGTTCTATTTAGCAAATGGTCAAATTATTCGAAATGAATTAGAATCCTTTTTACGAAATCTTCAAACGAAGTATGACTATCAAGAGGTTCGTACACCGTTTATGATGAACCAGCGTCTATGGGAACAATCGGGACATTGGGACCACTATAAAGACAATATGTATTTTACACAAGTAGATGCTCAAAGCTTCGCATTAAAGCCGATGAATTGTCCTGGACATATGTTGATTTTCAAAAATGCAAGACATTCATACCGTGATTTGCCGATTCGTATGGCAGAATTTGGGCAAGTTCATCGACATGAATTTAGCGGTGCATTAATTGGTCTATTGCGTGTACGAACATTTTGCCAAGACGATGCCCATATTTTTGTCACACCAGAACAAATAGAGGATGAAATTAATTTAGCGCTAAAGATCATTGATCACACGTATCAAGTATTTGGCTTCCAATATGAAATTGAATTATCGACACGTCCTGCTGATTTTATGGGGGATGTTCAGCTTTGGGATAAAGCAGAAAGAGCATTGGAAAATGTTTTAAATAATGCAGGATATGCTTATAGAATAAACGAAGGCGACGGCGCATTTTACGGACCTAAAATTGACATTCACATAAAAGATGCTATTAAACGCAGTCACCAATGTGCAACAATTCAACTAGATTTCCAACTGCCTGAGAAATTCGATTTAACATATTTAAACGAACAAAACGAAAAAGTAAGACCTGTCGTTATCCATCGTGCTGTTTTTGGCTCAATTGACCGCTTTTTAGGCATTTTAATTGAACATTTTGGCGGCGCATTTCCGACTTGGTTAGCACCACAACAAGTAATTGTGATAGGGGTTGCTACTATCCATCAAGAATATGTCCAACAGGTTGTACATGCACTTGAAAAAGAACAAATACGAGTGCGAGTAGATGACCGTCAGGAGAAGCTCGGGAAAAAAATAAGAGATGCTCAGATGAAGAAAACACCATATATTCTAGTATTGGGCGATAAAGAGCGCGATAATCAAAGTGTAACTGTACGCAAATTTGGTCATCAAGAGTTAAATGAAAAAACATTGCAGCAGTTTGTTGATGAAATCAAACAAGAAATTTTACAAAAAGCGTTACCTACTAGTTAATAATAGAGAAAAGCCTGGTTGGATATTTCAATCAGGCTTTTTCTCATTACAAATAAAAGTAAATTATTTATTATAAATTGCAAAGATTATGCTTCTAGTAATGGTTATTCAAGCATAGTATATAGTAAATGTACTTTATAGGATCAAAGCGGTTTATCAGCTTTTAGTATTGGTGAATACGTACTACTACCTAATAGTATATTATTCGTTTCTGCATCGACCACTATATATTTATGAAATTCTTCTTGTTCGTTTTGGCGATATGAGGCTAAAAAATATACTTGTCTGTTTGGATGAATCATAATGTGACCTGAGAGATCTAATTTTCTACTGTTGTCATTTGTTTGCATAGTAAACATTTTATGAGTGTCAGGCACTTCTTTAAATAGAATTTTTTGGCGAACGTTAAACGATGAATCTTTATACTCTTCATAGATGGATTTATCTAATTGCTTATAAAATTCGTCTTCAACAAGAAATGATTGAAAGTGATTACTAGGGTATTGAAGCGTAGTGTCAGATGTTGTGATAGGTTCACATATAGTAGTTGTCGACTCTTTTGGTAAAGTCTCTGTGTGTGAAAATAAATTAGAAATAACGACCAAGGTTAAAAACAGTACTTGCATAATTTGGCCTCCTATAATTAGTGTTATAGGTAGATTTCCCAATTTTTTGTTATGTATACGTTTTACTACAGTAACATATTGAAAACTAAGGAATATCGAAAGGACATTTTAACAAGTAATTAGACTGAGCGAAAAACCAGCCAAGTAAACAAAACATTATTTCTGACTGGTTTTATCGAAAATGGGATTATATTATAAAATTTATTTATAAATACTCCTCCTTTATATTAGGATGCTTGTTTTAAATATTTATTTAGTAAAACATCAAGTTCTTGGCTATAATCTACTACGGCGGGGTGTGTAAATCCTAAATCTTTTGCCTTTTTATACATAATTCTCCTTTTAATCTCAATTTCAAACTTCAAGAATTGTTTAAGCAATAAATGTACCAACTTATTCTCCTCCTAATTTTTTTCCGCATATTCTTGATTTTAAATTCCAATGACTTTGATTCAGCTTTTTCATTGTATATCACTTAAAACAAAAAAAATGTCACATTGTGTATCGAAATTGAAATTCGTAATTTAGTCACAAATTAGTCTAAGTATCTATAAAAATAATGTGAATTCTAGTGAAAATTTTTTACCCTTTTATTTGATTAATAAGTTATGTATTAGCGAATTGACAGTGTTTTTTCTTAAAAAAATGGTTAGAATAAAACTTTTTACGTTTGTGTCTTTTTTACTATAGAGAATAATCTATCTAACTAGAATCGTTAATGAGAAACGTTACAATATTTCATTTCTTGTCGCAATTTATCA
Organism: Lysinibacillus sp. FSL W8-0992; assembly: GCF_038008685.1. Taxonomy (NCBI): domain Bacteria; kingdom Bacillati; phylum Bacillota; class Bacilli; order Caryophanales; family Bacillaceae; genus Lysinibacillus; species Lysinibacillus sp. FSL W8-0992. Next base: position 2,981,608 of record NZ_JBBOZQ010000001.1, read on the forward strand.
AATTCTATTATTTGCTGTTTAATTATTAGGAATAATTCTTTTTCTTAAAATTGCTTGACATATATAGACTTTTTTTCTAAATGATCAGAAAGCGAAGTCAATATACGGTACATTATAAATGAGTAACGCACACATTCATTATGTTGAATGTGTGCGCTTTTTTAACTAAGTGGGGGCCACTCTTCACGTAATAGGCCGAATAAGATAATATCGTGAAATTTACCGAAGCGGAAAATTTCATTACGAAGGATGCCTTCTTTTGTAAATCCACATTTTTCATAGGAACGTATCGCGCCTACATTAAAGCTGAACACTTGTAGTTTAATTTTGTTTATTGCAATGTAGTCGAAGATGAACGTGATGAGCGTCTGCATAGCATCAGTTCCTAATCCTTTACCTTGCCATTTTTCACTCAAAGATATGCCTACTAAACATGTACTATTAATCCAGTTAATAGAATATACACCACATGAACCAATAAACTGTTGCGTCGTCTTTTCAAAAATACCAAAGAAAAATTCTTCCTTTTTTCCACTAATACTTTGAAAGAAAGAAGAATGGTCTTCTACTGTATGTGGGAATGGAATTTCATCATTAGCAAGTAATAAAGTATGTTGTTCACTCTCTACCTTTATAAACTCTTCTAAATCAGAAGATGCCATTTGCTTCAAAATAATCGATTGTCCATTAAGAAAATCTTTAAAATATTGTTCCATGTAAATTCTCCCTTGTTTAAGGGTTGCAGTGTAAGTTAACATCCCTTTGAAATTAGTTTGTTCCAAACATTTCTACTGCTTTTAGCGCAATCATAGTCGCATCTCCTTTAAATTGAATAGTATAATAATAGCATAGTTTGGAATTTAAAGTAAATAAATGAAAAATAACATGATAGTGTGTGATTAGTTAGTAAATTTTAAACTTTGATAATCTGCTATTAATTTCTAAAATATGTTAAAATTATTTGTGAGTAAATGGAAGAAGGGATAATATGCGACTAAAATTTTATGATACATCCGATCGTTCATTAATTGAGCAATATACGTTAACTAAAGAGCAGCTTCGCTATACGATGTCCCCTCAGGAAAGTATTGAATTAGTTAAAACTGATAAAAGTCGACATGCGGTGTTAGCGATAAAAGAAGGGAAGCTCGTTACTTTTTTTGTTCTTCATGAAAAGGAAGGGGTAAAACCTTACACTGGAAATAATCAAGCTTTATTAATTCGTGCATTTTCAACGGATGTCAATGAACAAGGTAAGGGGTATGCAACTGAAGCATTACAATTATTGCCCTCGTTTGTGCAACAACATTTTCCTACTATAAATGAACTAGTTTTAGGTGTGAATTTTCCTAATATCGCAGCACAGGCTCTTTATAAAAAATGTGGCTTTGTAGATGAAGGCGTCAATGCAGCAGGGATTAACGATGAGTTGAAAGTAATGAGTTATTATTTATAATCTATCAAATGAAATAAGGGTGAATGAAATGATGCCAGTAATAGCAAGTACAGAGCATATTGATGACCTATGTACAATGGATAAAGAAGTGATAGGGGAATATTCAAGAAAGGATATGATAATAAAAGCAATTGAAGAAAAGCGATGCCTTATTCAAAGAACGCACAGCGGTATTGCAGGATTTTTAATTTTTACGACTAATTTTTTTGAATGTAGTTTTATTTCATTGATCATTGTAAAACCTTCTGAACGAAGAAAAGGGGTGGCTTCATCACTACTAGCTAGTTTTGTCAGTATGGCACCAACACCCAAAATTTTCTCCTCTACAAATCAATCAAATTTGCAAATGCAAAAAGTATTTGAAGTGGCTGGATTTAATAGAAGTGGCTTTATTGAAAACTTGGATGATGGTGATCCTGAAATCATTTATTTTAAATCAAAAGTGATTGAAATTGGGAAGTAATTGTTTGAGTGCCTGTCACTTACCATATACACATTATAAGTAAAAATCCACATTGCTTTCCGCGGCACAGTGTAAGCCGCAGAAGTCTACGTGGATTTTTACTTGGAGATTTCAGAATTGTTTGAGTGCCTGTCACGTTCTAATGCTTTTTTGCTTTTACTAATAAAAAGGAAGGTTTCCTTAATTCTTTTTTTAATTTTGGAAGAGCTTGTATTGCTTCGTTAGAAGGGATAGGTTCTTCAATTTTCTCGATAGTGAGTCCATGCGCAATTAGTGTATTGAGTATAGTTGATAGCGTTCGATGATACTTTATAACACCTTCAACTAACCAGGTTTGCTCCCTTAAGCCTTCCGCTTGATAATCATCAATTGCATAATGACATAAATCACCATCCTCATCGCAAATCCAATTATCCGTATCTTTGCGTGCTGTGACAATCGGGTGTTCTATTGAAAAAATGACTACACCATCATTACGAAGCAATGACGATACTTTAGCAATTACTGCATTAAAATCTTCTATATAATGTAGAGCGAGAGAGCTTGTAATACAATAAAAGCTATTTGCAGGTGCATTAAATTCCTCAAATGATTGTAAACAATAAGAAATGTTTGGGTGCGCATGCAATGTTTTAGCAACAGCAAGCATATTTTTCGACACATCTATCGCTGTTACATGCCTCGCTTTGTTCTCAATACAATAAGTTGCAAATTCCCCCATACCACAGCCGATATCAAGTAACTGTAAATCATGTAGATCGGGTAGTAATGCTTTAAATGCTGGCTGCTCAAGTAATTGATTATAATTGAATGATGATGTTCGTAATTGTCGGTATTGCTTAAAGAAATTTGGATTATCATAAATATTCTGTTGCATGTAAAACCTCCGAATTATTTTACATAACGTTATGTTTCATTTGCGCATGATTATTTTCTCATACAGCCAAAGAAAGAAATAGACTTATAATATAATTTTTGGTAATATGTAGATAGAGGCATGTCTGCTTTCATAAAAACCAACTTTTTGCGTAAGTGAAAAGTTGGTTTTTTTTTGAAATCCCATAATAAGGAGATGTTGTTTTGGCAAAATAGTTAGTGCCGTTATGCATATACCTCCTTACAACTATTGTTCATCTATTTTTACTGACGCTTTCAAATGGGCGAAGTTTGATAGGCTTCACAATGATTATCCCGCTCCTCTCAGTAATTCTTATTCAAAAAATAGGTGCTAGTCTACCTATTGTATATTCGTTATCCTGTTTGTATTCCTTTGCTTCTTCTTGTATCGTCACATCTTTGTAACATATACCTTTAATAGTAAAAATTTACAGAGAGAAGAAGGCACTTAATGTAACGGGTTACGTTCTTTTTATGGAGAGGCATTCACAGCTTCTACCAAAAAAGGATGTTGGAGGTCGTTATGTTGGGAACTGAAAAGATATTAAGTATGAGTGGGTATTCGTTATTTGCAGCTTTTATTTTACTGTTAATTGCCATTTTACCGTTTGGACTTGCAGTAAAATCATCAGGACATACGTTTAAGAGACTTGGCCTTATACTTACATATTCCGCCTTTGTCTTACAATTATGCTATTTTATTTTAAGATGGTTTGCAGTAAAACACGCACCTGTTAGTAATATGTACGAGTTTATGACGTTTTTTGGCATTATGCTAACGGCAAGCTTCCTCATTATTCATTATTTGTATAAGCAAATTGTTGTAGGGTTGTTTGTCATACCTGTAGTATTAATGATTCTCGGCTATGGAAGCGTTTTTACAAATGAAGTTACACCACTTGTACCTTCATTACAAAGTAATTGGTTAACAATTCATGTTATGACAGTTGCTTTTTCCAGTGCTATTTTATCTATCTCATTTGCAACGGGGATAATTTATTTACTAAAAACGTTGGATGTTCAAAAACGATCACTTAGTACGATTATGTTAGAATTTGTCATGTACTGTTTGCTTGTTGTCATTGGCTTTAGCGGCGTATCGACTGCTTTTACTATAATGAAGGATGACGTACATCTTCAATTTGAAAATACACAAGGCAAGGAAGAACAGGTTGTCTATACGATGACACCACTTATAGTCAATGCCGGAGCGTTAAAGGAAAATGGAGATTCTACAGGATTATTGAAAGTACCTCAAACTATAGACGCAAAAAAGTTAAATTCGATCGTTTGGGCATTTATTGTGGGAACCATTTTATATGGTATCATACGTATTCTCTTTAGAAAGTCGATTATTGTGTTATTAAAGCCGCTGACAAAACGTGTTCAGCCTGCATTAATGGACGAAATTTCTTATAGAGCCGTTGTGATAGGCTACCCATTGTTTGCTTTAGGTGGTTTATTGTTTGCAATGATATGGGCACAAATTGCCTGGGGAAGATATTGGGGTTGGGATCCGAAAGAAGTTTGGGCACTTATTACATTTTTATTTTATGCTGCTTTTTTACATCTGCGTCTTTCCAAGGGATGGGAAGGGGAGAAGACTGCATGGTTATCTATAACTGGCTTTGGCATTATCGTTTTTAATCAAGTATTCGTTAACTTGGTGATTGCAGGTCTCCATTCTTACGCGTAGAGAAATAATGATAAATGAAAAGAGACATCCATAAAGGATGTCTCTTGGAGTTTGAACTGTTAATTCTTGAAAAAGAATTAAAGTTTTACAACGTTTGTAGCTTGAGGGCCACGGTTACCTTCTTCAACGCCGAATTCTACTTTTTGTCCTTCTTCAAGTGTTTTGAAACCTTCAGATTGGATTGCAGAGAAGTGTACGAATACATCGTTTCCACCTTCTACTTCGATGAAGCCAAAACCTTTTTCTGCGTTAAACCATTTTACTGTACCTTGAGTCATTTAAAAAACCTCCAAAAATAAATTCAACAATCATATTCCTTCATTCTGTATTAAATAAACACATAATCATAAGATCGCAAGAACACGTTACTATTGAATACGTGGTTTCATTGTTTACGATGAAGTAATTTAATTATTACTTTCATTATATAACAGATTCATACATTTATCCAGCAAATGCCGTTTTTTAGTAAGAAAAAATTACATAATATTGTTTCTAAGTATAATGATTGACCCATTTACTGAAAGAAAAGAGGTATAAACAACCTATTTTGTTAATAAAAAGCGATAAATTGAATTGATTTTATACCATTATCACATTTGATGAAACTATGTAAACTTATACAAAATTTTTAAGTAGCGCTTATGACTTTAGTCAATCCATGCTTTTTCTTTTGCAACAATTACTGCCTCAGCACGTGATTCCACTTGCAATCTTACAAAGAGTTTAGATAAATAATTTTCCACTGTACGTTGGGTAACCCCAATTGCAGAGGCGATGGCTTTATTTGTACAACCTTGTGCTACGAGCTGCAAAATTTCTTGTTCCTTATGACTTAGTAATACTTCTTGTTTTGCATTGGAACGATTCGAGTGCTGTTTAACAAAGTCCAAAAAATCAGCCGATAACAAAATTTCCCCGCGCAAAGTAGCTTGGATTGTTTGAATAACTTGTTCTTTCGTAGCAAGCTTTGATAAAAGTCCATCCACTTTTTTTTCAACGAGTAGCTCGTAATAATCGGACAACTCATAGCCTGTATAAAGTATTATCAATGCTTCAGGTTGTATTTTCTTAATCATTTCAGCAAGTTGAATGCCATTTATCGGTTTCATATTAATATCAATTAAAAAGAGCTGGAAAGTTTGAGTCTCCATTCTGGAAGCGACATTAGCACTTTCTTGCTCTGTTTCAATATGGACATTTTCTAAGTCTTGTAATAATGTTTTCGTTCCGTCTAAAACGACAGGATGATCATCTACAATCAATATATCAATCATTTGTATGGTTCCTCACATTCCTCTTGAATTTGAATAAAAACATGCATGCCATCATTTGGTTTGGAGGTAATGGTCATTTCTCCGTTAAACGCTCGAACACGTTCTCGAATTCCATTAATGCCCATAGAAGCGGATGATTGCATTAAATCTTCAATATTACAGCCGATACCATTATCGTCGTATTGGAGAACAAAACCATTGTTAATCGCAAGTAGTTTTAGTGAAACCTTCGATGCATCAGCGTGTTTAATTGCATTATTGAGCAGTTCTTGAACTAGGCGATAGACGACTAAATGTAAAGTTACATCTTGAAACTGAACTCGGTCAATTTGAGTATTCAATAGAAAGTTAGCTCGAATTTTTACTTTTTGTACAAGTTTTTTTAAAGCCATTTCTAAACCAAATGTATCGAGTAATGGGGGACTTAGATTTTCACAATACTCCCTTAAATCTTTAGTGGCATTAATAAGCTGCTCCCGAATGTCTAACACTTTTTTTTCTTCAATAATAGGGGAGCTTGCTATAACATCTAATTCCCTCGCCAAATGAAGCTGCTCCTGTAAAATAGTGTCATGTAACTCCTGTGCAAGTATACTTTTTTCTTTCTCAATAATATTCCATAATAATTTATCGAGCCAGGGAAGTTGGGTATTGTTCGTGTCTTTCATGTGCTGAATATCGCGTACTAAATCTTCAATATGCTTTAAATTGTCGATAAACATAGAGACATATAAAGCAAGTAACTCCAACCAAAGTAACTCTTCTTTTTGTAATGTATGTCTTATCCGAATAAGAATCTTTTCATCCACTGTATCATGGATAAGTAGTTGTGTCATTTGGTTCTCAATTTGGATGCCGCCTTGGGGAAATTGAACATCCTCGGTTATTGTTTCAAGGGTAAATGCTGTAGTACCAAGTTTTTCGGTAATTTCATTTTTAAGTTTATTAAGTAATTCCTGTTGATTTTTTGCATTTCCAATGCGATTAACAGCCGCATATAAATTATGTACATAATCACCAGATGACGAAAATATAATTTTTCGATGTTTAAAATCAAGTTGCTCTTTTACATAGAAGCTTGTAATAAAGCCTAAGAAAAGAACGATAAAAACAACAATTAGCATTGCAATTGTAAGTTGTTCAAATAACAATATTGCTAAAAACGTCGTTATAATTAGTGAGATAAAAAATGCAAGTGATGAATAATAGCGAAAACGAGATAATTGGTACTCAATATCAAACAATCGTTCATTTAACTGAATGAAAATAAAGGAAAAAGGAATAAATAAAATAAATAAAACACTTATTTCAGGCTGAATGATTGCTTTGTTAACTAAAATTTCAGGTACAACAAATAATAGTAAAAAAGGTAAAAAAGGTATAATACATGAAATGGCAATTAATCGTATTTTCGCTAACCGTGTTCGTAAATAGGTAGTGAGTAATATAAAAATAGCGTATAAAATGAGTAATGCAAATAAACCAAGCGTAACATTAGGCGTGATATCCTTAAATTGTGGCACAAATAATTCAATGACATAACAAGATGGAATGATGACTAAAGGAATAAAATAGAGCCACCTAGTATCTAAGTATGACCATTTTATGTGTAAATAATGGAAATATTGTTGTAAAAAGTGAATAATTAATACTAAGCATAAGACGATACAAATTCCATTGACAATCATGCCTACTACATTCCCTCGACTTGAAGCACCTGTGCTTGTGTAAGCTAACGAACATGTTAAAAGAAAAAGTATTAGTAATTTTGTTATGAAATTATCTTTATTATGTTTCCATAAGTAGAAAGCAACACAAAAACAAAGGATGAAATAAAACATCGGAAAAACAATATGTGTATAAAACTCTTCAGGAAGATCACGGTGTTTTACTTCAATTGTATGTACTGTACTGTCTGCTTTTAATATCGACAACTCATTTGCACTGGCGACGTAAGAATCTCGTTGGGACGATACATAACCTTTCGTAGAATGTTGATCGATGGTCAGAATGGTGTCTCCTTGTTCAATATTCTGTTGTTGTGCCCAACCTATATAATAAGGATCAATGACGACAGGGAGCTCACTAGACGTATCGACTAAAATGTTAATAAAAGGGGCACGAATTGCAATAACAAGTACATAAATGCCAATAAGTAAGTAGGTGATAAAAATACTAGAAGTCAATTTGTGCATAATATATCCTCTTTATTTTTCATAATCATTATGAAAATGCCTCGTTTCATCAATAAGTATCTACTATATTATCCATAATTTTAGGTTTTTTTGGAATACCGAAACAAGGTGTTTCGGAAAACCACTATCATTTTTTCGGAATAACGAAATAGTCTTTTCGGTAAAAGCTGTGATAATGTGAATCTAGCTTATGAGAAGGAAAGGGGAGCCTGCATGAAAAGAAGTGTGCTAACACTAATCCTATTTTTCCTAGTCGCCATATCTATGTATCCGATGACAGCAATCGCTAAAACTATTGTTAAAAATCCTGTTGAAGTGGATATCTGCATCATAGGAAGTGACAATCATTTTGTTTATAAGATACCTAAACAGTTACATAACAATATGCAATATAATGAGATGAAAAATGATATTGAAGCCTCCTTAGCTAGTCATTGGAAAGTGGAAAGTGCTCATTTTGAGACAAAACAATCTGATGTATTTTATACATTTTTTATCGGGGATTTATTTCAAGAGAAACAAGATGGTCAATTGAAATTATCAATCCCCTATCGCACATTAGTAGGGATGTTTAGTGAAGATGAGGCTATACAATTGCGTATTATGGCAAGTAAATTAGCAAATTGGCAAGTAAATGCTAAAGAATGGTCAACATTTGGATTTGACCAGCCACTAACATTTTTGAGTGAGCGAGAATACATCTATAATGGTGCAGTTAACGAACTGTTACAGCAGCGAGTTGCACATTTCGATGGGGCAATTGCAAAACAACAAATGATCTTACGTAGTATTATGTATTTTAGCTTTATTATCGTTCAAATTTTTACATGCTTGATTTTATCTAAACGTTTAAAAAAGCGAATTATTCAGCATCCAGAAAATATGCATCAATTTAGAAAGCTAAACTATTTATATCAACTCATTCCGTTATTAATTGTCATTGCACAAATTGCTTTTTTAGTGATGTCTGGATTACTAACAGCATTTGGACTCTTTTTTAGCCCTGGCATTGATTTATTATTTATTGTTGGGCCTATTCTTGTATCAATTATACTGTTACCGATTTTTTTCGTTGCAACAGAAAATGAAATTTCTAAAGAATTACACGATAAAACGTTGGGTTCAAACATGTAATGGACCTTTTAAAAAAGGACAAAACGAAATTACAGCAGTTTCTAATGTAGATGTTGAATTGTAGTTTGTTTTTGTATTTGGGCGTCCATTTACCAACATTAGATGGTATAATGTTCAACAGCATATTTGAAGGAGCTGGTGACAAATTGACGCATCCAGAAACTGCGTATTTAAATTTACTACAACATATATTAGAAAATGGTGTGAAAAGGGACGACCGTACCGGAACAGGTACATATAGCGTCTTTGGCTATCAAATGCGCTTTGATTTAAGTAAGGGTTTTCCACTTTTAACGACAAAGCGAGTACCATTTAAACTTGTAGCAAGTGAGCTTCTTTGGTTTATTAAAGGTGATACTAATATTCGCTACTTATTACAAAATAATAATCATATATGGGACGAATGGGCTTTTAAAAAATGGGTAGAATCCGATGAATATCGTGGCCCTGATATGACGGATTTCGGTCGTCGTTGTCTAACGGACGAAGCGTTTAATGCGTTATATCAAGCTGAGCTGACATCGTTTTGTGACCGCATTGTTAATGATGATGATTTTGCGAAGAAATACGGTGATCTTGGCAATGTGTATGGCAAGCAATGGCGTAATTGGACAACATCGAATGGGGAAAGTCTTGATCAATTACAAGACGTTATCCACCAAATTAAACATAATCCAGATTCACGTCGCATTATTGTGAATGCTTGGAACCCAGAAGATGTCATTAATGCAGGTGCTAAGGGAAGTAAAGCTGCTTTGCCACCTTGTCATGTAATGTTCCAATTTTATGTAGCAGAAGGTAAGTTAAGCTGTCAATTAATGCAAAGAAGCCTTGATACGTTGCTCGGGTGTCCATTCAATATTGCATCCTATGCATTACTAACACATTTAATTGCCCATGAATGTGGACTTGAAGTTGGCGAATTTATTCACAGTATTGGCGATGCGCATATTTATGCAAATCACATAGAGCAAGTGAAAGAACAGCTCTCTCGTGAGCCACGGGAACTACCAACCTTGAAAATAAACTCAGATAAAACGTCAATTTTCGAAATAGAACTTGAGGATCTTTCCATCGAGGGCTACAATCCACATCCAGCAATTAAAGCACCAATTGCAGTATAAAAGAAGAGAGCAGCAACCAAAATGGTTGCTGCTCTTTTGATTAGAAATACTAAAATAAGCAATCTGTTTTTAAGAAATAGGAAAGAAGTCGGATGGTTAAGTAATGGCACGTCTATTATAGTGTTAATGGTATTAATAGGAATATTTTCTAATAAAATGTTTAGGGGTGGCTGTGTTGAAAGAAAGATTGTTGCTTCAAACACCAAGAAATGCGAAATTTCTTCGGTTGAAGGAAAATATACAAGGAGAAGCTTCGTTGCTTAGAAAGCAACAGGTTCAACACGATAGTCCACATATATCAACTACATTATCGCAAGAACAAATAGTGAAAATGATGCAAATTGTTGAGGAAATTCGGCTTCATGGTTATAAATAAACAGTTAAAGTGTAAGCGTTTTCTATATGCGCTAGGTTATATACATAACATTTCAAGTAGACAAGTATGAAAAAACTTGTTTTTCTAAAACTATTTAGTAATAGATAGAAAGTGTATTAAATTAATAAGAAATGACTTCTCCGGTTTTATCATAAAAAGTAAAAATTGCAGGAAACGTATCTTCTGCATTAGGAGGTAGTTTAAATGTTTTCATAAATGGTGCGGATGTATCAACTTCAATTTCTTTTTCGAAATTCTTCCAGTTTGTTGTTAATTTGATTTTGGCAACATTGCTGTCTAATTCGTGTACATATAGTGTGCCATAATTGCCTTTATTTGTTTTATATTGTCGATAGGTTTCTGAGGGATCTGTTGCTAAATAAATAAATTTAAGTTTACCATTCCAACCTTTATTAAAACGTGCATGACCATATTTACTATCGTTAATTTTCAATTGTACTAACCACATATTTGTTTCTTCTATTCGTTCAAAATGCATTATTTGTATGCTACTGTCGATAAATTCCTCTATAAAATCTTTCACTGTCGTTTCGGATGATTTTAGATGATAGTCTTTATAATAAGCATTTCCGTAAATGAACACTCCTAATAATAGGAATGGTGAAAATAAGCATATTATTAATGGTAATATTTTGATTTTCATACTAAATATCCTCCTTTTTTATAGAAAATACTTTTACTGATTTTTTTTTAAAATTTATCATTAAATTAAGAAAAAAAACAAGGAGGAAACCATTATGATTTAATTAAAAATTTCACTTTTTTAGTATAGGGATTCAACTAAATATTAATAAATAAATGCTATAAAAATAAACACCTTCTAAGCTATAATGGCAAAGGAGGTGTTTTTATATGAATGTGTTTTTTATTGAAACGATTTCAGGGATGGAACTTTTACATATAGTGTCACATGATGTCGCTGGCATACTTGCAGCTGCGCAAGGGGAGAGCGTAACGTTTCCTGTTGGCCATTTTAAATATGAGTTTCATAACTTAGATTTTTATGAAGAAAATGGGCAAATCCAACAAGAGCTCGTTATTTATGTGTCCAAAATATAAGATTAAAGTTGTGTGTTCACATAATGCATTTCTTAACATGTATTGTGTACATTTAAATTGAACAGGCTAAGGTAAGAGCAAAAAACTTGTTATTATCTCGACCTGTAACTATAATAGTTACAACAGGTGGTGATTCATATGGTGAACAGTCGATTTTCGGTCGCAATCCATATACTTTCGCTCATTGCAACAACATCTGATAAAAGTCAGCTAACATCGGATTATATTGCTGGTAGTGTGAATACAAATCCAGTAGTCGTGCGACGTATGATTGGCGTATTAAAAAGAGCTGGTTTGTTAACATCGCAGTCAGGAATTGCGGGTTATGGGCTCGTTATTGAACCAAAGGATTTGTCTTTATTGACCATCTATCGTGCGATTGAAGGGCCTGAGCAACTTTTTGCAATTCATGATGAGCCAAATCCAGCATGTGCGGTTGGTCGAAAAATTCAGCACACGTTAGAAGCCGTTTATATAGATGTTTGGCATGCAATGGAAAAACAGTTACAAGCACAAACTTTACAAGATGTGCTAGATCAACTTCGTTAATGTAAAACGAGGTCGGTCTTACTGTGATTAACCTGTAACTAAAATGGTTACAATTATTTGAGGAGGAATTTAAAATGAAAATAGGCGTTATTGGAGCAACAGGGAAAGCGGGACAAAAAATAGTTGAGGAAGCATTGCAACGTGGCCATGAAGTTACTGCCATCGTTCGTTCAGCTTCTAAAGTAACAGAAGACATTAAAGTGATTGAGAAGGATGTATTGGAATTAACACAAGAGGACATGAAGGATTTTGATGTTGTTGTTAATGCATTTGGAGCGCCTTTCGGACAAGAGGAGTTACATGTGAGAGTAGGACGTCATTTGATTGCTATTTTCAAAGGCATTGCAACAAAATTATTTGTTGTCGGTGGCGCAGGAAGTTTATTTGTTGATCCAGAGAAAACAGTTCGTGTTATGGATACACCAGATTTTCCGGAAATGTTCTTTGCTACTGCAAAAAATCAAGGTGAAAACTTAACGGATTTACAAGCATCAAGTATTACGTGGACATTTTTAAGTCCTTCTGCAATGTTTGATCCAGAAGGTCCACGAACAGGGCACTATACTACAGGAAATGATCATCTACTCGTAAATGCGTCGGGTGAAAGTTACGTCAGCTACAGTGATTTTGCCATTGCCGTTTTAGATGAAATTGAAAACCCACAAAATATTAATAAACGTTTTACTGTTTCTTCAACGAAATAATAATGCTACCGAGCGTGCGAATTGCGCTCGGTTTTTGTTGATTATCGTCAAAATTGAAAAAAACTTTGGAATTATGTTGAACTGACTGTTTACAAGACGGCATTTATTAGCTACTATCAGTGTGAGTATTACTTCAAAGGAGACGACAATAATGTCCACACAACGTATAGAAAAAGATTTTTTAGGTGAACGAGTATTACCAGCAGAAGCTTATTATGGGATTCAAACGCTTCGCGCAACAGAAAACTTCCCGATTACAGGTTACACAATTCATCCAGCCCTTATAAAAGCAATGGGAATAGTTAAGAAAGCTGCTGCACTAGGTAATATGGAAGTACACCTATTATCAAAAGAGATTGGAGAGGCAATTGTCGAGGCTGCACAAGAAGTCATCGATGGTAAATGGGATGCAGAGTTTCTTGTAGACCCAATCCAAGGTGGTGCAGGCACTTCTATTAATATGAATGCTAACGAAGTTATTGCGAACCGTGCACTTGAAATTTTGGGTAAAGTAAAAGGTGAATACCAAACGATTAGCCCAAATAGTCATGTTAATATGTCACAATCAACAAATGATGCCTTCCCAACAGCTATTCATATTGCTGTTTTAAATTTAATAGATGAACTTCTTGTTACAATGGAAAATATGCAAGCTGTATTCCATCAAAAAGCAGAGCAATTTGCCCATGTCATTAAAATGGGACGTACGCATTTACAAGATGCGGTACCGATTCGCTTAGGACAAGAGTTTGAAGCATATTGCCGTGTAATTAACCGTGATATTGTCCGTATTCGACAAACACGTCCAAACTTATATGATGTAAACATGGGTGCAACTGCTGTTGGTACAGGGTTAAATGCATTCCCAGATTACATTAAATCTGTAGATGAGCATCTTGCTGACATTTCTGGCTTGCCATTAAAAGGTGCTACACATTTAGTAGATGCTACGCAAAATACAGATGCATATACTGAAGTGTCTGGTGCACTTAAAATTAGTATGATTAATATGTCTAAAATTGCGAATGACTTACGTTTAATGGCATCTGGTCCACGTGCAGGTTTAGGTGAAATCATTTTACCAGCACGCCAACCTGGGTCTTCAATTATGCCTGGTAAAGTTAACCCTGTTATGCCAGAGGTGCTTAACCAAGTAGCATTCCAAGTAATTGGTAATGACCATACGATTTCTTTAGCATCTGAAGCTGGTCAATTAGAGTTAAACGTTATGGAACCTGTGCTTGTCTTTAACTTAATTCAATCTATTAGCATTATGAATAATGTTTTCCGTGCATTTACAGAAAACTGCTTAAAAGATATTGAAGCAAATGAAGAGCGCATGAAAGAATATGTAGAAAAAAGTGTTGGTGTCCTAACTGCAGTGAACCCACATATTGGCTATGAAGTAGCAGCACGTCTTGCGCGTGAAGCGATTCTTTCAGGACGTTCAATTCGTGAGCTTTGTATTGAATCGGGTGTTTTAACGAAAGAACAATTAGATTTAATTTTAGATCCATATGAAATGACACACCCAGGTATCGCTGGTTCTAGTATGATGAAATTAAAATAATTTTTTAAAAGTACTTTGCAATTGTTTAGTACTTTGATTGTCGACAGAAGGCATTAGGAGTAAACTCTTAATGCTTTTTGTCTTTTTTAATTCTTTTGAAAGGCATTAAAAAGAGTGTCTTTTACAAACGCGTATGTAGAAATTAAATGCCCTTGTCTTTTTTATTCTTTTCCACTAAATAAAAAGTAGGCGTTTTTCTGTGAATATTAGGATAAATCAACTATAATAATGGTATTATAGTAATATTATAGTTGGGGGAATTTAGTATGAGTTTGCGAAGAAAAAGTATTATCGGTTTTTCTGTTTTAAATTTAATTATGATTGTTGTTTTAATTATTGATTTGGCAAATTTAACATCATTAGCTTGGCTTTCTACAATTTTAACAATCGTTGGTATCTCGATTACTTTGTCTTATATGTTCTATGTCAAATATAAAGTAATTCTACCGATTAACCAATTGTCAAATGCTGCGAAAGCGATTACAGCAGGGGAATTTGATACTATTACAATTGCCACACATGATAATAGTGAGATATCAGAGTTAGCTAAAGCCTTTCTGGAGATGAAAGAACAACTTCATACTATGACGCAAACAATTGCGAACAGCTCGACAGATTTATCTGCAAGCATAGAGGAACTTTCAGCAAGTACAAATGAAATTACGATAGCTGTAAAAGAGGTTGACCATCAAATGGAGAAAACGTCAACTGGACTAAAACAAGCTGCACAATCTGCTAATGAAAGTGCTATTGCCATGCAACAAACGGTGGACGGAATTGAACATATTACAACTGCAACACAAGGTGTTTACGACCATGCTAAAGAAGCGAATGATATAGCAGGAAACGGAGCAGAAATATTGCATGTAGCAAAAAAACAGATGGAATTTATTTCATCTTCTACAGATAAAACGAGTGGATTAATGCAACAATTAACAAATAAAATGACAGATATTAAAGCCATGACAGAAATGATTACAACGATTACCGATCAAACGAATTTACTTGCATTGAATGCTGCGATAGAAGCTGCACGTGCTGGTGAGCATGGTAAAGGCTTTGCTGTAGTTGCAGAGGAAGTTCGTCATTTAGCAGAGCAATCCAAACATTCTGCTACGCAAATTGTTGACCTAGTAGTTGGCATTGAAAGTGATACGAAGCAAGTAGCAGTAGCTGTTGAGGAAGATTTAAAAAATGTCCAACAAGGTGTTTATGTTATTGATGAGGCGACAAAATCGTTTGGTAACATTTCCAATCATGTGAGCCAAATGACTAATCAACTCGAAGATATTTCGACTACTGCAAAACATTTGTCGGGAAGTGCAAATGAGGTAGCCACATTAGTAACCAATATTGCGGGTGGCATGGATAGATTATCTAACTATACGGAAGCTGTGTTACAATCTATGGATGAGCAAACGGCCTCTATGCAAGCAGTCAATCAAGTTTCTCAGGAGTTAACGATTCAGGCTGATGACTTGCAAAAGGTGACAAATCGTTTTCAAGTAATTTAACTTTAACAAGAGGGATATATACTGACAGTAAATGCTTCTTTAAAATAAAATAATAATTTTTTTAATATAATTTTTTAATGTTTCTATATACGAACATAGTAGGCTATTTCGCAAAAGTAATTTATTTTTGTGAAATAGTCTCTTTTTTTTACTTTTTATTCAGAAAACTTGTAAGTTCACAGACAAATAAAAATGTTGAATTTTTTAATATAGTTTCTTATAATGGACTAACTGTTACCTCTTCTAACACACTTCAACTATTGCAACCCGCATTCGCCGGGTCAACAAGTCATTTCTATAACCTTCGCAAATCCCAGCGAAATCATAAATTATATGAAAAAACAAACTGTATGTAAAACTAAATTGTAAGAAAATTGAAAGACTGAATTATATCGAGAATCATTATAGAAAGATAATTCTGAATTTTGGAAAGAGAGAGATTGGATTGAAGCTATCACAAGTAGAACAAGAAAAACTACTCCTCCATGTGGCAGGAGAACTTGCGCTGAAAAGAAAAGCGCGTGGGTTAAAACTGAATTATCCAGAGGCTGTAGCACTTATTAGTAGTTTTATTATGGAAGGTGCTAGAGATGGAAAAACAGTTGCACAATTAATGAGTGAAGCGAAACATGTTCTAACTGCAGAGGATGTTATGGAAGGTGTGGGTGACATGATTTCCGATGTGCAAGTAGAGTGTACATTCCCAGACGGAACAAAGCTTGTTACCGTACACCGTCCAATTCAGTAAAGGAGGAATTGATGATGATTCCTGGAGAAATCAGACCAAAAAATGATGTTATCGAAATAAATGTAGGAAGAGCAACAAAAAAAGTACTTGTTTCGAATACGGGAGACCGTCCGATACAAGTTGGCTCCCATTTTCATTTTATTGAAGTCAATAGATTTCTAGAGTTTAACCGAGAAGATGCGATTGGAATGCATCTTCATATTCCATCAGGCACAGCAGTTCGATTTGAACCTGGGGAAGAAAAAGAAGTGGAGCTTGTTGAGTTCGGGGGCAAACAGCATGTTTTTGGATTGAACAAGCTAACGGAAGGCTCTACTCATCATAAGGATGAAATATTAGATAAGGCAATTGAAGGTGGCTTTAAAGGAGCGGAAGAAAAATGAAGGTAACACATGAAGCTTACGCGAAAATGTTTGGTCCAACAGTAGGAGATAAGGTTCGGCTGGCCGATACAGATTTATGGATTGAAATCGAGAAGGATTATACAACGTACGGGGATGAAGGCGTATTTGGTGGTGGTAAATCATTGCGTGTCTCTATGGGACAAAACGGAAAGAATACGCGAAATGAAGGAGTGCTGGACACCGTAATAACGAACGTCATTATCATTGATTATATGGGTATTGTGAAAGCGGATATCGGTATAAAAGATGGGCGTATTATTGGTATTGGCAAAGCAGGCAATCCGAACAGTATGGACGGCGTCGACCAAGATATGATTATTGGCGTTGGCACAGAGGTTTATGCAGGTGAAGGTCTTATCGCTACGGCTGGGGCTATCGACACGCATATTCATTTCATTAGTCCAGATCAAGTGGAAACAGCATTATTAGCGGGGACAACAACCTTTATTGGTGGAGGTACAGGGCCTGCAGCTGGTTCTAAGGCGACAAGCTTAACTGCTGGTGAATGGCATCTACATCGCATGCTACAAGCTGTAGAAGGTTTTCCAATAAACGTTGGATTACTTGGCAAAGGTAGTGCATCTGATCCTGAACCAATTATTGAGCAAGTTCGTGCTGGGGCAATTGGTATGAAAATACATGAGGACTGGGGTGCAACACCCGCAGCACTTGATCAAAGTTTAACAGTTGCTGATGAGTATGATATTCAGGTGGCGTTACATTCAGATACATTAAATGAAGCTGGGTTCGTAGAAGATACGATTAATGCTATTGATGGTCGTGTAATTCACATTTTCCATACGGAAGGTGCAGGTGGTGGACATGCACCAGACCAATTAGTAATGGCATCATTACCTAATATATTGCCAGCATCTACTAATCCAACAAAACCGTTTACAACGAATACGATTGATGAGCATTTAGATATGTTAATGGTCTGTCATCATTTGAAGCATGATGTACCAGAAGACGTGGCGTTTGCCGATTCTCGAATTCGTCCAGAAACGATTGCTGCAGAAGATATTATGCAAGATTTAGGGATTTTAAGTATTATGTCATCCGATTCACAAGCGATGGGTCGTGTTGGTGAAGTGACAATACGAACGTTCCAAACGGCAGACAAAATGAAGAAACAGCGTGGTGCTTTACCGCAAGATGAAGGGAAAGATCACGATAATTACCGCGTCAAGCGCTATATGGCTAAGCTCAATATTAACCCAGCAATAGCACATGGAATTAGCCATGAAGTAGGCTCACTAGAAGAAGGCAAGCTAGCGGACATCGTACTTTGGGATCCAGCGTTCTTTGGCGTCAAAGCGGAAGTTGTTATAAAAAGTGGTATTGCAGTTTACGGTATTACTGGTGATCCAAACGCATCAATTCCTACACCGCAGCCTATGAAAGGACGTCGGACGTTTGGCTTTTATGGACAAGGCCCTCAAAATTGTGGCATGACATTTTTACCAAACATTGCAGTAGAGGAAGGGTTACCGGAAAAATTAGGTTTAAAACGTATGATAGGGACAGTGAAAAATTGCCGAAATATTAGTAAGGCTGATATGAAGCTTAATAGTGCTACACCGAAAATTGATGTTAATCCTGAAACATACGAAGTGAAAATTGATGGTGAATTAGCTACATGTGAGCCAGTTGATGTTTTGCCAATGGCACAACGATATTTCTTATTTTAAGAAAAAATAGAGAGTGTGTAACAGTAACAGAGGTACAGTCAAAAAATCGATAAAGAGGTGCAACATAGATGTTAATTGAAAAAATTATCGGCAATATTGCGAATGAAGAAGAACATTCACATAAAACAACAGAGTGGATAGAGCTTGAGTGGGAAGAATTAAGCAAACGTATCCTTCGAACAGAGACAGATAAAGGCACGGATATTGCTTTACGTTTAGAAGGAGACGAGCCATTACAATATGGTGACTTATTATTTGAGGATGATAGCCGTCGCATTGCGATTCGTACAAAACTCGAACCAGTTATCGTCATTTCACCGAAAGATATGTATGAGATGGGGAAATCTGCATTTGAATTAGGCAATCGCCATACACCTTGCTTAATTGAACATAATGAAATTATCGTACGAGCTGATCATACGATTAACCCATTATTAGATGAAATAGGAGTGAACTATGAAACGACAGAACGACGTTTTAAACAACCATTCAAATACCGCGGACACGCTCACTGATTTTTCGTTATTGCGCCTATTACAAATCCATGATTCTGCATTTCCAATAGGCTCTTATACGCATTCATATGGGATGGAAACGTATATTCAGGAAGATGTTATTCGCACAAAGGAACAATTAATAGATTATTGTAAATCGTATTTATTTTATAATTTAGTGAATGGTGACGCCTTAATTATTCAGGATGCGTTCCATGCAGCAAAAGTAAGAGATTGTGCTCGCCTTACAGAGTTAGACGAACTTTGCGGGGCTATCAAGCTAGCAAAAGAATCGAGAGATGCTAGTCTCAATGTTGGCAAGCAATTTATCCGAACAGTGGCACCTTTGATGGACAGCCCTTTATTAATGCAATGGCAAGAAAAGATAGCCAAAGAAGAAGTGCAAGGCCATTACGCAGTACTTTATGCGATTTATAGTGAAGCACTTGGTGTAGATGTCTATCATGCAGTGATGACTTATATGTATGCATCCATTAGCGGATTAGTACAAAATGCTGTTCGCGCTGTGCCGTTCGGTCAAAATACAGGTGTACAAGCATTAAATAAACTTCTTGTCTTTATAGAGGAAGCTTCGGAAAAGGTCATGACCTTAACGATAGATGACCTCTCTAATAATGCTTTAGGTATTGAACTAGCATCGATGAAACATGAATTTTTATTTTCAAGATTATTTATTTCATAGAAAGAGAGTGGATATAAATGACGCCAATTCGAATTGGTATAGGAGGCCCAGTTGGTTCTGGGAAAACATCTTTAGTAGATCAATTAACACGTGCAATGCATGAAAAATACAATGTGGCAGTAATCACAAATGATATTTATACAAGAGAGGATGCCCAGTATTTAATTACAAATGGTGTTCTAGAAGAGAATCGTATTATCGGAGTAGAAACAGGTGGATGCCCGCATACAGCTATTCGTGAGGATGCATCGATGAACTTCTCTGCCATTGATGACTTAAACAAACGCTTTGAAGATTTAGATATTATTTTCATTGAAAGTGGTGGGGATAATTTATCGGCTACATTTAGCCCAGAACTTGTTCATGGCTATATTTACGTAATTGATGTGGCTGAAGGACAGGATATACCTCGTAAAGGTGGACCTGCATTAACACGTTCGGATCTACTGCTAATCAACAAAACGTCACTGGCACCGCATGTTGGTGTAGACCTAGAGATCATGGACCAGGATGTGAAAAAAATGCGTGCTGGACGTCCATATATTTTTGCAGACGTTCGTTCACAAACAAATGTCGACAAGGTTGTTGAATGGATTCAGCATCACATGTTACTTGAAGGCGCCGAAGCAGCTGACGTGAATGCTTAATCAAGGAAAAGTAAATCATTATGGCAAATTAGAGATGGCATTTGAGCCAAGAAGGGGCTATACACGACTTGTTCATGTATACCAGCAGCCGCCATTGAAGGCAAGCCGTGAATTGTATGCTGACAATAAGCCAACTGCCACAGTTTTTATCATGGAATCATCTGGTGGCATGGTAGCTGGTGATCGAAATGAAATCTCTGTAAAGCTTGCACCAGATAGTCAAGTAAAATTAAAACAACAATCCGCTCTAAAAATTTATCCTTCTCACAATGGTGAACGATGCACACAGGAAATTACGGTGGAAATTGCAGAAGGGGCAAGATTAGAATGGCTACCTGAGGTGACCATTCCTTTTGAACGAGCGAGATTTCAAGTGGATACAACGATTCGCATGGCAAAAAGCTCTACATTAATATGGGGTGAAATTATTGCACCAGGTCGAGAAATGCGAGGAGAAATCTTTGACTATCAATCCTTCCAATCCAAATACAAAATATTTGTTGAGGAAGCTCTAATTGCATTTGATTCATTCCATTTTAAACCTCAGGAAATGAACCTATCTACGATTGGTCTGTTAGAGAGGGCATATTATATCGGTTCGTTATGGATTGTATCTCCACAAGTTGAGAATCTCAATATTCGAGAATTACAGGAAATGATCCAACGGGAGAGTTCCATTCAGGCAAGTGTTACAAAACTAACAGATCATGCAATCCATTGTAGATGGCTTTCAAAAGAGCAGCGAACACTCCACAAAGAAATCAATCGCATGTTTGAACATGTGGCAACAATACTTTAAATTTCTGTGGTGATGAAGGAGATAGAGAATTGAAAAAGTTTTCAGTATTTATTTTATTATTCATACTTAGTCTTGCTGGCTGTAGTAATGAGTCTAGTCAAGGCGAGGAAAAACAGCCATCCGCTGCTTCCTCTTCAAAAGCAAATGAGCTTATTTATGCATCTGAATCCGAATTTGCAGGGTTAAATCCAATTTTAGAGGAAACGAATTTAGATGCATTACTTTTTAGAGGTCTTATGCGTTTTGATGAACATAATGTACCAGTATATGATATTGCCAAAAGCGTTGACATATCGGATGACCTGTTAACTTATACGATCATGATTCGTGATGATGTGACATTTCATGATGGGCAAGTGTTAACAGTAGATGATGTAATGTTTACTATTAACAGTATTCTTGATGATGCGAATGGGTCTTATTTAAAGTCAGATTTTATCCATGTTAAAGCGATGCAAAAAGTAAATGACACAACGATGACAATCGAATTGGATGAACCATTTACGCCGATGTTAGATAAGTTAACAGTGCCAATTTTGCCGAAGCATGTCTTTGAAGGTCAAGAGATGAGAACGGCTACGTTTAACCAAGAACCTATTGGAGCTGGACCTTATATGGTAGAGCAATGGGATAAAGGGACAAGCTTAACGCTTAAAGCATATCCATCTTTCTTCGGAACAAAAGCATCCATTGAAAAAGTCATTTTTAAATTTATTCCGGATAGTAATGTTCGTGCATTACAACTAAAATCGGGTGAGGTAGATATTGCCTTACTTGATCCGAATCAGGTTGAAGAACTTTCAAAAGTAGAGCAGTTAAAAATGTATGAAGTTGAATCAGCAGATTATCGTGGCGTGTTATTTAATATGAAGTATCCACTTTGGAAGGATGTCAATGTTCGAAAAGCGATAAGCTACGGTACAGATCGAGCTGGCATCGTCAAAGGTATTTTACATGGTTATGGTACAGAAGCGTATTCTCCGCTACAAAAGCATGCCTATGTAAACGAAAATATTGAACATTATACTTTTGATGTTGAAAAAGCAAATGAATTATTAGAAAAATCAGGCTGGATATTAGCAGATGATGGATTCCGCTATAAGGACGGTAACAAGCTCGCCTTTACTATTACTGCACCGATTACAGATACAGTTCGTGTCAATATGGCCAATTATGTCGCGCAAGGCTATAAAGAAATAGGAGCAGATGTAGAAGTAGCAGCACTTGATTGGAGCAATATCGTTATTGAAGATACACAAGCGTTTATGGTTGGTTGGGGAAGTCCATATGATGCCGACCACCATACGTACAGTTTATTCTATTCTGGCGAATCTAGCGTAACAAGTGCTGGCTACAATTATGGTAGCTATGCAAATGCAAAAGTAGATGCTTTGCTAGAAGAAGGAAGAACAACTGTCGATCCTGAAAAACGCAAGGAAGTCTATAAGGCATTACAAGAGGAGCTAGCAGAAGATCCACCGTTCGCTTATTTTGCCTATGTTGATGCTGTTTATGGCATTAATAAAAATATTAGTGGTGTTAAAGAGCGTATTTTAGGTCATCACGGCGCCGGCTTCTTATGGAATGTCGAGGAGTGGAAATGGAATGATCGCTAAGTGGATCGGGAAGCGAGTGATAATGGGGACAATTGTCCTCATTATCGTGAGCTTCCTCTCTTTTTTCATTATGCATGCTGCACCTGGCAATCCGGCGGCGGCTTATTATGGAGGCAATGCTCAAACATTAACAGTAGCTGAGCAAGAACGAATTGAAAAAGCGTTTGGTTTAGATAGGCCAATTCTTCTTCAATATGGCACTTGGCTAGGTGAAGCGGTAAAAGGGAATTTAGGCTATTCTGCAAAAGAAGGTAGACCAGTAATAACGATTTTATTAGAGCGTTTACCTAACACATTACAGCTGGTGGCACTCACGTTATTCATCGTTATAATTGTCTCTACTTGGCTAGGATTACGGGCAGGAATGAAAGAAGGTTCTTTATTGGATCGAGGATTATCCATCTTTAGTATTGCAAGTTCTGCGATTCCTCCATTTTGGCTAGGTATTGTCTGTATTATAATATTTTCGCTACAGCTTGGTTGGTTTCCTTCTTCAGGTATGAATGATGTGCGTGGCAATGGAGGTTGGCTTGATCGTTTAAACCATATTGTGCTCCCTTTAATCGTTTTAGTAATTTCTCATGTGGGCATATTCGCACGTTTTTTACAGGATAGTGTTAAGGCAGAGAATCGTAGTTATTATGTCCAAGTTGCGCGTGCAAATGGAGTACCAGACCGACAAATAAGAAACCTCATACTACGGAATTCTGTTATTCCGTATATCAATTATATTGGTGTGACGATTCCTTCATTCTTTGGTGGTTCCATAGTAGTAGAAACACTCTTTGGCTGGTCCGGTTTAGGATCACTGCTAGTGAAATCAGTGATGGTAAAGGATTTCCCAGTACTTATGGGAGCCATTCTGATTATTGGTGTTGTGGTGGTCATTTGCTTATTTGTAATCGACGTTTTAATGATTTGCATCAACCCTAGATTGAGAAGAGGGAAAATAGTATGAGTAAACGACGGAAGATGCCACTATTTTGGCTTGCACTTCTTTGCATAATTTTAGGAACAACCATCTTCTCCTCACTGTTGGCACCTTTTGAACCAAATGCAATGGATATGAATCAGATTTATGAAGCACCTAATCTTACACATTTACTCGGTACAGATCAGCTAGGCAGAGATGTTTTATCACGAATACTTGTGGGGGGAAAAGTGACACTTTTCATCGCCATTGTGTCAGTCGTAATTTCTAGCATTGTAGGCATTATTTACGGTGGTATAAGCGGTTTTGTTGGTGGTGCCGTCGATGTAATAATGATGCGCATTTTGGAGGCATTTTTAACGATTCCATCCTTGGTCATTGTGCTTGCCCTGCAAGCAATTATGCAAGGAAGTGTTTGGCGAATGGCCATGATTATCGGATTCACAGGCTGGTTTGTCACAGCTCGAATCGTGCGCTCAGAGTTTATTCGTTTAAAGGAAATGGAATTTGTTCAAATGGCTAAAATGTTCCGTACCCCATTGTGGAAAATATTATTTAGTCATTTATTACGTAATAGTTTGCCAGCCATCTTTGTCGTGACGATATTTAATTTTGCGGGTGCGATTTTTACCGAAGTGTCTTTAAGCTTTTTAGGCATTGGTGTGCCACCAGCCATCCCGTCATGGGGAACGATGCTGTACACAGCGCAAAATGATTTACTCGTTGGTGCTTGGTGGATCGGCCTTTTTCCTGGGTTTATGATTTTTGTGACGATATTATGTGTGCAAGCAATCGGGAGCACTTTCAAACAAGGGGGAGAACGATCACATGTTTAAAATCGACAATTTAACTGTTCGAGTGAACGATAAAAATCTCATCCACAATATCTCGTTAACTGTGCCAAAAGGCCAAATTACAGCAGTTATTGGTGAAAGTGGGAGTGGGAAAAGCACAACCGTATCAGCTATTTTAGGAATGCTCCCGCCACAAGCTGAGACGACAGGGGCAGTGTACTTTAATGGGAAAAATATAATGGCGATGTCAAAAAAAGATAGGTTACTGTTACGGACAAAGCATATCTTTACTATTTTTCAAGATGCTACAAATAGCTTTTCTCCTACCCAAAAAATGAAACAACAATTGTATATGTTTACTGCCTTACGAATGGGCGAGGAGAAAGAGATGTTTCTGCCAAAAATGACCGCTATCTTAAAGGAATTAAATTTGACCGAAGATGTATTAGATTGCTATCCATTTGAGTTGTCAGGGGGTATGCTGCAACGTTGTATGCTTGCCTGTGCATTGTATAATAAGCCAGACATTTTGATAGCTGATGAACCAACTTCTGCACTAGATATGTTGCATCAACAACACTTTATTACATTACTAAAAAATCTACATGCTCAACTGGGAACAACTATTATATTGATTACCCATGATTTAGGGGTTGCAGTTTCACTAGCGGATACGATTGTTGTGATGAAAAATGGAGAGATTGTCGAGAAGGGGCAAGCGACAGAAATTTTTGAGCAACCAAAACATCCGTATACAAAACGGCTTGTCACAAATCATTTTTAGGAGGCGTTTTAGTTGCTTCGGGTAGAAAACGTAAATAAAAGCTATCGAACAGGACAGCAAGTGTTAGCAAATATAAACCTTACTGTAGGAGAAGGCGAAATCGTCGGACTTGTAGGAGAAAGTGGAAGCGGTAAAAGTACTTTAGCCAAAGTCATTATGCAGCTAGAATCACCTGATAAAGGGACCGTAAATTTTCAAAATCAACAAATCACAAGGAACAATCGGAAGTCCTTTTATGAAAAGTGCCAAATTATATTCCAAAATGCTAGTAATGCTTTAAACCCTATGTGGACGGTTAAGGAACTATTAAGGGAGCCATTGCAGCACCAAAAATTCGTGACGGACACCTATTTACAAACGATGCTTGAGAAGGTCAAGTTATCAAACGATGTATTACAATCTCTGCCCTCTGAACTTAGTGGTGGGGAGAAGCAAAGAGTAAATTTATTACGCTCTATTCTAGTTGAACCAAAATTAATAGTATGTGATGAAATTGTTTCTAGCCTAGATCGTCTAATTCAGCGGGAAATTATCGATTTATTAATTACGTTAAATAAAGAAAGAAACATGGCTATTTTATTTATTTCTCATGATTTAAAAGCAGTTTCATATTTAAGTGAACGGATTTATGTAATGAAAGCTGGCGAAATTGTCGATGAACAGTACAAGGAACAAGGTGCATTTAATTTCACCGATAACTATGCTCAAAAGCTATTTCAAGCGATGGAAAGTGAATAATATTTGAAAATAATTAGCTTTGATCTGGATGGAAAAATATCTTTTTTACGAATGTACTCAAAACTATATTAATCTGTATGTCCAAATAGATACCTTGTACTGTTCATTGACATTGAAATTCCATTACTTTACAATGTGATTTAATAGTATACTAGTGATACTATACATTTTATTACAACTGAATAGCGTGTAGTAATAGGTGTAAATTGCGTGCAATTTACTGAAAAGGGAAGTCGGTGCAAGTCCGACACTGTCCCGCAACTGTAAATGTGAGCGTCTTTTCAAATACCACTGTCAAATGATGGGAAGGTGAAAAGAAGCAATGACCATAAGTCAGGAGACCTGCCTGTTACAAGTACACACCAATAACCTACGAGGAATAGGAGGTGGCATGTTGACAAAACAGAATGTTCTGTTCGTCACAGTACGTCAAACGATAAAAACCAAAGGATATAAAGGGATACGGCATCGAGCCAAATCTCTCCCATTGGTGCAATGTTTGATGTTGCTGGATGAATGATAATGATTAGCCGGATGACGGATTTCCTCTTATTTAGCAGGAAATCCGTCTTTTTATGTGATCTAAACATTTGTTTTGAAAATATGTACGAAAAGAGGTGCACGTATGACGAAAATTCATGTTTGTACAACACAGGAAAAGCAATATGGAGATATGAAGATTTGTAAACTGCCGCGCATTGAAGTTGCCAAGCAGCCAAAAACGAGAATGGTCATTGAAGCACTTGTTGATCAGTTTTTAGCAACAGGACTTATTCGGAACGAACGTTTATTTAATCAAATTTTCTATAACAAAGGCATCATTTGGATTCAAAATGAGGTATATGAAGGGTGCCTTTTTGCTAAAGCAAGTGTAGCGGATGAGCTGAAAACAAAAAAGAATGCCTTTATGATGTACATGCCAACAAATCCAATCGTATATGAGGTAAATGGTGAGCCGTATCATTTAATAACACGTATTGATTCGATTCGAGCTAAACCAAATTTAGATAGGCTTGATTTAGAGCCAAAGCCCATCTTAAGTGCTGCAAGAGTCAATGATTTACTATGCTCGATGGTTATGCGTTTCTATCACACCTATTTAGAAGAGTTGTCGTTAGTCGTTCATGCAAATCAAGATAGTAATAAAATAGTACACTTAATAAAGTATGTAGAGTACGAATACGCTCAATTTCTTCAAAGTGTGAAAGAATTAAATGACTATCATTTAAATTGGCATCCAAGAGGCAATGGTCATCAATTATTGCTCCAATTAATTGAGCAATTACAAATTTTAAAGAGTAAACCAGGTTCGGTTCTTGTTGATTTTTCGAATAGTAATGGTTACGTAATTGTGGAATCAGCGAATAACTTTGTTGCGAAAGCGAAAAAAGCTTTATAGGATTAATATAAAAGGCATCGAGATGTTCTCGATGCCTTTTGTCATTTTTTATGGATAATTTTTGAAATCGCTATAAAAACTGGCTGAATCGCCGATAAAAGTCGCTGAATCGCCGATAAAACCTTTAAAATCGCCGATAAAAGTCGCTGAATCGCCAATAAAACCATTCAAATCGCCGATAAAAGTCGCTAAATCGCCGATAAAACCATTCAAATCGCCAATAAAAGTCGCTGAATCGCCGATAAAACCATTCAAATCGCCGATAAAAGTCGCTGAATCGCCGATAAAACCATTCAAATCGCCAATAAAACTTGCTAAATAACCGATAAACCATCCCCAATCGCTGTTATGCTTTCGAAAATGCGGTTTCTCGGATAATTACAAGCAATGCATGGCTTCTTTTGCCTCATACCAAGGAACTGAATAGCCCTTTCCTTTCGCACAAAAAATACTTGATGATGTATAGTCGGGATCTGCCTGTTTATTGTAATTGATTTGCGCAATTATTTCTTCACTATTATGGCATTTATCATAGCCATCAAATTGTAACGATATTGACCCTTTGCCGTTTGTATAAGCAGCGAAAGTAGTACTATAATGCATAAATGTTGCAACAGGAACACGTCCTGTTAATGTTACTTGTTCCTCTGTTAATAGAGGGTCATCAAAAGTCCCATCTGCTTGCTGGATATCGTTCATCATACGACCGATAAAATCATTCGATGCTTTCAATTTAAAGCGATAATATGGTTCAAGCAATATATTTTCGGCTTGCTCCAGCCCTTGTCGAAGTGCACGGAAAGTTGCTTCGCGAAAATCGCCACCCTCTGTATGCTTGATATGAGCACGTCCTGTCAAAAGGGTGAAGCATACATCTGTCACTGGGGAGCCAGTTAAAACACCGTGATGCTCTCGTTCAAATAGATGTTTTTCAATTAGTCGTTGGTTTCCAACTGATAAATCATCAGCATGACAAGCGTTAACAAAAGTGTTACCAGTTCCACGAATATTAGGCTCCATTAACAGGTGTACCTCAGCATAATGCTTTAAAGGCTCAAAATGACCGTATCCTGTTACAGTTGTTACGATTGATTCCATATATAAGATTTTTGGCTCACCAAAAGTAACAGAAAGTGAAAAGCGATTTTTTAACACTTCAGTAAGTACTTCAAGTTGAATAACCCCCATAATATGTACATGGATTTCTTGGAATTTCTCATGCCAAACGACTCGCAACGATGGTTCCTCCGCTTCTAGTAAACGGAATACTTGTAAAACTTCTTTTATATGCTGTTGTCCATCATACTGTACTTTAGCTTGTAACGTAGGCACAAGCTCATATGGCTGAGGAGGTATTGTACTACCTAAAATATCACCGACTTTTGCTAGACTAAGCCCTTTAACCGCGAAAATTTCTCCTGCTTGCACTTCTTGTGTTGTGTCAAAACGGCTACCATTATATAAACGAATTTCAGTTATTTTTTCAGTCACATCACCAAATGTAAAGTCTTGGCGTGTATGTAAAGTTCCTTGCAATGCTTTGATAAACGTTAACCGTTGAGTTCCATCATGGCGGATTTTAAATACCTCACCTTGAAATGGTGCTTGATGGTCGAATCGAGTCTCCGTAAGTAGAGGGAGCTGTGATAAAAATTCTTTTATTCCAATATCCTTTAATGCCGCACCAGTAAAGCAAGGAAATGCTTGCTCTTGTTTAATCAACTTTTGCAACTGTAATAGGCATGTTTGTGCATCGAGAGTTTCTGTCAAATAGGCATCGAGTAGTTGTTCATCACGTTCAGCTAGCCATTCAGCAATGTGGCTCTGGACATAATCTGTACGCAATGGGTCTTCTATTAAAAGTACGTCCTTCGAACATTCCTTTCGAAGCTGCTTCATAACGGCATCTACATCAGCGCCTTCACGATCTATCTTATTAATAAAGAAGAAGGTTGGGACGTTGTATTGACGTAGCAATTGCCACACGGTTTCAGTATGTCCTTGTACACCCTCTACAGCGCTTACGATAATAATGGCGTAATCCATTACACGAATTGCGCGTTCCATCTCTGGTGAAAAGTCGACATGCCCAGGTGTATCAATTAGTGTGTATGTATCATCCCCAATTTGCATCCGTCCTTGTTCGGCAAAAATGGTAATACCACGAGCTTGTTCGATAGTATGATTATCTAAAAAAGTATCTTGGTGATCGACTCTTCCACGCGTTTGAATACTGTTCGTATGGAATAGTAGTTGTTCACAAAAGGTTGTCTTTCCTGCATCGACATGTGCGAGCACACCAATCGTTTTATACATAAAAAATCCTCATTTCTATTTTTCCTATATTCCTATTGTAACAGATAGTGCTAAAAAACATTTCGAGTAGAATAGTTCTCGTTTATGTTTGAATAGTAGTCAATTATTCATAATTATTAGTTATGGATTTTTTTGTGTGATTGAAAACAAAAATTACTTCTGCTAGGCTATTTTTATAACTTAATACTTCTATATATTGGTGCAAATGGTTTCTATCATTTGCTTAAAAGGGAAATCGGTGTAAATCCGATGCTGTCCCGCAACTGTAAATGGGGAGTTTATACAACACAGTCACTGTAGTTTAACTATGGGAAGACGTATAAACGTTGAACCTAAGCCAGGATACCTGCCAATATATATTATTTTACTTAACACCACGAGGATGGGAATAGTGATTGGTTGAATAACCATTGTTTTTTCACTATGCCGCCCTCTTGGAAACAAGAGGGTTTTTTGTGTCCATTTTGAAGTACAGTAGTTTAAGCAGGAACCGTAGCAAACAGCAATTCATGCTTTTACCAGGAAATGAAGCGTCAAGAAGTGCTCGTAATCAGTAGCAAAGAAGTCATTGATTTCTTACTATAAAGATGAAAAATTACAAACTAAAGGAGAAACAAACATGAACAAATGGAAAGGCATGTGGCTAGTTCTTGCGATGGCACTATTGAGCATTTTAGGCGCTTGTAGTGCAAAAGATGATTCAGAATCAGCTGCACAAAGTGAAAACATTGAACCAGCACAAGCAGAGGCAAAAGAAGTAACAATTGATAATAACGATACGACACAAGTTTATACAGAAGCTCCTAAAAAGGCGATTAGCTTAAATCAGCACGTTACAGAAATAATGCTAGCATTAGGTTTAGAAGATTCAATGGTTGGTACTGCTTATTTAGATGATAAAATTTATGAACCTTTACAAGCAGCTTACGATAAAGTACCAGTGATAGCGGAGCAGTATCCGACAAAAGAACAAGTAATTGATAGTGAAGCGGATTTTTTATACGCTGGGTGGAAAAGTGGCTTTAGCGAAAAGGGTGTTGGTACACCAGAAGAGTTAGAAGCACTTGGTATTCACACATATTTACATACTTCTTCAAGTATTACAAAACCAACGTTAGAGGATATATTTACGGATATCCGTAATATTGCAAAAATCTTCCGTGTTGAAGACCGCGGAGAGGCATTAATTGAACAGATGACAAAGGATGTTGATGCTGTTCGCGCAAAGTTACCACAAGGTGAAGAAGAATTACGTGTTCTAGTTTTCGATAGTGGGGACAAGGAAGTCTTTACAGCGGCACAAAACTTTATGGATGAACTTGTCACAGTTGCTGGTGGTAAAAACATTTTTGGCGATGTTGAATCGGGCTGGACAACGGTATCAAAAGAAGAAACAGTTGAACGTAACCCTGAAGTCATTGTCGTAATTGATTATGGTTCCCAAACAGCAGAAGACAAAATTAAATTCCTAAAAAGTGATCCGGCATTAAAAGAAACAGATGCTGTGAAAAATGAACGCTTTGTCATTTTACCACTTTCAGCAGCTTCTGAAGGGGTTCGTGCTGCAGAGGCTATTGAAATTTTAGCAAAAGGTTTTTATCCTGAAAACTTTTAAATAACAATCGAAAGAGCTAGCTACTTGCTAGCTCTTTTTCATAAGGAGAACAAACAATGAATGCCTTTCGTTCAAATACACCAGATCGAACATTTGAAAAACTAAATACAAATGGAAATTTTACACGCCTTGCAGTAAGTCCAGGTATTATCAATAAGCATTATACACCAGCTCAATTTCAAAAAATTGCTGAGGTTGTAGGTGAAAGCGGCGCAATTAAATACTCGGCTTCCTATAGTATCCTTTTGTCCGTCCCAACTATAAACGTGAAGGAAATTATCAATGAGCTTCAAGAAGCAGGCTTATATATAGCAAAGCAAGGTCCTATCGTTGCGATAAAAGCATGTGATTTTTGTGATGGAGATAAAATGGAGGCTGCCGAAATAACCGAACACCTATACGAAGCATTACATGAGGAAACTGTGCCTTCTAGACTACGGTTAAATATTAATGGCTGTGCATCGGCTTGCTATAATGCTGTATATGATGATATTGGGCTTGTTTATCAAAAGGATAGCTTCGATGTTTACTTAGGTGCCGTGCCGATGGGGGCTAATGCAAAGGCGGGTACACTATTTGCTAAAAGAGTTTCAGTACAAAAAATAGAAAGCTTTCTACAACAAATTATCAGGCATTATCAGAAACACGCTCGCCCAAATGAACCTTTCCATAAATTTTATCGTAGAACAAATAGCGCTGAATTTTGGCAAGCATTAAAGAAAGTGTGATTCTCCTTCATTGATTTCTGCCTTTGGAGTCGTGTCGTTTTAAACAACTAATTAAAAGTAAAGAGCTGGCTTGAGCTAGCTCTTTTTTAATGGAAACAATAGATGACTAGGTAGGGGTATAGATGTTAAAAATAATATCTTTAAAGAAGAAGTTTTAGCATGATACGCTAGGTGAAGTTGGGTTAAAATATTAAAAATTAGGGAATGATAAGGACGAAAAACTAAATGTAGGGGGGATGGAATGACCATCATAAACAATCATAACAGTACACAAGTTTATGTAAGCCGGAATTTATTGTCAGGGTTTCTATTTGGGATAGGCCTAGTAGCTTTTATAGATGAGACTATTTTTCATCAATTATTTCGCTGGCATCATTTTTATGATAAGTCTACAACGGATATTGGCTTAATTTCTGATGGGATATTCCATGCAATTAGTTGGTTTGCTACTATTGCAGGATTATTTTTACTTGCAGATATTCGTCGTAAAAGTGGGTTTTGGTTGAAGAGATGGGTTGGTGGCATGTTACTAGGTGCAGGAGGTTTCCAATTATATGATGGCATCATTCAACATAAGCTAATGCGAATACACCAGATTAGGTATGTAGAAAATGTTATCGTATACGATGTAATTTGGAATGTACTTGCTGCAATTATTCTCATAATCGGACTTTATCTTGCTGTTCGTACTAGCAATAAAAATCTTCAAGTAGAGGCTACCACTAATGAACGCTGACCATCACCAAATATTAGAGGGTGGTCCTAGTCAGGATGGTTTTGGAATCATTCATCCTCAACTAGTTTTTTTAATTTTGTTTATTACCATATTAATTTTGTATATTAGTGCTACTGTAATTACAAATCGTAATTATAAAACATGGCCATTTTATCGTATAGTAAGTTTTGTTTTTGGAATTTTATTGGCGATTAGTGCTGTTGTAGGTCCTTTAGCCAATCGTGCTTCTATAGATTTTACAGCACACATGTTTAGCCATTTACTTTTGGGTATGCTAGCACCGTTATTCATTGTACTTGCAGCGCCTATGACATTAATACTTAGAACTTTAAGCACCCCATTAGCTCGGGGGCTTTCAAGAATTTTAAGAAGTTGGCTAGCACGTATACTTATTCATCCACTAGTCACTAGCTTTCTAAATATAGGTGGACTTTGGATATTGTACACTACTAACCTATATACATTAATGCACGACAATAGTCTAA
This sequence comes from Lysinibacillus sp. FSL W8-0992, assembly GCF_038008685.1. Lineage (NCBI taxonomy): Bacteria > Bacillati > Bacillota > Bacilli > Caryophanales > Bacillaceae > Lysinibacillus > Lysinibacillus sp. FSL W8-0992. Next base: position 3,015,271 of record NZ_JBBOZQ010000001.1, read on the forward strand.
TACATGTAATTTTCCATTTACATGTATTCATTGCAGGCTATTTGTTTACTGTTTCTATCATTTATTTTGATCCTGTATATCATAGGAAATCCTTTATTTACAGAGCAATAGTTTTAATTATTGCATTAGCAGGACATGGAATATTATCGAAGTATATTTATGCTCATCCTCCTAAAGGTGTTCCGATAGAACAAGCAGAAATCGGAAGTATGGTTATGTACTATGGTGGAGATATAATTGATGCCATAATAATTTTTACACTTTGCTTGCAATGGTATAAGGCAGCAAGACCACGAGACCGTGAACTGCAAACAACTAAGGGAACATTAAAAATTAATTAAAGAAAGAGTGACACATATAGAGTCACGCTCAGACTGTAAACAAACTATTTTTGGCGAGGTCAGATGCTAAAAAATAGTTTGTTTCTTGCTTTATAGCGAATTTTTCCAACAACATTTATACATCGTGTTTTCTATGCTACAATTTCCTATAAGTGTGGAAGGAAGGTGTTTTATGAAAATATCCGTTTATGTTGCAAGCGCATTTAGCAAGGATCATAAAGGTGGAAATAAAGCAGGAGTAGTATTTATGGAGAATACATTGACCACTACTCAAAAAATGGCAATAGCCAAACAACTGGGCTATGCGGAAACTGCATTTATAGCAGAATCTGAAATTGCGGATTATAAAATTGAGTATTTTACACCAAAAGAAGAAGTTGATTTATGTGGTCATGCCACAATTGGCTCTTTCGCGATTCTGATGCATTTAAATAAACTTTTCAAGAATCGCTATACGATTGAAACAAACAGCGGTGTTCTTGCTATAACTATAAAAGATGACATGATATTTATGGAACAAAACAAACCGATATTCTATGATGTTGTATCTCCAAACGAGTTCATCGACTGTTTTGACATTCAAGCTATAGACAATAAATACCCAATTCAAATTGTCTCCACGGGCTTAAAAGATATTTTAATTCCTATAAAAAGCGAAACACAATTACATGCACTGCAACCTAATTTTGAAAAAATTAAAGAAATTAGCAAGTATTATAATGTTGTCGGGATGCATCTGTTTACTTTTAATGACAATCGAATTATATGCAGAAATTTTGCTCCACTATACGACATCAATGAAGAAGCAGCGACTGGAACTTCCAACGGTGCATTAGCTTGCTACCTTTATGAACATCACTACTTGCAAAAAGAAGTCTATGTATTTGAACAAGGTTATGTTTTACACTCGCCTTCAGAAATATTAGTTAAATTAGAAACCAATAGCAAGAATGATATAGAAAAAGTTTATGTTGGCGGCAAAGGCTATTACTGTGAAACTAAGTGTTTAAATGTAGAAAATATTGAGTGAAAAAATAACGAATAAAAAGGTTGAGAAAATAATTTCTCAACCTCAGTCTGTAGACAAAGTATCTGATTATTCGATACTTTGTCTTTTTCTTGGTAAAACGGAGGAGATATTGATAAGTATGTTGATGTCTATTTTATCTATGAATTAGTAGTGTATAGTCACTCTTTTTAGCTTAGCTTTTGAATAAAACAACTTTTAAGTTATTGAATTCAAGATGGTCACGCGGTACGCGAAAATCCTTTGGTAAACCGTATTCCTTTTTTATATTAGTATATATTAACTGACTAATAACCTTACGCAAAAAATCGGTTATTATATTGCGAATTTTCAGTTCGTTTAATAAAATAAAAATATAAACGACGGGTTAAATACTATCATAATGGTTCATTACCATAACTTAGGGTTGTCCTCCATTTCCGCTGGGCGTTTTCATGAGCATCCAGATTTCACTCCAACAGCTAACAATCTAAAATCCAATTTCTTTTTTATAAAATGTTATTCTAGCCTTTTGATGAGCCATAATAATGGTATTTTACCTAATAAAATATCGAAAGGAGCTAAGATTAGATGAAAAAAATAGGTTCGACTTTTGTTGCAATGTCAGTTTTAGTTTCTTCACTCTTCTTTGGGGGAGGTACAAAAGTTTTTGCAACGACAGGAGAAGAGTCATCTTTGACAGATAAAGAACTTTTAAATGCTGGTGAACAGTTAGAATCTTATATTTATTATGAGGACGGAAAACCGTTTGTTAATATTGAAAAAGTAAAATTAGATGGCTTAGCAGAGGAATATATTGAAATTAGTTTGATGGTGAATCGCATTAGTAAGAGTTATGCTAACTATCAAGCAAACACTACAATGAGTACTAGAAAAGGGTTACCTATTTGGGGGAATTGGTGTGGCCCTGGACATGGTTCTGGCCCTCCACAAGATGTATTAGATAGGGGTTGTCAAATGCATGATATGTGCTATGAAGATAAAGGGTATTTTAGCTGTTCATGTGATTGGGAGCTTGTTGCTTATATAGATAGAAATTTTCATAGAATGGGACTCAAAGAAAAACTATTTGCTTCTGCGATAAAAATATATTTTAATAACAATTTATGTAATCCGTTGAAATAAGGAATGGTTAAAATGGTGAAAGCTTTAGCTGTAAGTACGATTATTATTTCTTTATTACTTTGGGTACCAAATATTGTGTTTCAAAAAGCTTCAACTTTATGGATTTTCACGTTTGTATTATCAGGCATAGGTATTGTCTTAGCCGTATGCGCTAAATCTAAAATTTTAATTATAGGGAATATCATCACATTCTTTAGTTTTTTTATCCTCATGTTTTTAGGTTATATTTTCGTTTTTTTAACAAAGTAATGGAAACTTGATTCAAAAAAATAGTAGACAAAGTTGGAAAATTCGACTTTGTCTACAGTCTGAGAGTGACTTTCTGAGAGTCGCTCTTTTTTAGCTTAATTTTTCAATAAAAACAACCTTTAAGTAATTGAATTCAGGATGCTCACGCGGCACACGGAAATCTTTTGGTAAACCATATTCTTCAACGATTTTATAGCGAGTATTCGTTTCTTTAAACGCTTGGTCAATAAAGCCTTTAAACTTTTTCATGCCAAAGCTTGCATTGTTTGTAGAGGCAACAATAATACCATTCTTTTCAGTAATAGCGATTGTATCCATCAATAATTTAGGATAGTCCTTTGCTGTTGAAAACGTCATTTGCTTTGTGCGCGCAAAGCTAGGCGGATCTAATACGACAAGGTCGAATTTCAACTGATGACGCTGTGCATATTTGAAATAATGAAATACATCCATTACTTTAATGTCCTGTGCTTCATAGTCAATATTGTTGACACTAAATTGCTCGATTGTTTTGGCTAAACTACGTTTGGCTACATCGACACTTGTAGTTTTCGTGGCGCCACCAAGTGCTGCTGCTACTGAGAAAGCACCTGTATAAGAAAATGTATTTAACACGGTTTTATGTTGAGAATAGCGTTCACGAATGGCAAGTCGCACTTCACGTTGGTCGAGGAAAATACCAGTCATGGCACCATCATTTAAATGAACAGCATAATTCATACCATTTTCCTTCACGATAAGTGGGAATTCACCAGGTGTACCCATAACAAAATCGTCCTGTTCAATATATTGCCCTTTACTATCAAAACGTTTTTTCTCATAAATTGCTTTAAAGTTGACTATTTCTGAAAGTGCCTCATAAATGGCTTCTTTAAATGAATAAATACCTGCACTATACCAGCTCACCATATAGTAACCTTCAAAGAAATCGATTGTCATGCCCCCAATTCCATCACCTTCGCCGTTAAAAGCACGAAATGCCGTAGTATTAGGGTTATTGAAAAATGCTTCACGATTTTGTAGCGCCTTGCTTATTTTTTTCGCAAAAAACGCCTTGTCAATTTCTTCATTAGCATCCGTAGTTAACAGCCAGCCGATGCCTTTATTTTGGATACCATAATAGCCAGTGCCGATAAAGCGATTATGAATATCTAATAGACGAAGTACTGCACCTTCTTCAGTAGGCAGTTTTCGAGTATCGACTGCTTCCTTTAAGATTAGTGGGTAGCCTTTTTTTAATGGGCTTGCATATTGATTATTAATTTGTAATGCAATCGTTTGTGTCATGTTGTCATCCTTTAAAAAACATTTTGCTCTATTATCGCATTGTTTAGTAGCATTACACAAACTTATTTGACGAATGTCGCAATTTTTTCAGCTGTTTCAATTGTAGCAGCTTCGAAAAACTCCATTTTACTGAAATAACTATGAATCAAACCCGCCATTTGGACATGTTCCACATACACGCCTGCATCCGCTAATTTTTTAGCGTAAGCAAGTCCTTCATCGTAAAGTACATCTGCTTCAGCAGCGATAATTATTGTTTTTGGAAGTACGCCAAAATTTTCAATTTGCAAAGGTGAAACGAGTGGGTTTTTAAAATGATTTGGCTTTGTATAATGCTCAGCAAACCATTGCATACCTTGCTTATCTAAACCAAAATGTTCTCCGTAAGCACTATAAGAAGCAGTCGTAAAATCAAGATTTACTACAGGGTAAATAAGTGCTTGTGAAGTAATAGTGGGTCCATCAAACATCGCTGCTAAGTAAGAAACTACCGTTGCGAGGTTACCACCAGCACTATCACCAGCGACCGTTATTCGGGTGTTATCACCACCGAACGCCGCAATATTGTCAAATATCCACAGTAACCCATCATATGCGTCGTTTAATGGGATAGGGAAGGGGTATTCAGGTGCCAAGCGATAATCTACAGATACGACAATGGCATGCGCTCTATCAGCTAATAACTGACAACCGGCATCCGCTGACCCTAAATCGCCAAATACCCATCCACCACCATGATAATAAATAATAACCGGTAAATTTTTTGCGTGTTCCGGAATGTAAAGGCGAATAGTAATCTCTTGTCCATCTCGCATAGATATTTTTCGATCCTCCATCGATGCGAGGTGAGGCGTATGGACAGATTGCCAAGTTGGAACTGCGCGCATAACTCTTGCTTCCTGTGGTGTCATTTCATAATAATGTGGTTTTAAATCCGTAGCTTGAATATAGCAAACGGCCTCTTTTGTTAAACGTGTCATAACATCATCCTTTAGAAATTTTTATTGTTATCTCTTATTATAAACTATTCTTATAAATTTACTATGATTTAACGTCGAAGAAGTAATTTATTTTAATAATGAGCAGAAATATTCCGATAGTAAAGTAAAATTATGTTTATAATAGGATGAATGATATAACTTGGAGGGTAATTATGATTTCATTAATAGTAGCGCATGATAATAATAATGTCATTGGATATGAAAACGGTATGCCTTGGCATTTACCTGGGGATTTACAATATTTTAAGGAAAAAACGATGGGTAAACCAATGATAATGGGACGTAAAACATTTGAGTCGATTGGTAGACCGCTACCAGGGCGACGCAACATTGTCATTACGCGTGATGCCAATTATCGTGCTGATGGGGCAGAAATAGTGACGAGTCTCGACGATGCACTGTCATTAGCGGGTGATGTACCTGAAATCATGATCATCGGTGGCGAACAAATTTTTAGATTATCAATGGACATAACAGATCGAATATATGCTACAAAAATTAATCATTCCTTTAAAGGGGATACATTTTTCCCACAATATGAAGATGACTTTGTGCTAGTCTCGTCACAACAACCAGTAACTGCACCAGAAGGTTACACATTTCAATATCAAATTTTTGAACGCAAAAACTAATTGAATTTTGGGGCGTTTGCCACTTAGTGGACGTTCTCAGAAGCTGTAGTCTAAATTATGAGAAAAAGCACACGGATTAGCTTATGCCGTAGTGCTTTTCTTGTTTAACGATACATATTTTTAGTTGAAAAACTTCATTATTATAAATAAAGATATACACAGGCATACATTGAGCCACATCCAGCTAACACAAAGAGGTGCCAAATTGTATGATTATATGGGAGGCTGCGCCAAGCGTAAAAAATAGCGCCAAATGTATAGAAAAGACCACCAGCTAATAAAAAGGCAAAGCCGTTACTTCCTAAGAAAAAATAAATCGGCTTAATGGCAAAGATAATAAGCCAGCCCATACCAATATAGAAAATAAGTGATAGTATTTCAAAACGATTAATAAAAAAGCATTTAAATACAACGCCTAGTAAGGCAAGTGCCCAAATGATACATAATAAAGTAATTCCTAATGTGCCGCCGATAGCAATCAATAAAAAAGGTGTATAGGTCCCAGCAATTAAAATGTATATAGAAGAATGGTCAAGAATAGCGAAAAAATATTTGTATTTTTCAGGCATGCTGTGGAGTAATGTTGACATAAGAAACAAGATGATGACAGAAGCACCAAAAATACTAAAAGTTGTAATATACAATGCACTTCCGTTTTGGACGGCAGTTAATATTAAAATAACAAGTGCTGGAATACTTGCAAGTAAGCCTATACCGTGAGTAATGGCATTCCACAATTCTTCCTTCCATGTTTTATAGTCAAATGAATCCACCATTATAAACACTCCCTTCGTTGTCTATTTACTATAGCCCAATAATGTGCGTCTTACTATTTACATTTGTCACATATTTACTTATCTAAAATGTCATGTCGAATTTTAGAGGGAATTGTTAGACAAATTTATTGAAAAAAGGCTATAGTAGCGAAGGAAGTGGAAATGAAAAAGACTTGAAATAGACACTTGAGATGACAAATGTCATGTTTACATATGGAAACATTAGTCTATATAATAATTTCAATGATGTTAAAGGATGTGTCGAAGTGGGACGAATTCATATTGTAACGGACTCAACTTGTGATTTAACAAAAGAAGAAGTAGAGCAACACGGTATACATATAGTACCGTTAACAATTCAAATTGATGGGAAAACATATATAGATGGTGTAGATTTAGATCCACAACCTTTTTTAGGCTTAATGAAAAATGCGAAAGAATTGCCGAAAAGTTCGCAGCCTGCACCAGGGAAGTTTAAAGAACTATATGACGAGCTTGGCAAAGATGGCGACCAAATACTTTCTATTCATATGACTGGTGGAATGAGTGGGACAGTTGAATCAGCTCGACAAGCTGCACAAATGACAGATGCAGATGTAACGGTCATTGATTCTCGTTTTATCGCAATTGGCCTTGCTATTCAATTAAGAGAGGCTATTAAAATGCGTGATGCTGGAGCGACTGTTGAAGAAATCGTCACACGTTTAGACAAGGTGCGTGACAATACACATTTATATGTAATCGTTGACACACTTGAAAATTTAATTAAAGGCGGTCGAATAGGTAAAGGGACAGGATTTATCGGTTCTTTGCTAAACATTAAAGTCATTGCGAACCTAGAAGGTGGAGCATATAACCCTGTATCAAAAGTTCGTAGTCATAAACAGGTAGTGAACTACTTATTCAAACAATTCCAAGCGGATACTGCTGGTAAAACAGTTAAGGCTGTAGGTATTTCACATGCTGACGGTTTGACAACAATGGGCGCTCCATTAAAAGAGCTAGTTGAAGGAACAGGCTTTAATGATGTTGAAATCGCTTTTACGTCACCGATTATTTCTACACATACTGGACCAGGTGCAATAGGTTTTATCTATTTTTCAGAATAATTGACAAGAGCTGCTACATAAGTAATTGTAGTAGCTTTTTAACGCTTTACGTGGCTAGTTGTAAAAATCGTATACAGGTAATGTGATGATTATGCTTGCATTTTCTTGATAAACTGAAGCATCGTCACTTTTCATTGTAGCGACAACTAATTATAATAGAACTAACAGTAAATGATGGAAGGTGGTCAAATGGGCAGCTGGCGAATTATTTTGTCATGTTTGATCGTCTTAGTACTAAGTGGTTGTGCAATATCAATAGATGAACCGAATGCACCTGCAGATAAAGAAAGTGAGCAGGCAGAGACGGAGCAAGATATGAGACAGGATGAGCAACAAGCAGAAGAGGAGGCAAAACCTTCTAGTAATGTATTGACGCAAATTTTTGAACATTTTTTTGAACCTTCAGAAGAGAATTTACGGCAAATTGATGATGATAACGCAAAACAACTACATTACTTGGCACTTGGGGATTCACTAACAGATGGTGTCGGGGATGAGTATGGTCAAGACGGTTATGTTGGAAGATTAGCAGATTCGATGCTAGCTTGGACTTCGATTTCAGAAGTGGATGTTGATAATCGAGGAAAAAGGGGAAGACGGAGTGATCAGCTATTAAAATTAATCAAAAAAGGGCATTATGATGAAGAGTTACAACAAGCACAGTTTATTTCATTAACTATGGGTGGAAATGATGTAATGAAAGTAGTCAAACAGGATCTGTTTAATTTAAAACGAGATGCGTTTGATAAGGAATTATTAACCTATGAGGATCGTTACGGTAAAATTATTGATAATATAAGGGCAAAAAATCCAACCGTGCCTTTATTACTCATTGGATTTTATAATCCTTTCTCGATTGTCACAAATGAGGCAAATGAATTTGATACAATTATTACAGAATGGAATAATGTCATTAAAAAAATTGCAAGTAAAGATTCAAATGCTTGCTATGTCTCAGTTGAAGACTTGTTCGATTCAAATCAAGAACTGGTCTATCATACAGATTTTTTCCATCCTAATGCAAAAGGCTATGATAAAATGACTGAGCGAATATTAGCAGCAATGGAGCAATGTAAAATGGAACAAAAAATTAATAAGGAAATAGGCTTCGAGGAGTGACTAAATGAATAAATGGAAATTCGCATTTTTTGCGTTAGCAGGTATGGTTCTTCTTTCAATCCTCCTCGTCGTTTATTTAGCAACGAAACCAGTAGATGGATATGATTTAGCAAAGAGCTCAGACAGTGATACTGAAATAACAGGAAATGTACTAGTTGTCCAAACGACTACGAAAGAGTTAGAGTCAATTACGAAGAAATATTTAAAAGACAGTGCAAAAGGCTCGCCACTCCCATTAGATTTTTCCATTGGGGATGATATTGAGTTACGTAGCAAATTAACTGTTTTTTATACAGAAATTCCAATTTCAATGAATTTTGAGCCTATTGTCGATGATAAGGGTAATATTATTTTAAAGCAAACAGGGATGAATGTGGGGTTATTAAATATTCCACCGGAGACGACAATGAAAATTATGAGAGATTCGGTGGATTTCCCTTCGTGGATTACTGTTAATCCGAATAAGGCTGAAATTTATATTGACTTATCGCGAGTGAATATTGCATCAGGGTCTCGTGTACGTGCGAAGGAATTAGACTTACCAAACGATAAAATCTTATTAGAAATCATCGTCCCTGGAGAATAAGGAGTGAATATAAATGGCAATGAAAAAGGCAACATTTGCAGGTGGCTGTTTTTGGTGTATGGTCAAGCCATTCGATGAAACACCTGGCATTGAAGCTATAGTTTCTGGTTACACTGGTGGACATGTTGAAAATCCAACCTATGAACAAGTCTGTTCGGAAACGACAGGCCACGTAGAAGCGGTTCAAATTACGTTTGATGATGATATTTATTCATATGAGCAATTATTAGCTACATTTTGGACGTTAATTGATCCAACAGATGCAGGTGGACAATTTTTTGATCGTGGACAATCCTACACTACTGCCATTTTCTATCATGATGAAGAACAACATGAATTAGCTGAACGTTCAAAGGCAGATTTACAGGCATCAGGTAAATTTGATAAGCCAATTGCTGTAAAAATTTTACCTGCAAGTACATTTTACGCTGCTGAGGACTACCATCAATTTTATTATAAAAAAAACCCAATGCATTATGAACGCTATGCAGTGGGATCTGGGCGAAAAGCATTTCAAGAACTACACTGGGGGCATAGAAAATGAATAAAGAACAACGATTAAAAGAACTAACAGATATCCAGTACTATGTAACTCAGGAAAATGGTACTGAGCCACCGTTTCGCAATGAATATGATCAACATTTTGAAGAAGGCATTTATGTAGATATCGTTTCAGGCAAGCCATTATTTAGCTCGCACGATAAATTCAACGCAGGCTGTGGTTGGCCAGCTTTCTCAAAGCCGATTGCACAAGAACAAGTTATAGAGCATTTTGATACATCCCATGGCATGCGCCGTGTTGAAGTACGAAGCAAGGACGCGGATTCTCATTTAGGACATGTCTTCCCAGATGGTCCAGCAGAGTTAGGTGGCTTACGTTATTGCATCAACTCTGCATCACTTCGTTTTATCCCGAAAGCTGATTTAGAAAAAGAAGGCTACGCTGAATATTTATCATTATTTAAATAATAAAAAAAGTACGTAAGCAAGTTACGGTAAACTTAGGTAAATCGCCGATAGAAGCTCGCAAATCGCCGGTTAGACAGAAAAAATCGCCGTTAAAAGTCTGTGAAACGCCGGTAAACTATCGGAAATGCTTGCCGTAGCGGACAACGGTCACTGCAAAAAAGTGTTAGATTGATTGTAGTCATTCTAACACTTTTTCTTATTTGTCCCAACCTCGTTTTGAAGAGAAACTTTGCAAATAAAAAAGAATGCCTCTGCGGTTTTATTAAAAGTCAAGTTCTTTTAGTTTCTTATTGTAATTAATCAAAGACAATAGAATGTTACACATTTTAATCCCTCTATATTAGTTGTTTAAAAATGTATATAATACATTTAAAGTAACTAATATAGAGGGGGATTTTTATGTTTGTTTTAAATTTTTTTGAAATGAAAAATTCAATGGACGCAGCTAAAGGGTTGGCTAATTATTTTGATTTGGATATAGAAAGTGTACTTAATAGAATAGATAAGAATTACAACCTCATAGATCTAATAGAAGATTTAAAAATTGATTTAAACTATACATATCATCCAGAAACCCTTTTGACTTGTAGACACGCAACAACTACTAACGACAATTTAGATTCTATACGTAATAAGGGGCTTTTGAATCTTAAGAGAATGTTAGAAGAAGAAACGACCTTAAGCACATTCTTGTTTTCATATGGAATTTCTATTAACGTAAGTGAAAAGAAATTCATTTACAAAAATCAAGTTTTCCCTATTTATTCTTATCGAAAAAATAATATTGAAGAAGAATATAAGAGATGTAATAGTTATGACTTATACGAAACTAATCCTACTTTAAAAGATGATTATTATCACAAAGCAATGGATTTACTGTATTTGAAATTGTATTATGATGATTGCGAAACAGAAGTGTTTTTAGATGGCGATTTAAAGAAAATATACGATTATGACTCAGTTAGATATTCCCCAGAGATATTGAATACGATTGAAAATATAGTTAAATATCTTGATAATGTCCCTTTATTTTATTTACAGGATTCATGGGCTAAAAAAGAGAACTGCAAGTATTACATTTTGGAGTTCGATGTTCCAATTGTCTGCTTTGTAAATTCCACTATTCATTCAACCTTTGACCGTTTTTGGGAAATAAGTGACATTGCAGAATTTTTTGGTTATACCGAATGGCAATATGAAGATGGGTTAATCGATAACACATTCTTTAATAATTTATTTATCCTCAAAAATTTAATTTCGAAAATAATAGAAGATTATGCACATACTTTTGGTCAAATAGCTTCATCTACTATAATAGATGGACATAAGATTCGAACAATTATTGAACATGACGTTAAAGAAAAAACCCTTTACGATTGAATCGTAATGTAGCTTTTGAATAAAGTTCGATTAAAAGTAAGTTGCAAACGCTGATTTTATACAGAAAGAAACCAACTGTTTTGAAACAAAGTTTGATCAAAACAGTTGGTTCTTTATTTATCTAGTTTGATTTTTATAATAAAGATTGATTATTTCTGGATTCGAATCTTCAATTAAAGCCCCCGTTAGTGAAAAAGCATTCCTGCTTATAACAGAAATGCAATCTTATTTTAACAATTATTTTTCTTTTATATAAAAGAAACCTGTTCCATTTTCTTGTGGTACAAATCCTTCTATTACGGGCATTTTTTCCACCATTTTTTGTTCCTCTGCTGTAATAACAGTGGTAATATCCTTCCTTTCAGTTGGCTCCTCTTCTATAAAAATGAAGCCAGTTCCATTTTCTTGTGGTACAAATCCCTTTTTAGCTGACAGATTTTCTACCATATTTTGTTCTTCTTTTGTTATAACCGTAGTAATGTCTGTTTGTTCTTCTGCTGATACCTTTGTGCCTTGCAAGTCTTTTGCAAAACCAGTTGTTAATGCTAAAACTCCTGTTAAACCAAAGGTGAAGACTAACTTCCTTTTCATGTAAAAACCCCCATTTTTCTTTAGTTTGTAACAATAACATATTTTACCACAAATGAATCTATATTACTTTATAACTTCTTGGACTAATCTGCACCGTTAGTTTAAGTACATTTCATCACAATCTTTATAGTTACATTAACATAAATATCCAATAAAGAATCATCTAACCTTTAAGAAATTTACAGAGAAGGGAAGATATTAATTAAACTTTATTACAAATTTATATAGACTAAACTAATAAGAGGATATTATGTTCAATATATGAGCATATATCCTCTTTTCCTATGCATATTATATTCGGTAATTATATGTTGGAAATATCTGTTAAAAATATCGTATAGTATGTATACTATAAACAGAAACGTACGTTTGTTTCTTGAGGGGGACGTAGCCCACAGCTGGAGGCGTAGTGAGGTCTTTAGACCGAGCGTTAATATCTTTGGCTATTCGTAACAAGTAGTGGAAACTAATTTTTAAAAATTATATTTCACTGCGTATTTGAAACATATCGTGGAGAAAGGAATTACTATTATGATTAATGTATATGTGGATGATTAAGAGATTGTCCGATCGGTTTTGTCGTGGCAAGAACGTTTTAAGAAGCCATTCACTTACTTGAAACTCACGAAGTAGATATACTTTCTCTTGACCATAATTTAGGAGAAGATCTACAAGGTAAACTATTGCCAACAGGTTATGACTTAGTAAAATATATTTGCGAAAAAGGATTATGGGCAAATAAAATATATATTCATACGGACAACCCTGTTGGTAGAGAGAATATGTATCAAACACTGCATGGAGCGAAACGAAGGGGTTTCATTGATTCAGATATTGAAATTTACCACTATTCTATTATCGAAAATAAATATACCGAATGAAGTAATACAAAACAATTTGAGGAAATTGTTTTGTAAGAAAAAGAATGGGCTGTCCACCACTTATTACGAATGTCCATATTTTTTAATTTATTTGAACTGTTCAAAATGATTTGCCACCCACCGTTGATTATTTTCAGCCACATATTGTTCAACTGCTATTAAGCGATTCACTAACTCCTCTTTTGAAAGCTGCATATACTTCTTCTTAGCGTTATTTACATCACGTTCAGAAGAAATCCTTCTTAATGCTGTCTCGTCAAATTTAGAAGGTAATACTGACTTTTTACGAGTGTTCTTTACTTTATAGGTTCTGCTATGCTGTTGATAATAGGCATGTAGTTCTTCATTACGCTTAATTGGGTTCATATGGATACCTTTGCCGTTGGCGTCGAAAGATTTGGAATGCTCGCTAATGTTGTGATATGTTACTGGAATACCTTGTGCGACAAGGAAATCAATAGTTTGTATGCCAATGGAAACAGAACGCTTTTTACGTTGCTGATGCACTTTATCAAGCCACTGATGTTTATCTAAATGTATTCCTTTTGGTGATTGGTTCATTGCTACGTTCCTCTCTATATTGCTTAATTAAATCAATCTCTTTCAATTCAATTTTCGCTTGTTTTGCCATCTCTTTCGCTTTTCGAACTTCGACCTCTAATCCCATTTGTTTAAATCGTTTTTCCATATCTTTTGATAATTGAATGACTTCTAATAATTCATCCTCTTGATCTGGTTCGGGTATTTTTGCTTTACGCCTAAACATTGCATTTTAGTAGGGCAAATGTGATCTGTAACACAAGTACCGCCAATACACCAACTTTTTCGGCATAGGCATCAAATTCTTTTTAGTCACTGTAAAGTGTTTAACCTTTTAACAAAAGTACATGAGAAAGTTAATGAAAATAAAAAGCACATCACTAAAATTTGCATTTAGTAATGTGCATTTTTATTTAATGTGTAACATTATAAAAGAAACACTATTGAATAAGACATAATGTACAATTACTTGTACTTAATCTTACAGAGTAAGACATTCTTTTTTTTGTTAAATTTTAAACGCACCGACGACGTTGCGTAAACTATCTGCTTGGTGGGCTAGTTCCGTAGCGGCTGCATTAATTTCCTGCATGGATGCAGAACCTTGTGTAGCAGCAGCAGCAGACATCACCGTATTGGAAGCGGTTTGTTCAGCATAAGCGTTAATATGCACAAAATCATTTGCTACAGCATTACTATAATCAAGTGTTTGCGCTATTTTATCAACCATTGTAGCAATAATTGTAGTCGTTTCTTTTGTTTGCATTAGGATGTTGGACAATGACTGGTTTGTTTCATTCGTCACTTCGACTCCTCGAATAACTGATGTTACACCTTCATGATTTTGTGTAATAATTGATGCGACTTCATCTTGGATGGACGTCACAATCGTTGTTACTTCTTTAGCAGCCGTTTGTGATTGCTCAGCGAGTTTGCGCACTTCATCTGCTACAACAGCAAAGCCACGGCCGTGCTCACCAGCACGTGCAGCTTCAATTGCGGCATTCAATGCAAGTAAATTTGTTTGCTCTGAGATGGCTGTAATGGTACCAATTATAGATGTTATATCTGCTGATTTTCGACCAAGTGCCTCAACTGTTGTAGAGGTAGAAGCAATCGTTTCTTCAATAGATTGCATAACTAATGTAGATTGATGAACTGATCGACTACCTTCATCAGCGGCTTGTTGCATGGCCAATGATGCCCGTTGAACAGCATTCGCCTGCTCATTTAATTGATGCATAGAATGATCTAAATCACTCATTTTTTGTTGGGCACTATTCATACTATTGATTGTATTTTCACTATCACTTGCTATATCTGCACTTGCATCCGCTATATTTTGGATTGTACGAGCATTCTCATCTGCTAATGTCATCAACTCCTGGCTACTGCTTGAGACGTGATCAGCGAGTTCGCTAACACGTTTAATAAGGTTTGAAATTGAAATGATAAGGGTATTCGTAGAGTTAGCAATAATAGAAAATTCATCGTTATTACGTACATGGACACGTCTTGTTAAATCACCACCAGCTTGGGCAATATCAAGAATAGAGTGGTTAATAGCATGTGTATTGTTTTTTAATGATTTAAATAACATAATGCCAAAAATAACGATTGCTATAAGACCGATAATTGAAATAATTAAAAACGTACTGTTTGACAAAGTAACCTGCTTATTCAACGTATTAAGTTTAGCTTTATTGGATTTATCCATTACATTGTTGATGGATTCAATATTTTGATCAATATGCAATTTCATCGTTTCGCCTGTACCTTCGATCATTAGCTTTCGAGCTTGTTCAAGCCCAAGCTCATCACGCATCGTCATGACCTTTTTCGAGTACTCAAGGTAATTTTTATAATATTGACCGATTGCTTGTATATGTCCAAGCTCAACTTGGCGGTCTGCAAATTTTTGTTGTAAAGCAGCTATTTTTTTATTGATAGAATCGATTTTCATTTTGTAAGAAGTAGAATAACTACCATTTCCCGTAATTATATAGGCTTGTTCTAAGTTGGTTAATCTAGCAATTTCATAGGCTAGCTGATTAACGGTAAGTTGCTCCTGTACATTCTTCTCAGTAAAATCTTTCATTTGCTGTTGAAGATTCGTTATATTGTTGTACGACAATATACCCATTGCGGCGGTAATAAAAATAAGAAGAGAGAAAATAATAAGTACTTTGCCGCGAATTAAATGATAAAAACGTTGTCGTTTTTCTGTAGTAGGAGGGAGATTATGCCTACTAACGTTAGAATCAATAGCTTTCTTTCTTTTAAAAAAGCTAGAATCTAAGAGAGACGGGCGTTTTCTCGTTGGTTTACTTGATTTTTTCTTGTTTTTCATCGCCATCACCTTCCTAATTTTTGCAGTATTGTCTACAATTCTATCGCATAATACTAAAAATTTCTATCTTAAATTCACAAAATTTTCATTTTTCAGATAAAAAAGCGTAATATTTTTGCATGACAAAAGTCTAATAAAGTGAAAAAGACTTTTCGCATTTTCCTTACTAGGAAAAATTACTTAAATAAAAATATGGGCCATTTTATGACGAAATGTATTTTTTTTGATAAACTAGCGGAAAGTAAAAATGACAAGAGGAGGGCACTTTTCAGTTATGAAAAAGAGCTTTTATTTATATGTACTAACATTTCGAGGAGGAGATTGGTCGGATGCTAAAGTTCGCTTTGCCGAAGAAGTATTCAATGAACATAACTTTCCTAAACAAAGCATAGATTTTGATGAGCTATCTACATATATCGAAACATATGCAACAGATAACTTAAGGACAGAAGTATTTGATGAATTATGGGATTTATATATTGAACAAGGTAGATAATATCGGAATACTCTAATTATTCTTTCTTTTAGAGTTGCTAGACGTCTAGCATTGCGTAAATACGTGAAACAAAGTATTATTTATAATGATAACTGACAGAAAAGAGGGATTGCAGTATGAGTATTCATATTAATGCAAAAAAAGGCGAAATCGCTGACACTATTTTACTTCCGGGAGATCCACTACGTGCAAAATACATTGCCGAAACATTTTTAGAAGATGTTACTTGCTATAACGAAGTCCGCAATATGTTTGGTTATACAGGTACGTATAAAGGTAAACGTATTTCTGTACAAGGTACTGGTATGGGTGTGCCTTCCATTTCTATTTACGCAACAGAATTAATGCAAGAATATGATGTACAAAAATTAATTCGTGTAGGTACTTGTGGTGCAATTCAAAAAGATGTAAAAGTACGTGACGTTATTTTAGCTCAAGGTGCAACAACTGATTCTCGTATGAATCAAATTATTTGGGGTAACAACATTGACTTTGCACCGATCGCAAACTTTGACTTATTATTAAAAGCGTATAATGCTGGGAAAGAAGCAGGTTTAAGCCTTCAAGTTGGTAACATCTTCACAGCTGACCTGTTCTACTCAGATGAGCACCAAAATGAAAAGCTAGCTAAATACGGCGTATTAGCAGTTGAAATGGAATCTGCAGCACTTTACACATTAGCAGCGAAATTTGGCCGCCAAGCTCTTTCTGTCTTAACAGTAAGTGACCACATTATTACAGGCGAAGTAACAACGTCTGAAGAACGTCAAACAACATTCAACGACATGATCGTTGTTGCTTTAGAAGCTGCTATTCAAGAGTAGTTGATAAATCAAGGTTTAAAGCAAGCATAAAACAATAAGAATAAGAGCAACCGACCAAAAACCGACCATTTTTAAAAATGGAATCGAAAAGTCGGTTGCTTTTTTTCTTTAAATGGATGGGTGCTATAGGGGACAAAAAGGAGACCATTTGAGAATTTCATTTTTTATTGTGTTATTGTTAATATACTTAAGAACCTATATTTGGGAGTATAACAATGAAAAAAATTCTGATTATTGACGATGAAAAAGATCTATTGGATACCTTGAAAGACTATTTTCAGCTACTTGGTTATCTTGTTTATACCGCACAAAATGGAAGTGAAGGCTTAAAAAAACTCAAATATGAGCCTAATCTAATCATTTTAGACGTTTCTATGCCAGAGATGGATGGTTTTTCCTTCTGCAAAGAAATTCGTAACCATATAAACGTGCCAATTGTGTTTCTTTCAGCCAAAACGGATGAAGAAAGTAAAGTTGAAGGACTTAAGGTAGGTGGTGACGATTATTTAATTAAACCAGTAAGCCTAAAAGAGCTTTCGTATCGAGTAGAAGCGCATCTTCGCAGAGAACAGCGTAAAACTTTTCCATCTAAAGTTGCTTTTTCTGGGAATATCGCCATTCATTATGACGAGAAGAGAATATCAGTGAACAATCAGGACATTCCTTTCACCAAAACTGAATTTTTAATAATTGAATTATTATCAAAAAATTCCCCCACGACTTTTTCAAAAAATGATATTTATGATTATTTGTGGAGTTACGATAAAGATGGCGATTCAAACATTATTACTGAACATATTCGTCGTATTAGGAGAAAGTTTATGGATAAAACTGATCGAGAGATAATCAATACAGTTTGGGGGCAAGGATATAAATGGATTGGTTAGATGAGATTATTACACGTCTTTTTAGCAAAAATCGAAACCTTAATCGAACCTTGTTTTTGTACTTGTTCATTGGGATTATTATTACGGTTATTGCAACAAGTCTAACTTATTCTATTTGTGTTGGTTGGGAACGGCTTATTTTGGATGATACTCAGCCTTTAGAAGGCTACTTTAATATTTTTTCTTGGCAGGTTCCTTCTGTTATTCCGGAAAATATCGAATTTCACATCATGATACTGGAAATAATCAAAGGTTTCAGTCCTATAATCTATGGTGTTTTAGCTGTTTTTTTGATTACAAAACTCTTTTATAAACAAAGAATTTTACAGCCTTTGAAAATCGTTGAACACAGTATTCAGCAAATTAAAAAGGGAAATTACAATCAACCATTTTTTTTCAATACTTACGATGAATTCGAAGGTACCGTTCGGGGCCTAGACAGTCTTAGTCAAACTTTAAGATCAAAAGAAGTAGATTTATCTGAGCTTCACCAAGAGCAGAAAAAAATCAATGCCGCTTTTTCCCATGATTTACGTACTCCTTTAGCAATCATCCAAAATAATATTGAACTAATGGAAGAACTGTATCATCAGGGGCGTATGACAGAGGCTTTTTTTAATAAGTCGGTAACTAAAATCCAAAGTAGCGTGAACCGCCTGGTTGATTTTTCTCAGACCATGCAAGAAATTCAAAAGATTGACGAGATGCCATTAAAAAAAACACAACAGTCACTTACTCATATAGAAGCCCATCTTCGTGAATTGGGAAAAACGTTATCTGAGAAAAAGCTCTTCGTTCAAACAGATTATCATCCTGAATTGAAAGTTAATTATGATATTCATTTAATTGATGAGGTTATGGAAAATCTGTTAAGTAATGCGTCGCGCTTTGCAGTTAAGGAAATAGAAATAACAATGCAGGTAGATGAAAAATTCTTATGTATTTTTGTAAAAGATGATGGCAAAGGCTTTTCGAAAAAAGAATTGGAAATCGCTACTGATCCATATTACTCTCACAATAAAGAAAGTCATTTTGGCTTAGGTTTAACCATCTCTGAAATACTGGCAAAAAAGCATGGTGGAGCCTTAAAACTTTCAAACAGCGTAGATGGCGGTGCCATTGTCACTTCTATTTTTTCACTTGAATAATCACATGTATCTGAGAGCAACATTGCTTTCAGATTTTTTTGTAGATAGTTTGTAGATATTTATTGTTTATGATGAGTACAAGGAGGAATGAGCTATGCAAATTGAAATTAAACATTTAAATCAATATTACGGTAAGAAACAAGTTCTTCATGATATTAACTTGACTATTTCAACAGGAATGTTTGGCTTGTTGGGGAGAAATGGGGCTGGTAAAACAACTTTAATGGAAACGCTAGTAACGCTCTTACCTGTCAAAGTTGGCGAAATTAGTATGGATGGCATATCCATTCAAAAGAAAAAAGCAATCCGTTCGATGGTTGGCTTTTTGCCTCAAGACTTTTCAATGTACGGAAATATGACTGCCTATCAAGCAATGGACTATCTAGGTGTTCTTAGTGAAATTGATTCTACTATTCGCAAAAAAAGGATCGAGGAACTTTTGGAACAAGTGAATTTATCTATTCATAAACATGTCAAAGTAAAAGCGATGTCTGGTGGTATGAAAAGAAGATTAGGGATTGCCCAAGCATTGTTAAATGACCCAAAGGTTTTAATAGTCGACGAACCCACAGCCGGTCTTGATCCTGAAGAAAGATTAAGATTCCGTAATCTGCTTTCAGAAATTAGTGAGGAAAAAGTAGTTATCCTTTCTACTCACATTGCCAGTGATATTGAGGCAACAGCAGAGAATATCGCTATTTTGGACAATGGGCACATCATCTTTTCTGAATCAATTGAAAAATTAATTTCACAAGCAGAAGGAAGGATTTTTACAGTGGAAGTTCCACGAACAGAACTAAAATCTATGAAGGAACAGGTTCAAGTAATTAGTTTACAGCAAGAAGGTACACTAAGTAAGATTCGTTTTATTGGCAATCAGCATTCAAGTATTATGAATCATCCCCTAGTCCTTCAAGAAAAGCCAACACTTGAAGATGCTTACTTATA